>CAUZEG010000031.1:0-25821 GCA_963578775.1 Myxococcales bacterium
CGGCGATCCCCAGTGGTGCGCCCGACGCATTCCACCTGGTAGCGTCCGATACGGACGGTCGATTCCGGGTCAAAGCCCACCCAATAGGCGTGGCCGGGGCCGACCAACCCTCCGTTGCTATAT
This sequence comes from Myxococcales bacterium, assembly GCA_963578775.1. Classification (GTDB taxonomy): domain Bacteria; phylum Myxococcota_A; class UBA9042; order UBA3505; family UBA3505; genus UBA3505. The sequence goes on from CAUZEG010000031.1 coordinate 124, forward strand.
TGGACACCTGTCCTCCGGCAAATGGGTACTGGTGCCTTGGAGCGTCCGACGAAGCGGCTGGTGTATTGGTCGATATGGTAGCCGGCGTACCCATCGGCATCGTTGTGGATGGAGGCGGCGCGGGAGCCCAGTCGGGTGTGGACTATGAACTGATAATCGAGCCCGCCGAACGGAATTGTGCGGATAATCTAGACGACGATGGCGATGGATTTGTGGATTGCAGCGATGTCGATTGTGTGGCGGATATCGACGCCTGTCCCACCGAGGGAGACTACTGCCTCGGTCCAAACCTCATCTTTGATATACCGTATTCGGACACAGGAAACACCGAGTTCTCGACCCCAACGACCGATAGCGGTGATGGGTCATGCTCCAACTTTGGCAATATTGTGGGCGGTGCCAGCCCCGATGTCTTCTACCTGTTCACTCCACCAAACGACGGCCTATACGAGTTCTCTCTAACCGCGGGCCTGGGCGGTGGCTTTGATTCCGTATTGTACATACGGGACCAATGCCCAGGTGTCTGTTACGCAGTCTCCGACGTATCGGGACTTGGAGGAGAGTCAATTCTACTACCCCTCCTGACCGGTGAAACACGAAGTGTCGTCGTTGACGGCTTTGGTAACCTTACACCAAACGCAGGTGTCTACCAGCTCTCCATTCGGCAAGTCGAAGACAACTGCACCGATGATATTGATAATGACGAAGATGGACTTGTCGACTGCAGTGATTCCGATTGCACCGGCACATTCACATGCCCGACCCCCGGGGACCAGTGTCCCAATGCGATCGTAATAGATCCGACCTCCATACCACTAACGCTGACGGGCGATACGACCATCGCTTCTCCGAATTATGAGCTTCCGGCCTTCTCCTGTGATGGACAACCGGCCCAGCGGGGATCGGTCAGTCCCGACCTGACCTATAGCTTTACTCCGGAATTGTCTGGGCTTTATCAGTTCCAACTGGACTCCAACGACACGGACTTCAACACCATCCTCTATGCCGTTACCGATTGTGACGATATCGAGAATACCTGCCTGGCCGGTGACGATGATAGCCCGGGTAATGGTGGCGAAGCGGTAATGGTTGCCATTGAAGCTGGCGAGACCATCTTTCTCATTGTCGATGGTTGGAGCTTTGATGGTGCGATCGGCCCCGTGGCTGGCACGTTTACCCTCCACGGAAATTTCCTGGGTCCGGCCGAAGTTAACTGCAGTAACGGTAACGATGACGACGCCGATGGTTCCATTGACTGCACAGATACGGACTGCGCCGGCGTCGACCTTTGCCCCATCGTGGGACTGAGTTGTAGTTCGGCCATTGTGGTCTCAACCGACGGATCCGCTGTTGCCGTGCTCGGCACAACATTTACCGGTCAGGATCAATTCTCGTACATCCCCGAGCAGAACTGTCCCGGTCTAAATCATTCCACCGGGAATGGAGCTCCCGACGCCAAGATCCGGTTTGTGTCGTCCAAGTCCGGTATCTACCGAGCGGAACTCGACCCATTGGGAACAGAGTTCGATACGGCTTTATACATCAAGGAAAGCTGCCTTAACACGGCCAGTTGTCTGGCGGGCGGGGATGTACCCGGTCTTGGAGGTGAGGTCGTGGACTTCACCCTGGCGGCCAACCAGGAGGTCTTCCTGGTGGTAGACGGCTCGGCGAACGGCCTGGCTGTTCAGGGAACCTATCTGCTGCGGATAGAACTTATACAACAACTTGAGTCCATCTGTAACGACGGCTTTGATAACGACGGCGACACTCTATTTGATTGTGCGGACCCGGATTGCCAGGCCCTTGGCGGATGTCCCAAAGTGGGCGACACATGTACGGACCCGCTGTCTGTACCGGCCGCACCGGTCAATATGGCTGGAACTACCGCCGACGCAACTCCTCAGAGTCAGTTGGTAGAAATATGTTCGGAACTGGCGGCTGGTACGGGAGACATAGGACAGGATGTTTCCTATGCATTTACCGTGGAAGAGACCGGGCAATACCTGGTGGTGCTTCCAGCTGCGGCGACCTCATTTGATAGTTTGCTGTACGTTACCGCCAGCTGCGACGGAACATGTCTCGGTGCTGCAGACGTATCTGGAGGCTCCGGAGAGGAACTCATTTTAGATCTCTCCGTGGGTGAACTGATTCAAATCACCGTGGACGGCGCAGCCGCCGATCAGGCGGGCGATTATGTCCTCGGAGTATTCTACCTCGGTCCGCCCTGATGGGCGCTGAACCAGATTACTGACAGCTGACGCCTTCGTCACTACAGGGATAGAGGATCAACTCGATCTCGTGGATCTCGCCGGGATTCAACTTCAAAGGACCCTCTGTTCCGTGAAAGAGGCGAAATCCCTGCGCGTCCAGTCCAAATCCTTCGATAAGAACTTCCCCAGGGGCCAGATCGACAATCGCCAGACCGCGCGGCACGGTACCATCAGGGAATGTCTCCTGTTCGTTGGGATCGAAGGTACAGACGACGGTATCTTTGGCAACCTGCATCTCAACCACCTGATCCCATATCGATACCTCTATCTTATCCACACCCTCGAAATTGCACTGCCCACCGGTGGAGAACTTCCACGTGATCTCCAGATGCGCTCGACGGATCGCAAGCTGCAGAGGAGGCTGAAGAATTATGGGCTCCTCCCCGGCGATCACTGTGACGTCTAGCGATGGCGTCTCATAGGTCGCAGCATTGTCTTCATCAAGACCGAGAACCTGTATCCGATACGTTCCCTCCACCACATCCGCGAACGTGGTCGAGCCGTTCGAACAAAGAGTGACGACCTGGTCGTAGAGGTCTCCATTCTGGTCGAATATATCAATCTGCACATTGGGGATCTTCGCTGTGGAACAGGTTCCACCAGCCACCTGCCAGGACAGGGTTACATCGTTCGTTTCTACGAGTTCATCCTCAAGTGGTATGCAGGCAACAAAGAAAAGAGCGGCAACTACAAAACCAAAATTACGCATCGTTTGGAAAGCAGACATGATTGATTCCTCGGCAACAGGTGATGAGGTACGGACGAAGTTCAGTGGTTTTTGTTCAAAGAATAATTAGCACGAGTCCGGGAGAACACGCCATCGCGTTTTTTGACGCGACCCAACCACCCTTTATCCTCAATAAAACTGAAGATAATCCGAACTTTATCCTTGTATTCGGCAAGGCACTCCCTTTCCAGGACGATTTTTCTACGTGAGAATTCCCAACCAAAAACAATTTCTGTTGGCATCTCGACCGCTTTTGTTGGCGTTGGCTCTACTACCATTTTTTGGATGCGCCACGCTGAAAGGGGCCGGCCAACCAGAATACTCGTTCTCACGCTCCACGCTGAATGTGCAGATCCCGTTCCCGGTCCATGACAGCATGGTTATACCCCGGGCTTCGAGAACATCCTACCCGGTGCAAAGCGCACGGGCGACCCCACCGGCTACGAAAAAGGCCACCAGAAAACGCCCAGCCCGACCCTCCCGGATCCCGGTGGTCATCCAGAGACAGCAGACTGTATGTACAAGCAACACCTGCGGTCCCGATACGATGCTGGCGGCTGGTCGCCGATTGTATGGATTTCGCATGGGGAAAAAACACGACTTCATGCGTCATGTCTTGCGAGTCGCGGATGTCGGTATTTCCGGCAAGAAGGGCCAGAACCCGGCTGCTAAGGTCCTACGTCATCTAAGGAAACATGGGGCATTCTCAACAGCCGGCAAACCCAGGCCCGGCGATCTGGTATTCTTCGAACGGACGAGCGCTCCTCATTCTCCCAAGGAGGCTACACTGGTTGGGATTGTGGAACGAGTCGACTCGAACGGCACGATTCATTTCCTTGCCCAGGTAAACGAAGTCGTCGATCGCTCGGTCGTAACCCCTGCACGCCCCCAGGTACGGCGAAATGAGTCCACAGGAAGAGTCCTGAACAGTTATGTTCGAACCAAGACCCTGAAGGATGTGGCAGGCACACAGTATCTCGCAGGACAGCTCTGGTTGGGCTTCGGTCGGTTCTAAGATGGGCTGTTCCGCATCGCCTCCCTGGGCAGCAGATGGTACGATGACATTATGAAATGTCCGCGATGCGGTTTTGAACAAGGGCCTTCCGCCGAGTGTATTTCCTGCGGGATCGTGTTTGAGAAATGGGAAGCACGCCAGCAAGAACAAGTGAAGGAAGTGACCCCCCCCGCAGCTACCAACACTGACACGGAGGTGTCCACTCCGCCCCAGCCCGCTTTGCTACCGATGTTCTCTCGAGCGCGTCGTAAGATTGTCTACGAAAGCATCGCTCGGCTTCTCGATGCGGGTATGAGCGTCACCAATTCCCTTGCGGTCCTGCAAGAATCCACCACCGGTGCCATGTCGGCGTATTGCATAATCCTGCATCAACGTTCTCTCGAGGGGCACCCTTTCTCCGAACTTGCTCGACATTGCCCGCGATTATTTAACCCGGCCGACGTCCAACTTCTTCACGCTGCAGAACGTACCGGCGACATACCGGCCGCCCTTCGCTCCCTATGTGAGCAAATTGAAGCGGAAATGGAGTTTCGTCAGTCGATCTTGAGATCGGCAGCCTATCCGGTTCTTCTGGTGGTAATGGCGATTGTCGTCCTCCCCATTCCCATCATCATTTTCCAATCTATGAGCGCATATCTATGGGCGGTGGGCATCAATCTCTCGTGGTTTGTACTCTTTCTTTTCTGTGTCTTCTGGGGCTTACCATGGCTGGCAACACGTCAGCCGCTTAAGGCCCACCTTCAGAAGCTCGCATGGCGATTGCCCTGGCCAGCCTCCATTTATGTTCGAAAAGCTCGCGAAAGCTATACTCGGGTCTTATGTCATAATCTTCGCGCGGGTCTCCCCATCTACGAGTCGTTACAAAGTGCAGCTATCGTCTCCGATGACCCGATTGTGCACGCACGCTCCCAGGCGATTGCCGAGATGATCGGTGAGGGGGCCCAACTGTCATCCGCCCTCGCCGCCAACTCACTTCTGGCGAGCGGCGATATCATGCTTGTCGCCGCGGGTGAAAAGTCGGGCGAACTGCCAGACGCGCTCGAACAGATCTCGATTCGCTATACGGCCGAAGTACACCGGAAAACGGCCACCCTTCTTCGGGTGGGGGCCCTCGTGTTTTTCCTGGCTGCCGCCGTCTTTGTGGCGAACGGAATCATTGACTCGTACCGCCGTACCATGGGCCCGCTTCAACAAATTGTCGGCGGAAGCGACCACCTGGAACAGATCCTGCCCGCAGGCGATCTGGAAAAACTGAAAAAACATCCCGATATGAAAAAACTGAAGAACGCCCTGGAGGAATTCAATCGCGAGAAGAATTCCATTATGAAGCCGATACCGACGGACGACGAAGAAGACGAGGAATAGCTCGCCTGGCCCCGACGGTTCAGGGGATCTCGGACACCATCCCATCAAGATGAGCCAGGGCTTTACGACGGGTCTCCAACACTTCTCGCCCCGGATCGGACGCCCATACGATCCCCCCGCCAACGTCCAACCAACCCTGGCGCCCCTGCAGGACTAAAGTCCGAATCAGCAGAGAGACCACGACCTGGCCTGCAGCATCTACGGTCAAAAGAGCCCCGGTATAGGGCCCACGTGGACGCTGTTCCAGGTCGGCGATCACATGGGTGGCCTGGATCTTGGGTGCACCTGTGATCGATCCTCCAGGGAGGAGCGCGTTCAGTGCATCAAAAACATCGTAACCCGGTGCAAGTTCTGCGCAGACCCGGGACTCCAGATGGCGCAAAGTACGCATATCCCGGGTTCCGAGCAGAGGATCGACATGAACAGATCCCACCCGAGCCACTCGTCCAAGATCGTTGCGTACGAGATCCACGATCATGATGTGTTCGGCTCGCTCTTTCGGATCGCCCAGCAGCCCATCGGCCTGTGGCTCGGCTGTTCCCTTGATAGGATAGCTCCAAACGCCAGACTGACCAAAGGCACCCCGCAACAGACACTCCGGAGTCAGGGAGACAATTTCCAGATCAGGTCCCACTCGCAACCAGGCACTATAGCTATGCTGTTCTCGATGCTGTAGACGCCGGGCAAGTTGGAGTCCTGCAACCGGTTCATTAAAGGAAAGATCAATCCGTCGAGCGAGATTGGCTTGATAGATCTCCCCTACCCCGATTCGGGCACGACAATGTTCAATACGGCGCTGGTGATCTTCTACAGATGGCGAAGGGGAGGCCAGGGCCGTTGGCAGTGGACCCGTTTCCGTAGGAAGTGCATCGGGCCGAGCATCATAGCGCCAGAACATCGCAAGCGGCATACCATCTGGATGCCCTGCATAACCGATGGCCGGCTCTACAAGCGTACCCGCCTCGTAGGTAATCAGACCAACCCAACGAGGAACGCCGGCTGGGCCAGGCTTCTCACCAAGGTCCCGACGAATCGTATTCAGGGCGTCATTCCACTCGTCAGATCCATCCACCAGTAAAGGGCTGGCCGCGTCACAACACAGACCTCGCCAAAGCCATTGATGCTCCACATCGTCGGACACCAATCCGGAATCAAGCCAAAGGCTGCCCGATGTCTGTGGTTGGTCTGGAAGCACCGCTTTCCCCGCTGTACGAAACCAACGACTGCCCTGGTTTGGCGGGTTCGTCAATGGGAATCATCCTCGCCAAAGCTCGATATGCAGGTCCAAAAGCGTCAATCCGTTTGTCAGTTTGGCAAAACCAACGCAGGCATCTCGTCAAGGTGTCACCGGATCAGCCTTATCTACAACTGTTCACCAGACCTGCGCACGGTAAAAACATACCAAAACAAAAAGGTAAGACGCTGGTATTACAGGCTTTGTGCCTAACCTCCGGTCGTTTTTACAGGATGGCCTCTCGAGAAGTGAAAAAATGGCCCGAAGATTGCTAGTACAGGTCGTTTGACGATCTCTTTTCTGGCGGAGTCCTCCTTTTGGTCGAGACATTCTTCAAAAAGTACTTCTGGGTTGTGACCGTTCTCACCACGATTGTACTGGCCCTACTTAGCGCCTTGACGGTGAACGCCATTGTGGCGGGCAAACTGAACGGGTTGATCCCGGGCACGGTGACCGTACCCAACTCCACATCCGTCAATAGCAACGTGCTCACCAAACGGTGGTACAAAACGGAAGGACTGGGTAGGGAACTCACCGAAGAACGCATGTTCAATGCGGATCCCCCCCCCAGCGCGATGGCTTCCTCCGACAACGAGTTCGGGAAATTCCCCGGTGACGGTGATTCGGGAGAAGGCGGTGGCGAAGGCCAGGACGAAGACGCGATCCCGTTGAGCGATCTCAATGTGGAGTTGATCGGAACCCTGGTGGCGGAAGATACCGAATGGTCCCTGGCCACCATCAAAAAGGGGGGAAGCGCGAAGCTCGTACGTATTGGTACCGAACTTGAGACGGGCATCGTGGTGAGCGCAATCGAACGTACCTATATGCTGGTGAAACGCGGTGACAAAGAGGAACGAATTCGCCTCTGGGGTGAAAAGAAGAAAGGGGGAGTGGCCAGCCGCAATTCGCGTCGGTACCCACCCCGACCCGGTTCCAGTCGTGATCGAACGAGCAGCCAACGTAATAAAAGTCGTTCCAAGGGGCGCGGCAGTAGTCGTGCCAACAAGGTCGATTGGTCGAAAGGCGTGAAGAAGGTGGGGCCCTGGGAATATCGCCTCGACCGCAGCATGCTCGACGAAGAACTCGAGGATATGGCCGGATTGAGTTCTGGAGCCAAGATTGTTCCGAATATGCGCGGAGGAAAATACCAGGGCTTCCGCCTGGCAGCCGTCCGGCCCAATAGCATTTACAAGGCAATCGGGCTTCAAACCGGAGATCAACTCAAACGGATTAACGGCGACGACATCGACAGCCCGACAAAGGCGCTCCAGCTATTCGAAAAGCTACGTTCCGCGAACAGCATCGCCATCGATGTGATTCGAGGTGGTGCCCCGCGGACCATCAACTACACCATCCATTGAGTAAAGAGCCAGACAACGCTCATTCAAACAACTATCGGCGAGTAATGGCATGAAGAAACCATGTATCGAAAACAAATCTGTGGTGAGCAGCCCAGCGCGGCCTGGATCGGGCCGCGCCAGGGGACTGATGCGAATATTAGCCTTCACAACGCTGGTATTTGGTGCACCCTCGCTGGTAAGCGCACAAGCGCGGGGTCCCCGTCTCAATCCAGGGCAGCTCCCTGGTGTGAAGAACCTGGACATGAGCCGCGATAAGGCGATACCCCGCCCCCTGAAAATGTCGCCAGACAAACGTACGGAGGCCCAGCGTAAACGACGTGAACGGCAGAAGAAACGGCAACCGGTACGACCAGGGTCTGCGGCCGGAAGCCCCCTCATCAAAGGAAGCGCGGGCCGTATTCCTCCTCCCCCCACACCCAAAGCACCAAAGAAAACCACCTCCGAAAAGGCGGAGAAATCAACGAGCGAAAAGGACATCGAGGATATCATTACCTTCAAGACCAATTTCGAAAAGGACGTCCGCTGCCGAAAGCTGCCCCTGAACACCAAGATCTCCATCGACTTCGAAGAAGCTCCGTTAACAGACGTCATCAAGTTCGTTGCCTGTATCCGGGCCCAGAATTTCATTCTCAAACTGAAGGACATCTCAGGCACAATCACGATCATGTCTCCGCAACCGGTGACCGTATACGAAGCCTATAAGGCATTTCTGTCTTCGCTGTTTATGAACGGATACAGCATCGTGCCGGCGGGCCCGTTCATGAAAATAACCAAGTCGGGAGAAGCCCGCTCCGACCATGCCCCCGTTATCCGGAGCGGTGAAAAGGTCCCCTCCGAAGACCGAATCATCAGCTATATGATGCAGTTGAAACATGTACAGCTCTCCGACCAATTGTTGGAAGTACTGAATATGTTCAAGAGCCCCGGTGCCGATCTATACCCCTACGGTCCCACCAATACCCTGATCATCACCGATACGGCTCGGAATGTGCGACGACTCCGCAAACTTGTCCGGGAGCTGGATGTCGCCTCCGGGAACGAAGAGATCTTCATTCGTCCTGTGCTCTATAGCGAAGCCGGTGATCTGGTGGACAAGGTCAATCAACTCTTCGGGGCCGATGCAACCGCGATCAAAGGATCCAAGTCCCGAATCAGCCCCAAGCGGTCCAGTACGGTTCGTGGTCGAAAATCCACCCCAATCGCATCGCCAACGGGAAGCAGAGCGAACGCAAGTGCAGGCGGAACCGTCCGAAAGATCTTCGCCGATGAACGAACCAACCAGCTGATTATGGTAACCACCCGCACTACCTATCTGCTGGTGGACCGATTCATTCGCAAGTTGGATGTCCCAATCCCTGGTGAAGGCGAACTTCATATCTATCAATTACAAAACGCCGATTCGAAAGAGGTCGCCGAGACACTGCAGGCTCTTACCCAGAGTAAGGGGGCAAAAAAATCGCGCCGGAAAACGACAAAATCCAAAGGCAAAAAAGGCTCTAAATCCAAGGGCAGCGGCGGTGCGGCCGCTCTATTCCAGGGCGAGGTTAAGATCACCGCCCATGAACAGACCAATGCCCTCCTAATCGAATCTACTCTCGCGGACTTCCTTACCCTGCAGAAGGTGATTGAGAAGTTGGATATCCGGCGTAAGCAGGTCTACGTAGAAGCCATGATCATGGAGGTTACGACCAGCCGTGATCGGAAATTCGGTATCAATGGTAGCGCGGGGACTGCTGTCGACATTGATGGAGAGTTGGTGCCATTTCTCGTAGGCCTGGGTGGCCTGGGTGTGAGCGGATTCGACCTCAATCAACTAAATAAAGGTGGTCTCGCCACAGGCCTGCAGGGGCCACTCATCGACGTTTCCACCGGTAATGCCAGTACCACGGGCCTGTCCGGCACATTGTCGATCCCCAGCTTCGGCTTCCTAATGCAGGCGATCGCCAGCAATAGCGATGTGAACATCATCTCTACCCCCCATATTCTCACACTCGAAAACGAAGAAGCCGAAATTCAGGTCGGCAAGAAAGTTCCCTACCAATCAAGTTCCATCGGTGGTGGTGGACTTGGCGGCGGGCTCGGGGGGCTCAGCAGTCTCGCAGGACTCGGAGGAAACTCAAGCGCACTCTCGAGTCTTGGTGGACTCGGAGGGCTCGGTGGACTGGGTGGTCTCGGTGGGTTCGGGGGTGGCTTCCAATCGGTCCAGTTTGTGGACGCGGATCTCACATTGAAGATCAAACCCCAGGTCAATGAGAGCAATTTTGTACGGATGGAGATCGAACAGTCCATTGAGGACATCGAATCCATCGACCGGACATTAGGGCCCACCACCAGTAAGCGAAAAGTATCCAACGTCGTAGTCGTGCGGGACGAACAACCTGTCGTTATTGGTGGACTAATCCGCAGCAGTGAATCCAAGGCCCTGGATAAAATACCATTCCTCGGAGACATCCCACTCATCGGCGCGCTCTTCCGCCAGACAGCGGTTTTGAAGGAGAAAAAGAACCTCCTTATGATCATCGTGCCCCACATTATTCGCGACCCAAGTGATCTCCAACGAATCCACGCACGACGTCTAAAAGAAATCCGGGAGTTCAACGACTATATCGCACGAAAAGAGGCGGCCCTACGCGGGGAAATCGACTATCGGAAGAAGCATGGGGCGTTGGAAGAGATGCGTCGCGTGCTGGACTCCCATGCAGAGCGTAATGCGATTCTCAAACAACTCGAGGAACAGGATGACCAGAGCGGATTCGGAACTCTGGATAGCCATTCTCTGAATTACGAGCCCCCAGAGGTCGAGGAACCAGAGGTTTTAGAACCCACACCGGAGGCCGCGCCCGAACCGGAACCAGAGCCAGAACCCGCTCCCGAGCCCGCGCCGGAGCCTACACCAGAGCCTGCACCCGCACCGGAGCCTGCACTAGAGCCAGCACCCGCACCGGAGCCTGCGCCGGAGCCTGCGCCGGAGCCTGCGCCTGCGCCGGAGCCTGCACCAGAGCCTGCACCCGCCCCCGCGCCAGAGTCGCCTGAGGAGGAGGGAAACACTCCATGATCGCCAAGCCACAGGACTTGCAATTCAACACCCTTCGAATTGGCGAGATCTTCGTTGAACGAGGATGGTGTACAGCAAAGGCCGTAGACCGGGCCCTGGCGGTTCAGTCCGAGCGTGGAGGGCGACTGGGTGAAATCCTGATGTCCCAGGAGGAGATCTCGGAAGAGCAGCTTCTCACCGCTCTATCGCTCCAATCGGGCATTGAACTCATTACCGAGTTGGATCCAGAAGCGATCGATCCAGGGCTGGTCCGGGATATGAATATGGCCTACGCCCGCGACAATCTATTTATTCCGATCGAACAGGGTCCCCATTCGCTACGCGTTGCCATCCACGATCCGTTCAATACCTTCGTCCTCGATGATCTGCAGGTGATGTTCGATCAGGAAGTCGAACCTGTGCTGGTGGCCGAACAGACCCTTCTGGATACGGTACACCGGGTCTTCGATCGTCGATCAGCGGCCGACCAGGTGGTCGATGAAATGGCTGAGACCGATGTCGGCGTGCTGACCCTGGATCTGGAAGAATCCACTCGCGATATTCTCGAAGAAGAAGGCGAGGCTCCCATTATCCGGCTGGTGAACAGTGTTCTGAATCAGGCCGTCAAGGAACAGGTCAGTGATATTCATATCGAACCCTTCGAGAAGGAGATCGTATTTCGCTTTCGAAAGGACGGTGTGTTGCGGGAGATCGCCCGTGCGCCGCGCCGATTTCACGCCTCGATCTCCAGTCGAATCAAGATCATGGGGAAACTGAACATCGCCGAAAAGCGTATTCCGCAAGATGGTCGTATCCGTATCAAGGTGGCGGGAAAAGACGTGGATATTCGTCTTTCTACGGTGCCAACCGGGCATGGAGAACGACTGGTCATGCGACTTCTGGACAAGTCCTCGACCGTACTCGATCTGGTACAGCTCGGTATGTATCCAGACCATCGGAAAACATTCGAGAAGAGCATCGCCAGACCCCATGGAATTGTCCTGGTTACGGGCCCCACCGGTTCGGGTAAAACAACAACGCTCTACGCTGGTCTGGTGAAGATCAATACGGCCGACATCAACATTCTGACCATTGAAGATCCGGTGGAATATCAGATTGCCGGTATCGGACAGATGCAGGTGAATCCAAAGATTGGCTTTACCTTTTCCACCGGACTTCGAGCCATACTTCGTCAGGATCCAGATGTCGTGCTCATTGGTGAGACTCGCGACCTCGAAACCGCAGAAATCGCCGTACAGGCCTCTCTAACCGGTCATCTGGTATTTACAACCCTACATACCAACGATGCCGCTGGCGCGTTTACACGTCTGGTGGATATGGGTGTAGAGCCATTTCTTATCGCCTCCACCGTGCTATGCGCCCAGGCCCAGCGCCTGGTCCGAAAATTGTGTTCGAGCTGTCGTGAACCGTTCACCCCATCCGAGGTAGACCTTCAATTGCTGGGTATCGAGAAAAAGGACGTATCAAAAGATGCGACCTTCTTCAAAGCGGTCGGCTGTGATGAATGTGCCCAGAGTGGCTATCGGGGCCGAATTGGACTCTTCGAAATCCTCGAAGTGAGCGACGAAGTACGCCAGTTGATCCTCGAGAAGGTCGACGCCCAGACCATCAAACGGAAGGCCCGTGAGCAGGGTATGGAAACCTTACGCGACGATGGGGCTGTCAAGGTCATGGACGGACTCACAACCATCGACGAAGTCCTCCGGGTCAGCCAGGAGGATAGCGACTAAGTCATGCCGATCTACGCCTACAAAGGAATCGATAGCCGAGGCAAAGAAGTCAAAGGCAATGTAGACCTGGGAAACCATCGTCTGCTGCGCCAGCACCTCAAAGGTAAAGGTGTCTTCTTAAAGGAATTCCGAGAGGCCGATGGCAAAGGTCGTCGCGGGTTCGGAAGAACGGGCAAGAAGTCGCAGAGTGCGGACGGCGGTGTCATGGGCAAGGAACTTCGTCTCGGAAGTTTCTTTGGGAGAGTAAAGTCCATCCACGTCGCAGAGGCTACCCGGCATATGGCCACTCTGGTCGGTGCCAGCATCCAGGTAACGGAAACTCTTCAGGCCGTCGTAACACAGATCGAAAACACTCGACTCAAGTCTGTCCTCTCCGAGGTCCGTACCGCCGTGATGGAGGGGGCCTCCCTTACCGATGCTCTTGCCCAGCACCCCAAGGTCTTTCCCAAACTCTACGTCAATATGGTTCGCGCCGGAGAATCCTCCGGAACACTCGACGTGGTCCTAAACCGCCTGGCAGATTTGCTCGATGAACAGGTGAAGTTACGCGCCAAGGTCACCGCCGCGATGACCTACCCCGTCGTTATGGCGGTCGTTGGTAGCCTGGTTGTTGGCATGCTGATGATTATGGTGGTGCCCAAATTCGAAGTGATGTTCGAACAATTGGATGCACAGCTGCCCCTCCCCACCGTTTTGATGATCGGGCTGAGTAAGTTCCTTTCCAGCTGGTGGTGGCTTCTCATCCTGATTATCGTGGGATCCATATTGCTGTTCCAGAACTGGAAACAATCCGACACCGGCGAACGAGCCTGGCATCGCTTTGTCCTCAATCGAGCCTTCGTTGGCACCTTGATGCGCCAGATCGCCCTGGCCCGGTTTTGTCGTACCTTCGGCACCCTTTTGCAATCCGGCGTCCCCTTACTCACCGCCCTCGAGATCGTAAAAGCCATCATTGGAAACCGGGTCCTCGAAGAGGTGATCGAACAAGCTGTGATCGAAGTGCGGGAAGGTCAGTCCCTGGCCGTTCCTCTACGGGCCAGTGGAGAATTCCCGCCGATGATCTGCCAGATGATCGATATCGGGGAACAAAGTGGAACCCTCGAAGAAATGCTGATCAAGGCGGCCGACGCCTACGAGATACAGGTGGATTCAAAGTTATCCGCCCTCACAGCCCTGCTTGAGCCCCTTATGATCGTCATCATGGGTGGCTTCGTTGGAATCGTGGTCGGGTCCATCATGCTACCGATACTGGATATGAGTAAAGCGTTCCAGGGCGCTCGCTAAGAGCCTTATAACGCCAAGAAATTACAACCTAGGGAGAAAAAACATGTTGCACCCAAACCTTGAGGCCGCCGCTGATGGCCAGACCCGCCGACAGCTGGCACGTCGTATGCACCCCCAACAAGGTATGACCTTGATCGAGATCCTGGTCGTTCTGGCCATCATCGGAATGGTCATGGGTGGCCTTGTCTTCGCCTATGGTGCTCTGTTCGCAGATAGCCAGGAAGACGTCGCACGCGCGCAGGTGGTCACCATTGGCAACATCCTGCAGACCCGTTGCAATAGTGTACGCGGACTGCCGGATAGCCTCGAAAATCTGTCCTTCTTGAAGAAATCCCAGCTCAAAGATCCCTGGAAGCAAGAATGGCATTACGATTCCAGCGCCGACTGCGATGAGGTCGTCTTTTGCAGCAATGGCAAAGATAAGAAGCAAGGCTCTGCAGACGATATCTGTTTTAGCGAGGAATAGAGGTCAGAACAGGTGCAGATCCCAATGACAAGACCGACTCCCCCAGAAGGGCGACCAGCCGCACGCGGTTTCACCGTGTTCGAGCTCATGGTCGTTCTTGGGATTATCGCCTTATTTCTGGTGATCATCCTCCCCTCGGTCGGCTTCGTTCGTGAGAATCAGGTCCATACGTCCGCCTATAAGATCTCGGCCCATCTTCGAGGCATGTACGAACGGTCCATCAGTGAGGGGGTGCCGTATCGAATGACCATCGACCTGGACGAAAGGAAGATCGTCATCGAAAAAGCCGAAAACCCGCCCTGTGGTGCGGGCCTGACCCTGAACGAAAACGCCAACACCCGCTTCAAGAAGCTCGCCCAGAAGAAAAAGGAAGCCAAAGAGAAGAAGATGGCCGAGGAAGGGGCCGAAGGTGGCGAGGTCGATTATAGCAAAGGGACCACCGTCAAACAGTTCCAACTCAAGAAGCATGTGAACATTATAAAGGTGGTGACCCAGGCGAACCCGGTCCCGGTAGAATCCGGCACCATCTCCGTTCATGCCTTCCCCTGGGGGGTTGTGGAAAAGGCCATCGTAGTCGTGGGCCTGGAAGACGACGAGGATTCCGAACTTTTCATCATCACGCAGCCCTATCTGGGCCGCGCGCGCGTTCGGGCCAATGTCGATATCAAGAAGGAGATGCGCCTATGACATCTCCACAATCGAACACAACCGCAAATCGAACCGCCGGTTTCACCTTATTGGAGCTGATGGTCGCAGCGGCCGTTTTGTCGGGTGTAATCGCGAGTATTGGGCTCATGTTCACGACCTCCTCGGCCATGACAGCCTCTAGAAGTCGCATTCTGGTCGCTACACAGCTCATACGCGGACTGGTCCTGGATATAGAGGAAGAGGCCCAACAGGAATATTACGATTCCAGCTCCACGCCAGACGAGCGGGAGTTCCCGTCGGATGTAGAAGGGGCCTCCTGTGATGAGTATGTGGGCGAACCCTTCAATGGCAAAGGTGGAGATGAATGGACTCCAGCCACCTATACCTGCACCTATGATCTGGTGGGGATAGACCCGGATATTGAGATCCAGTCCGCCATGGATACCGGCGCGTTGGAATCCTTGACGAACAGTGTAGGGGCAAACGGTGGAGGCGCATCCAGCAAACCGAATCTGGAGCTTCTGCAACAGAGCAATATGATGAATCTGTCCGCGCTTATCCCTCTGATGGGGACCGCAGGCATTCAGGTGCAAGCTGTATGCGGCATCAATCCGCTTATGCTGATTCAGAGCATCACGACGATGACCGCGTTCTTTCCCGAGGTCATCAATCTAGCCTCGAAACAAATTCGGAAACTGACGGTTCGACTTGTCTACAAAGACGAAGGTGAAGACTACACCATGACGGTGGAGACCTTTATTGCGGCGGATGGTCGTGGAGAAATCGACCAGCTCAAACAGCTGGAGAATATCACCGATATGATCAGTGCTCCCGGCGGCGCAAAGCCCGCTAGTGGAGGGATCAAATGAAGCGCGATCTACAAGCGGGATTCTCCGTATTGGAGATGACGGTGGCTATGGCCATCTTCTCGATGGTGGGCCTCGCCATGGCCGGCGCCTTTCAATTGGTGGACTCGGGCGGAGGCACCCTCCGACTTATGCAGGAGCGGATGGCAGAAGGTCGAGTGGCCATGCACCATATAACCCGTGATCTCTCCATGGCCTATCTGAGCACCCATGTGCCCATCGATCCGGTCAGCAAACAGCCCGATAAGATGGGCAT
Organism: Myxococcales bacterium; assembly: GCA_963578775.1. Taxonomy (GTDB): domain Bacteria; phylum Myxococcota_A; class UBA9042; order UBA3505; family UBA3505; genus UBA3505. Next base: position 16,401 of record CAUZEG010000031.1, read on the forward strand.
CCGTCAGATGACATTTTTCAAAGGAGACGCCGATAGCGTCGACTTTACGACCCTGTCCCATCGCCGACTCGTGCGCGGAGCCCGGGAAAGTGATCAAGCGCAGATCGGCTATTATCTGGAACGGGTGGACGGTGAGCAGGCCTTGATGCGCAGCGTGAAAAGCCCCCTCGATGATTCCGATAATCGCGGCGACGGATATCTGGTCTGCCGTGGAGTCGAGGAGTTTAAGCTGGAATACTGGGATGCCCGTGGGGGAGAGAAAGAAGGTCGATGGGAAGACGATTGGACGGCAGAACAGTCGGATCTCCTGGAATCTCTGGATCCCCGTGAAGCCAACGTTACCGACGACGTAGAGGAAGAACAGAAACTGGACCTCCTTCCCTATCGCGTTCGAATCAATCTGGTGTTGAACGTCGGCGGCGACGCCAATGTTCGCTTCCAGTCCCAGACGCCGATCTATCTGCGGCGGGCCTTCAAATTCGATGCCTTAAGTAAGCCCGGGTCATCCAAAGGCGGGTCTATGCCCGGCAATATGAACAAAACTCTGCCGGGAGGGGGACGATGATCCGGCGGACGTCCAATCTACGCGATGCCGGTCGTGCCTGGCTTCAACTGGTCCACGATCGACCTTCGGGCGGAAGTATGAACCGTCAACAGGGGATGGCCCTGCTGATGGTCATCACCTATATGGCAATTCTGCTTCCCCTCAGCATGCAGCTGATGGAAGAGAGCGTGGAAGACGCCCAGGTGTCTCGCAATATGGAAGCCGAAATCCACGCCTATTTTCATGCCCGTAGTTCGTTAGAGATCGCTCGACAGGTGCTCCGAAGCCAGAAGCGCGCCGATACATTGTTCAAGATGGCAGCCAATATGGGGCTCGTAAAAGGGAATATACCAAAACCGCAGTTATGGCCCCTGGCCTGCAAATTCGGTGATATTTTTCAAAGCGGCAAGGTCGAGCTTATGGGAATGCCAATGTTCGATCTCGGGGAACAGAAGGGAATTGGCGTAAGCCGGGGTGGCTTCACCTGCGACCAGCCCGAAGCCGAAGATGGTCGTGTGAATGTCAATGACACCACGCGTAAAGATCATATCTACCGCCAGCTCGTTCTGCTGATCCGCGCTCTTTCGGACTTTCAGGAGGTCGACGATACGGAGATTCAAGAGCTGGTGGCGGATATCATCGATTATATCGACTACGATGAACAGGCCTCCCAACCGGAGGGACCATTCCTGCGGGAATCCACCGGTTCGGAGAGTGATGAAGCAAAGAACGCTCCCCTCGATTCTGTGGATGAGCTTCGGCTTATTGAAGGTATGACAGAGGAATTATTCTGTCTGTTGAAAGATCGGGTGACCGTATACATGCCCGAAAAAATCAATGTGAACTCGGCCGATCTGTACGTGTTACGCGTTCTGCTTTGTGACAGCCTCAATAGCGAAGAAGAGCGGCTTCTATGCGAGACCACGCCGAATGGGATCGATGAAGCGTTGGAGTGGTTGGAGGTTTGTCGACGACTGAAATGGGCCATGATGTCCCCTCCCTTCAGTACGGAGACGCAATTCGGACAGTTCTTCGCCAAGGTCCCCTACGAGATGTTTCCTCCTCCGAATGTGAGTACCTCGGCATTGAAGAAGAAGATCAGCACCGATGCACGTGTAATCCGTATCAAATCCACCGGGACCTACCCCATCGGTAAGAAGAAGAAAAACGGCGAATATTCCAGTTATGTGACCAAAACCATCGAGGCCGTCATCGATTCCAAGGACGGCCGATATATCTACTGGCGGGAGAACTGACGATGGCACAACGAATTCTCGGTCTTGATGTTGGCGCCAATTCCATTTGTGTGGCGACCATAGAATCGACGCTCCGCTCGGTGCAGCTTGTGGCTCTGGATATGGAAATCATCCAGATGCCGCGGACCGAACTTCCGCCGCCTGTTCCCGGACGCGAAGACGACGACACGGAGGATATCGCAACGCATAATCATGCGGCTCGTAACCAGGCTATCGCCGCCGCACTCAACCGCTTAAAGAATCGGGGGGCCCTGGTGGCCGACCATGTGGTCACCTCCGTTCCGGCCGACCATGTCTATACCCGGGTGCTGGACTTTCCCTTTAGCGACTCAAAACGAATCGAGGAGGTCCTCCCCTTCGAGCTGGAAGCCCATATCCCCTGCGATATCGAGGATGTGATCATCGATCATTACGTCCTGAAAACCGGTGAAACCGGCTGTACCGTATTCGCGGCCGCCGTTCCCATGGACAAGCTGCAGGACCATCTCGATGTTCTCCGTAACATCGGCATCGACCCGCGCCTCGTCTCCCTGGCCAGCTTTGGCTATAGCAAACTACTACAGATGAACCACGACCAGGCGGATGGCGACGATACCCGCTGTGTTGCGGTGGTGGACCTGGGTCGCCGACGCACCGACATCACCATCAATCTAGATGGACGGTTGGCCTTCGCCCGCACCATCCGGCGCGGAGCCGACCATATGATTCGAACCCTGGCCGACGGGCTGGGAGTATCCACCGAACAGGCAGAACGCCTGATGCTGGCGCATGGCCGGGTCCTGAACAATGAACATCTGGCGGCTCTGGAAGCCCAGAACCAGGACGGCGAACCCAACGACAACGCGCAGGTATGCAGCCTGATCCGAGCAGGTCTGGCTCCTCTTCTCCGCGATATCAACCAGACCCTGCGGAGCCAGGAACGGATAAATAATGAGCCCGTGGAAAAGCTACTTCTGGCGGGTGGACTCGCCAATCTTCCGGGCCTGGTGGACACGGCCGCCGAATTGCTCGAAGTGCCTACGGAACGACTGAAACGAATCCCCATCGCATCGTTCAAGGACCCCCTAAGCCCCGAAGAAGCCACAACCTACGCCGAGTCGGTGGGCCTGGCGCTGGAGTTGGCCCGGGGCACTCGGCGGGAGACCATCGATTTTCGCCGTGATGCCTTCGCCTACGGTGGCAACTTCCAGTATCTTGCCGACCGGGCGGTCGCCATCTTGATGATCATCCTGTTGGGGTTGGGCGGGCTCTATAGCCTGTTTAGCGCCAAACGGGACAATCTGGAGGCCATTCGAAATGCCCGCCGTGCCGAGCTTAGCGAGCTGACCGAGAAAATCACTGGCCAGCCGATCACCAACCCATTCGAGGCCATGGATATAGTCCAGAACCCGCCCCAGAACCGGTACGCTCGCTATCTTCCAGAACGGAGCGCGATCTGGGCTCTACGGAAAGTAAGTGAGGCCGTGCAAACGGTTCGCGAATCCCATGTGGACACGAAGACACCGACCGGTCCTGACGGGCCGTCGCCAGCGTCCACCAAACCCGGCGGTCCCTCCTACGGACTCAATAATTATTCGGCACCCATCCCGCGTGCGGACTCCCCAGATTTTGCCAGACCGTACGATATTGAAATCGACAAGATCGTTATCTCCATGCAAGAAGAGTTCACCATGCGTGGTGGAAGCGGTTCCGGAGAAGTGAAAGGGGCCCGCTCCAAAGCAAAAATCGACGGGCATACCAATAATGTGGAGTCACGGGCCAAGTTCAAGAAACTCTTGAATGAGGAGAATTGCTTTACGGTGACCTCCGACCAGGAGAAAAAGCAGCTCACCCAGGACCGCCACACCGGCTGGCGAAAATTCGAGATGGAGGTGTCCATCCGTTGTGAAGGCACCGGCCAGGAGGAGAAGAAGGAAAAGGTACCGGCAACCGATAAGGCCCCCACGACGGATCCGGCCTCGAAAAAGGAGCCGTTTGGCCCCGATTCGGAGCAGCCGGCTCCTGGTCCCGACGATTCCAATGATACCCGGCCAGCGCCTGTTCGGTCCGATGACCCGGATCGCTCCAGGGATATGGACAGACCACCAGCACGGCCAAACCCGGGGCGCCTCAACCCATTGGAGCGAGACGGGTCAAGAATTAGCGCACCGCCATTCGAGTACAGACCCAGCCCACCTGGAGGTACCCGATGAAGATTCTACCCGCACCCATCACCAACCGAGTGAACGAGATCTTCGAACGTATGACTGTGCGTGAAAAGATGCTCTTGGGGATACTGGTCGCAGCCTTCCTGTTAGGCGCAATCCTGGTAGTCATCGTCCGAAGTAATTCGGCGCTCAAATCTACCCAGCACGAGATCGCCGAGCTCGAAAAATCCATTCGGGTCGTCCATGAGAACGCCGGTAAATATCAATCCGCTCAGATGCAGGAGAAGCTCTTCCGTGACGCAGTAGAACGAAATACCGTATCCAATCTCAGCACGACCATCGACAATATCGCCAAACGAGTTCGCATCACGGAACTCGCAGCGCCAGGTACGGGCGGCTCCCTGAACGATGTGCTTGAATATCCGGGTGAGGCGGAAAGCAAGCGCCGTCCCCTGAAGTTTCCCCAGACAAAAAAGAAAGGAAAGAAGATCAAGCAAAAGGACCTGGAGAAGTTGAAACCGGGCAATTTCATTGTGCGCGTGAATCAGGAGGTCAAGCTGGACGATCCGGTTAGCCACCAGACTATTTTTGATTTCCTGGCGCTGCTGGAACAATCGGAAAAACTCCAACAATTGGGCCAGGCCAAGGATTACAACCAGGTAATGAAGGACTGGAAGCTCCTTTTTGTTACCTATCTGGAGATCAATGAAAAGTTCGGTCGGCCCAACGTAGCCAAAATCGAAAAGATGGTCGTGACCACGTACATACAGCCATGTGGCAATAACAAAGTTGATAGTGGCGAAGAATGTGACGATGGCCGAATTGGAAGTAGCGACTGCACCCCGAAGTGCACCAAACGGAAAAAGAAGAAGTCATAATCGGGTCAATTTCCTGGGATAAGGGATAATGCGTCAGAAAATCATACGAAGCGCTCTCTACGGCGTAGGCTATTTGTTGCTTACGCTCATATTCATTTATTGGACCTTCCCGACCAGCGCCGCTCGCGATCTGGTGGAACGCGTCCTGACGACCAAGCTGGGGTATCAGACCGAGATCTCCTCATTATCGGTCAACGGGTTCTCCGGCATTGGTCTGAAGGATATCGAGCTGATGGGGCAACCCAAGAAAATCCTCGGCAGTAAGGAACTGAAGAATACGGATAAATACGATCCGAAGACCTATGATCGCCTTCATGATCCCATCAAAATCCAGATCGATGCCGCGTCCCTGAACACCAGCCTGTACGATCTACTGACGGGAAGCAGAAAAAAGCTGAACGCGTCGGTCAAGATCAAAGCCTACGATGGTGAAATCAAGATTGGCCGAATATCGGCAAAACCGGGTGCCATGGAGTTGGTCGGTATCCGTTTAAAAGAACTGGATTTTTCAGATCAGAACCCGTTGCGCATGATTCTTCCTATGGACCTACGAGGCCAACTTTCGGGCAATGCTCGCATATCGATTTCGGGTCGCAATCCGGACTCGGCCGAAGTGTCCATAATCTATAAGGATGTATACTGGGCCTATCCCATTGTTCCCTGGTCCATGGTGAAACGCTTCCAGGGCAAGCGTTCAAATGCCTTGAGTGCCCTACCCGCCGGCACCAATATCCCGCTCTGTCCGGCCGAACTCGGTGACATCGAGATCAAACTCAAGATCGCCAAAGACACCAAGGCGGCACGGGCCCGAAAACGAGTGAAAGGACGGAAGAAATCGCAACCACGCTACGTCTTCAGCATTGAGGAGTTCAGCGCGTCCGGAGGGGATATCCTATTCAGCGTAAACAAAGGGAGCCGTATCAATTTTGAGCGGAATCGCCTCAGATCCGGCGCTATCAATCTAAACCTTCGCTTCCAGTTCTCGGATGATTACCTCGCCAAAGAGTGTGTCCTGGACCCGAAACTCGAGTCCGATCCCGACACCTATAATCTTCAGCTCAAATACCTGATGTCCTCGGCCCATATGAAACGGTTCACCGACGCAGAGGGCTGGACCGGGCTTGGCTGTGTGGGGGCGAATCTCAAACGGGCCCGGTGTAACGTCAAGTCGGCGGGAAAGGCGACAACCCGCACCCGGAGCCGAGCGCGAGATCGAACGAGTGTACCCGGACGACCTAGCAAGCCATATAGGAAGAAGGCAACTCGCTCACCTTCCAAGAAATTCAAACCGACGCCACCAGACCCAACGGACGACGAGGCCGACGATGAGGGGGCGGACCCACCAGCTCGAACGCGCGTGAAGCCAGCCTTCAAACGTAAAAAACCGAAACGGCCAGCGCCCCGGCGGGTGACTCCACGCAACAGTGTCGGTACCGATATCGACCCCAGAACGGTACAACCCAATTTCGTCCCCAACACACCTATACCCGAACCGGCGAGTGACGACGACGAACTCGACGAGGACGAGGACATCGGTGATGACGAGGAATTGGACGATGAAGACGAGGAGCTCGACGAGGACGATGAGGACGACGATGAGGACGACGACGACGACGACGATGACGACGAAGAAGAGGAAGAGGATGAGGAAGACGAATAACTCCGCCACCACCCGACATTCTTCGAGATGGCTCTCCTATATCATCCTGGGGATCCTGCTGACCGGCCCATTCGTGCTGGCCTGTACACCTACAGATGGGGATGAGGTGGTATGTCCGTCGATAACCCATCCAGATGGACTCCTGCACGGCTACGAATGCACATCGAACGAAGACTGCCTATACGGGATATGTGACCTCGACGCCCTGGTAACCGGAGGTAGCTTTGGCATCTGTACCAAGACCTGCGGGGCCTGCGTAGGCGGGGAATGTAGCGCAGACGATGATCCAGGCCTGGGGCTGTTGTTTACATGTATACGACCCAAGGATATGGATTCCCTCTGTGTTCCCCAATGTAACCAATTATCCGACTGTACCGCTCTCAGTTCCAAGTACACAGCCTGTAGCCTGACGCCGCCCAACTACGCCAACGGCTCCATAGGTGTACAAAAGTTCTGTATCGCCACCCCGTGATCCCTGCCTTCGGATTCGTGGTTTCTACAATGGCGTCTCCTCGTGTACCCTTGTGACCACCGGACAAAGCCGGAGTTTATGCTTTTCCAGTGAGAAGCCGCGCATATGTCAAACGATTCTACACCCAAGGTCCTTCTCGTCGGTCACGGCGGCATGGGTCGATTGTACGCCGAAGCCCTACGTTCGGCCGGAGCTCTGGCTGGAGTTGTCGTGCGCAGCGAAGGCTCGGAGCAACGCCTGTCCAAGGACATTACCGAACCTGTGTACCGGGACCTTAGTCTTGCCATCGAACAACTGCATCCCGATGCACTCGCTGTCTTGACCCCCACAGATCTTCACGCGCACCATATTCGCCATGGTATCGCGGCTGGCATCCCGGTAATGGTGATCAAACCGGCTGCAGTTCGCCCGGAGACAGCGCGAGAGCTGAAACAAGAAGCCGATACTGCAGGCATACCGATATTGGTAGCTCATGAAGGCGTCTTTGCCCCTGCGTACCGGGCCCTGGAGGTACAAATACAACAAGGTGCGATCGGTAGCGTCCTCGAAGTCCGCTGGTTGAAAGAAGGTCAGGACCGTCTTTCGGGCGGACGGGATGCCGATCCTATCGATGATTCCACCGAGGGCCGTAATGTGGGGCATGTCTACGCTACGGCCATGCACGAGATCTACGTGGCCAATCGATTGGCTGGCAGAGCTGCCCCCACAAATGTGACCGTTCACCACGCCAATGCATCCATCCGGGTTCCCGAGCTGGATGCCGTATTTACCTATCCAGGAGGTCTCCAATTCCGCCTCCGTTACGATGGCCAACCGGATAAAGAATTCCGACGAGGGCTACAGGTCATTGGTACCGAGGGGAACCTTCTCTGGCTTGTCCAACCCGGGGCGACGATACTTCAATGCCGAACGGCCAACGGCACCCGTGATCTGCCCTTTGCGGGTACGCACACCTCCAATCCGGCCGAACCGGTGATCTCTGAATTCGCAAAACTGTTGGGCCCTGCAGATGGCCAGGTCATTGAAGGTCTGGATGCCGGCGCCAATGCCCTGGAGGGTGCCCGAATGCTGGCCCAGGCCGTAGCCGACCATCTATCTATACCGATTACTCTGGACGATCTGGCTGGCGGTACGGATCGACTGGAGGCGCATAATACGCAGGACGACGGAACGTGATGGGACGCCGACAGATTGTCTACGGTGGGCCGATCCTCATCGTTCTGGTCGGATTGCTCTTCCCGACCCCTGGGTTGGCCCAGCCTACCAGCGATACAGAATACGTCGTTCCACGGGGTATGGACACCCTGATAGAAGGCCTGTTCGCCCCCTACCGAACCGAAAATCCGGTGGGTTCCCTGGGAGCGATGGGACATATCCGGCCGCGCGACAAAACCATCGAGGTAGAAGTCACAGGTCCGAACGGCGCCAAAGCCCTGATCATCTTAGAACATCCGCAACAGTCCCAACAGACCGAGCAGGCATCGGCTTCCTTCGCAACCCATATTGAACGACAAGGGGACGCACCGATTCCCGATGCCGCGATCAAAGAGCTCCTTGTCCGACTCAAGGCCAACGACGACGGCTCGTTCCCATGGCGGACCATACAGGCTCGACCGAAAACAACGTCTGGCACCGATACATCCACAGGTCCGACGGCCGCATCGGTCGATTCCGAGCCATCCGGTATGGACAGCTGGTTATTCGGTACAGGCACCTGGATCCTCCTATGGATCGGATTGCTCTTCACCCTGGTCTGGACTCTGCTACAGCACCGCAAAAGCTGGCTTTCGTCTCTTCGACATCTGGATGGAACCGACTTTGGTCTTCTGGCAATCCTCCTTCTGGCGGTCTACCTGCGCTTCCTATACGCACCAGAGGCCATCTACAAAGAAGCCCATCCCTTCCGTGGCCTGGAGACCGGCTTCATGCCTTTGTCCGCGACGGTCACCCTCGATGGGGCGTCCATGCCCGCCTACCACGCCCTGATCCAGCTGGGCCACTCCCTGACGGGCCTGCATCCAATCGTCCTCCTATTTCATACCAACGCCCTCTTTGGCTGTGTCATGGTCCTGATTGCGGCGAGCCTCGGGCGGCGACTGCACGGAAAGGGCCACGCAGTGCTGATCTATGCCGCTGTGATGGCCTTCCTGCCACATGCTGTAAAATACGCCCATTCGGAAGCACTTACCGGCCCCATGGCCTGCCTGCTATTGCTTTCCATACGGCTGGCTCTCGACGCGACCCACGACCGCCGTGTCGCCATAGCGTTCTTGATTTCTATCGGCCTATTATGCGGCGTTCGTCCGGAAGCGATGCTCACCCTTCCCGGTCTAGCCCTGATCGCCATCGCGGGCGCACGTGAAGAAAACAACGCTGCGGGAACATCGGAGGAGGCGACCTCGTCCGGCACGGGTTTTCTGTCCTATCTACGCCGGGGTGTTCAGCTGACCCCCATCAAATCGAT
>CAUZEG010000032.1:0-25721 GCA_963578775.1 Myxococcales bacterium
CTCTTTGAGATCGGCTTCTATACGAGGAACAAGAAATGGAGGAAGGATGAATACTGCGCTATCAAGATTCCGCTGGATTGCTCTTAGCGAAGGTGTTTCGTTCCTCGTATTGCTGGGTATTGCCATGCCTTTGAAATACCTGGCTGAAATCGCCATTGCCGTAAAGATCGTTGGCTGGATCCATGGGATCCTCTTCATTCTCTATCTGGTCCTTGGCCTGCACGCAGCGGGGGTTCTGCGCTGGTCCCTGCGTTTTCGATTCTACGTCCTGGTGGCGTCGTTGGTCCCATTTGGCACATTTGTACTCGATCGGTATCTTCGGACCGAGGCTACAACAACATCCGAGTCGCCGTGATCGAGGACGGTTGCTTCCGACGAGAGCCTTTTGGGGCGGCTGCGGGATGAGTTGCATTCGTCGGGTATTCGCGGGATGTTTGGGCCCATGAATTCGGACTTCGAATCCAACTCCGTCGACTCGGGGCGCCGGCGTTTTCTCCGGCTTGCTCTGGGAGCGGCTCCGGTAGGGGTCGTTGCAGGCGGTCTTGTTGTCCATCTTTTCCGTGTCCGGGAAGACCCGCTATTGGTCGCCTGGGAAGGATGGCCTGGGGGGCGAGTCGAGCTCACCACGCCACCGGGCTGGAAACAGGGGACGGCGACCTTACGGGTCCGGCGAATGGCCGACGGTCTGGAAGCGGTCGTCGATGCGTTTCATTGGACGGATCCGAAGAATGGCTTGTCGCTTGTCCTGGATCTGCCGGAGGCTCGTTGGGTCCCAGGCCGGTATGAGTTGGCTGTGGTTTTGAGCCCGGATGTCGACGATGGTGGGCCATGGCGCAGTTCATGGATGGAAGCCTTTCATTTACGGTCGTTGCCATGCTTCGGCTGATCCCTCGCATCGTCTTTTTTGCGCTACTCCTTCTGAGTGGAGTGGCGCAGACCCAGGCTGGGACCACAATGGGGCGGATCCTCAAGCTCGAAAACATATCCGGTCGCGGGCTTCGCGTGGTTGCCAGTTTCCTTTCGGAACAGGGCCGCCGGCCCGTGCTGATGGATGAAGATCTGATACAACTCGATATCGAAGTTCGGGGGCAGGGAGCGAAACGAGGTCAGGTCCTTGAGACCTTTGTCGATCTGGCACCGACCCATTTTGAATCCGAGATCAAATCCTTTGCCGAACAGGAACTTCCGCTGGATGTAGTTCTGGTAGTCAGTGCCCACAAAGACCTCGATGGATCCTCCCAGGGGTATATTCGCAGCGCGGTGTCAGAGATCTTTAAGGAGTTGCCGGGATCGGCACGAGTAAATCTGATCTGGGTGACAGATGGACTCCATTATTTCGTGGCGCATCCGGACCGTGGTGCGGAGTTTACCGATTATTGGGAAGTGCAGAGCGAGACGGAAATCCAGGAATTCTGTCGGAAAGCCGATGTAGATTTTTATACCGAGGTGGCCAGAAAGGGCGTATCGAAGGCGATTCATCCCTGTGGGCTCGTGGCCGAATGGAAGGAACTCGAGACCGCCATTGAGGAAAGTGGTGAGGCAAGTTTCGAAGGTTACTATCCATCGGTTCTGGGTCTTCCCTGGAAATACTGCCCCAACGCCACTCCCAAAGTCTTTCACAGCCGAGACCGTCGTGATCCGGAAAACCGTTCACCCCTTGACGACGAGGAACTTGAAAAGCGAGTGCGTACCGGTGGAATCGACGTAGCCGTCGAGCTCTTGACCCGATTCCGACGCCCGAATGGCTATGCCCTGGTGGTCTATCTCGGGGATGGACTTGACGGCTATACCCAGACTCTCGCTGGCTGTCAGGACTCCATTTCGAGCACCTGTCGTGAAGGCAAGAAAGACCTGAATAGTTGTATTGCGCGGGAACGCCGGGAGAATCGGATTTCGAGGAAGAGAGCCAGTCGCCGCTGTCAGAAAAAATGTGTTTCGAAAGGTATGGCGCAGGCCGTTGGAACGATCCAACAGGCGCCCTTTCTGGAGAAAGCCATACGGCTTCTACCCTTGCTACGGGCCAGCCAGATCCGTCTGCAAAGCGTCTTATTACCGTCGGCCGATCCCTACGCTATCGACCGTATGCGTCTACTCAGCAATAAGAGCGGCGGCACCTTTCGGATGGCCGATTCCGGGGATTCCTTTGTCAAGGAGGCCCGTGCGGCCATCACAGAGTTGACGTCCAGCTTTGTGATTGAGCTTCGCCCCACCGGGGCGGACAAATTTGCCGAGGGAGAGGCTCTGGAGATACGGCTGGCCGCGACCGTGATCGGGGATAAGGACGATATCTGTAAGACCGATTGGATGTCGGCTCAGATACCCCGCGTGGATCGTGGGCTTTTCGCCACATTCCACCGTTTTCGAAGCTGGCTACAGGGCAAGATCGGGCGCTGGCCAGCCGACATTCTTCTGGTTGTGCTGGGGATGGTTCTGTTGTTCATTGGGCTGAAGCTCTTCCTTAAATTGGGTAAGGGATTTGTGAAGTTGATGAAGAAGCTGTTCGGGAAAGGGGGCTGATCCGTGGACAACCACATCTACATCATGGGTCAGAAGTACGAGGTCAAAGGGGCCCCCAACGGCGTCGTAACCTGGAAGGACAAGCGTAGCCTGGACGCAAAACGGATCGGGACCGCACGTCATCTGGACGATCCAATCGCAAATCCCCGGCAGGGATGGGGATCACGAAAGGGCCCGGACGGACGGGTAGGCTCCCTTGAAGATCTGAAGGCGACTGTAAGTCAGATCGTATTGCATTGGGATGTGACCCACTCTTCGGCGGGTGCAGTAGAAGTGTTACAGCGAAGGGGACTATCGACCCATTTTCTGATTGATTCCGATGGCACCATCTACCAGACCCTTGATGTGGAATATAAGGCGGTTCACGCGGGAGAAGCCAATGATCGTAGTATTGGTATCGACCTGAATCACGTAGCCCACAACCTGTTGAGCGCACCAAAGGAAGGGCATACCTATGGCCGCCGCCAGCAACGAGATGGCCCCTCTCCTCCGGTCCGAATCAACGGTGTCCAATACCGGTCCTACGGCTATACGGATGCCCAATATCAGGCCCTTATTGCATTGTTGACCGAGCTTATGGGTAGCCTGGACATCCCCAAGAATGTGCCCCTGGGAGAAAATGGCGAGGTTCGTCTGAACATTCTGGAGGAAGACGACGCCAGCTCTTTCAAAGGCGTTGTAGCCCATTGGCATTTGAGCGCCGAGAAATGGGATCCGGGACCCGCTTTCGACTGGGACCGGGTCATGGCGGCCATCAGCGATAGTCAGAATTCGTTCCCCATTCCTCTAGCCGGCGTCCCCCGCAGTATGACCGAACTTCGCGATCCGCAGAAGTTCCGGGCGGCCGCCGAACGGTATTACCGGAATACGGAGACCGCTCGGAAAGGTGGAACCTATCCGGTAGGGCGCTACCAGAACTGGCACGGTGGAGTGCACTTTTTCGTGGAGCCGGGAACGGAGGTCCAGGCCATGTTTTCAGGCACCCTGGTGCTGGCACATTTCTCGGCCGACCCCACCGCTCGAGGGAGCAATAACTTTGTGGTCCTTCGCCACGAAGTACCGATGCCGACCCGGCCGGAAGAAGACGAAAAGAGCCTTCGTTTCTACTCCCTTTATATGCACCTCGCTCCGTTGGATATTTCCCTGGACTCAAAAACGTCCAGTCCGGACTGGTTGCGGAATATGTTGGAACAGGAGGAGGCCCCGGCAAAGCGGGGGAAGAAGCGTGGTGCTGGGGACGATAAGACGACGGATGAGGAGGGCTCAGAGCCGTCGGCGACCGATCGGCGAAATCCCATCCTGATGTTTACCAAGGGATCGTTGCAGGCCCTGCGCGAGGGCAAGGTCGCCATGTTCAAGCCCGAAGGGAAAAAGGCCATCCAGGTGACGGCCGGTACGACGATTGGCTATAGCGGGTCGTTGGGGCTCGAGGAGGATCGACAGGATCTTGTACATGTAGAGATCTTCACCGACTCACAATGGACCCAGGCGGTGGCGGGTGGTGGTCACCGTCGCTACTTTGAGATGATGTCCGAAGATCTGGAGCGTTCCCTTCTGGTTCGCTCCAAGAGGATTTTGGCCGATTTCCGTCCCGGGGCACGGCTTCGAGCCCGAGGGCTGGAGCGGCGCATACTGGATGAAGAGGAAATTACGAACTTCTACGAGTCGGAGCCGGGTCCAGCCTTATACCGTATGCGGGCGGCAGCCACGCGCCATGTCTCCGAATGGTCCGACCAGGTCGATTGGTTCCGGGCGTTACTCGAGGATCCCGACAAGGGGGCCCCCAAGAACTGGGGCGTGGTGAAGTCTCGGCTTCGGTCTCTGATGCGTGGACCTAAGCGCTTAAAGGCCGAATCGGCCTATCTCCGGGTGTTGGAAGAGATGATTCCCTTCATCTGGCTTACGGAAGATGCAGCGAAGCATATTGGCTTGGAGCAGAAGCCTTGGAAAGGGGTGCTGTACCACTTTCATCCAGTGCATTTTTTGTGGTGGCGTACCTTCAAGATCAAGAACGACCGTCCTGTTATCTATAAGTCGATGAGCAGGAAACGGCTCGCTGTGTTGAAGAGGAAGGAGCGTAAAGAGCAGGAAGACAAAAGACGACGGGGCGAGCTTGACGAAAATATGCACGGTGAAGAAATCGAGATCTTCGACATCGACTCGGAGGAACCGCCAGGGCAGGAACTGGACGACCTCCGCGAGTTGGAGGTCCCGGGGAGTTGGCCTCTTCGGCGCAGCGATGATTGATGTGGACCGACTGGGGCTAGCCCAGGTTCAAGACCAGATAGGCGATGGCCGCAACGGCTGCGCTTCCAGCCATGGCCAATAGAGCTACAAGCCCTGGGGATATCCAGATCAAGTCATCCTGGTGAGCTTGGATGTCCTTGTCCGGTTCGGGCGCTATTCCAGCCGTTTCAGAATTAACATCGGAGGACGTCGTTCCCGGTTCCGTTTGCGGCACCGGTTCTTTCGCCTCCTTGGATTGTTCGGGCGGCGCGGTATCAAAGATGTCGTCCAATTCAAAGACGCCACCCTTCAACTCCAGTACATCGGGATGCAGGGGGTTGGCTCCTTCGAGTTCATCCCCAGGTATATAGAGTCCCATGACCGAGAGAGTCAGCAACTCGTCTTCGATGAGATGTGCAACCTGCTCGTCGTTAATTTCGATCGGACCGGTCTCGCCGAGGTTTGTGAGGAACTCGGCCATATCGAAGTTGGTAACCTTCAGCCCATGGGAAAATAGATAGCTGGTAATTGCGTCGCCAAACTCCCGTGCACTCTGATAGCGCTCGTGGGGCGAAATATGCAGCGCCTGGTTCAAGATTTCCTCGAACTCCGAATCGATCTCGTTGTTTAGTTGGCTGATGGGAATAATGTTGCAGTTACGGACTGCCTCTACCGTCTCCACATGCGTTCGTCCCACGAAGAGACGGCGGCCACTGAGGAGCTCCCATAAAATGATACCGGCCGAAAAGATATCAGTCCGATGATCCGGGGTATTACCGGAGATGGCTTCCGGGGCCAGATAGGAGAACTTTCCTTTGACCATACCCGGATCGGTGGCGAGTAGTTGTGTAGACGCTTTGGCCAAGCCGAAATCCGTAAGCTTCACATAGCCATTCTGGGAAACGAGGATATTCGGCGGACTTACATCGCGATGCACAATATTTAGAGGATCGCCCGACGCGTCGGTGGATTCGTGGGCGTAGGCAAGTCCTTTGAGGACCTCTGCAATGGTGAAGGCCGCCAGATGGAGCGGCATTGACTGTCCCCGTTCCGAGAACTTGCGGAACAATCGTTTCAGATTGGTTCCGTTCACAAATTCCATCACGATAAAATACGCGTCACCGGAACGACCTACGTCGAATACCGGTACGATATTCGGATGGGTCAAGTTCATGCACAGACGGGCCTCATCCAGGAACATGGATACAAAGCGACGATTTCGAGTGAGGTTGGGCAAGACCTTTTTGATCGCCACTTCCTTCTCGAATCCCTTCATCGACACCAGGTTGGCCCGGTATATTTCCGCCATTCCACCGACGTCGATTTTTTTTAGGAGCTTGTATTTCTGTCGCACGGATACGACTCCGGACGTCCGCTGGGATTGAGCCGTATCAATCCACAATCAGAGGAAGGTTGCAAGGGGGTTTTCTATACGACGGACGAGTTAGTGGGCTGATGACGTCTGATTTCCGGTATTCGATCGTATTTCATCAGAACGCGTAGAAGACACGGTAGGAAGACGACTGCGTTAACGAATGTAATGGAGAGTCCAAGCAGTGCTGCCTTACCAATACTCTGAAGCCCCAGATGATTGGCCACCAACATGGCTCCAAATCCGATGGATGTGGTCAAGGTGGCCACTCCGATAGTGACACCGGTATGTCGTACAATATTCAAGATATTGTGTTCGCCGTCTTCGATGAACCGGTGGTAGATGTGGATGCCGCTATCGACCCCGATGCCGAGAATAATCGGGAAGACGATCATGTTGAAGAAGTTGATACGCCAGCCGATGATTCCCATGGCTGCGAGTAGAATGATGAAACTCAACGCCAGCGGAGCCAATACAAGACAGGCATGATAGGCGCTTTGGCGATCGATCAGCATGACCAGGAGAAAGACGCAAAGGGCAGCCATGATGAAGGCAGGGGCCGAATGGATCGGCGCGATGAAGCCTGCGTTTTGCAAGAGATACATCTCAAATGGAAGCGGAGCGGTAAGAATAGCGAGAAGGTAGCGGCGCCTCGTTCGGGCCAGGAAAGCAAAATACAGCAGTACGAGTATAAAGACCGTATAGAAGGCAATACTGCACGCCATAATGCCGTCTTCTTTTACCACCTCGAAGACATCAGCAAAGATGACGTGACTGGAACTGAGAATCAGTTTCGATTGCTTCAACTCTCCGGATGGAGTCGATTCGGTGATCCGAAGGTTTTCCAGCTCCCTGGTGTAGGCAACATTATTTCGTACGTCGTACATATTTGCGCCAGGGAAAATATATAAAAAGGTTCCATGCCGTCTTTTCCTGGGGGTCTCGACCTCGGCATGATGCTGTCCCATCCAGCGGATGAAACCACCGACGATTTCTGTAGGCTTGAGTGGATCTACGTCGTAACTGAGTGCCCGTGGTTTTTCGTCAAAGAACCGGCGGATGCTTGGGTCCAGGCCATCCAGGTCGATTTTTGCCAGGCATTTTCCTTCTGTACTGCCCGCACTACCCGGGCAGGCGTCCACATCGCAGGGGCGAGTCTGGTCCATCAACTGGTCCACATATTTCTGTTTCGCAGGATCTTCCAGGAAGTCCCGTTTCTTCTTGAGCAGGCTATGGATCTCACAGGCCAGGCGGAGTTTTTCTGACTGGTCTTCGGGAATCAGCCGATTCGCGCTGATGACGGCCTTAACGGTCGATAACCGTGGACGGAGAAAGTTCAAACCACCGTGTCTTCGAAGCAGCTTCATATGCTTGTCGGTGGCAAGGATTTGTTTGAATGTCTGGTAGATCTCGTTTGCCTGGTGCTGGTCCGTAGCCAGCGCAATTCCTGGCGACAGGGGTAAGCCGCTGGTCGAACCGGATTTGTTCTTTTGTACTGCCTCCATCCTTGGATTGATCGATTTTGCATTACGGGTGTCGTATTCGAACTCCAGCGTATTTATCCCGACCAGCGAAAGGAGTCCGACAGCCACCACCACCAGAGTGACCCGTAAGGCATTTCGGGGTTGGAGCATGGCTCGAAGTAGACGAGGTTCTTTACCCGGATGACCCGTCCCACGAACCACCCAGTTGACCGGTCGCCAACGCTCAAAGATTTGCGTCAAGGGCGGTAGCAGAATGAATACGAAGAACAGGCATAGGGGGATCCCCATGCCGGCGATGATGCCGAACTGACTGAACCCTCGAAAGGATGTGAGAGTCAGGGTCAGAAAAGTGATTGTGGTCGTAAGGGCGCCGATTGATGTAGCGAAGCCCGTGCTCCCCAGGGCTAGCATCAGGGCGTCTTCAATGGATTTACCGGTCGCCCGTTCCTCTACGTAGCGGTTCATGATGTGGACACCAAAATCCACTCCCAGTCCGAGTAGAATGGCGAAGATGAACGCTGTGATGATGTTCAGATAACCAATCGTAAGAAAGGTAAGACCGAGGGAGCACAAGACTCCGAGCACCAATGGCAGGAGTACCAGCCACAAGGCTCGTAGCCGTCGGAAATATAGGAGAATCACAAGGACTAGAAGAACGAAGGTGATAATCACCGAGAGTCGGAGATCGGCACGCGTCTGCAGGATTTGTTCTTGATTGTAGACGTAGCCACCACCCAGCTGAAGCGATTCGGGATCGAGGGAGCGCCCCAATTCAGAATTGTTTTCCAGGAGTGATGCTTGAATTACGGCGCGAACATCGCGTTGCGTGGTCCGATTCAGCTCGAAATCTGTGGAGGGAGAGCTGGGTTTGAGGAAGATGGCCAGGTAGCCAAGGTTTGAGATGAAATACTCGGGGATGTTGGCGATGACCCCGCGCGTTGTGGAGATTCGTTCGAAGGTACAGGTGTCTTCATTGATATTCAGTTGGGTGCAATCTGGATCGGGGTTCTCCGTTCGATCTGTCAGGAACGGATCGTCTTCGTCGTCCTCATTCTCCGGAGGGTCGACGGGTTCCTTACCGAGGCCCAATTCACGACGGATGGCTCCCTGCTGTTTCCAGATAATGCAGCATTTGACCAACTGGAGGTCGGTTTTGGGCGCAAATAAGACGGCGTTCTCCTGGAAATACCGAAGGGGAACTTGTGCGATCGCGTAGTCGATCATGGAAAGATCTGTCAGCTTTCGAGCCAAAATACGAAGAGCCTTTTTGGCGTAATCAATCTCGAATCGACCATCACCGTTTGGGTCACCGGGACGGATCCGGCGGACAAGGTCGTCCACAGTAAGAGCGCGAGCCGAATGGATTGGAGACACTCGGAATTGCACGAATTTCCCATTTTGAGTGAGCTGTCCCTGGAACTCGACGTTCTTCCATATATTGCGGCTTCCTGGGCGGGGGCGGAAGCCAAAATGGACGTTCTTGTAGCGACCATCGTTGGGAAATAAGGGGCGCCGAAAACGGACGGTCATCCCTCCAGGGGTGGTTGTGACTCCGCCAATGTCACGAGCGGTTCCCTCTCCGGGGCCTTTGAGGATCACCAGACGGTCCGGCTCCGGTTCTCGCGGCAGTAGAATCGCCTCGATGATCTCGGGGGCACCTGTATGGGCTTGAACCCAGCGATGATCCGACACACGTTCCCGCTCCTCTGGAAGAAGGTCAGCAATGTCACTTCGGATAGCAAACCGGCTGATGGCTTCATACCCGAGCACGCCATTGAGGGCCAGGGTTACCAACACAACAGAGAAGGGATGCTTCATGCTGAAGCGAATCCAGGATTTAAGCCAGTCTTTGAACATGCGGGTACTGCCTTATGACACAAAAAACCCTTGCTAACACGCCATCCTACCCGAAACCTCTTGAAACGAAAGCGAAAGTACGTACAATGCCGCCTTCGTAAATCAGCAGACGTATATGAAGACGTGTAAACAATCGTATTTAGAGTGCGTTGAGGAGTGCAGTATGCAAGGCGTGAAGAGAATTTTCCGATTGGTTGTGTCCGTGGGTCTTATAGCGGGTTTCATGGTAGCTTGCGGTGGCGGCGATTCTGGTGCGGGAAGCCAGGCACTACCCTGCTTCGGCCTGGCCGATTGCGAGGAAGGGCAGGTTTGCGTGGATGTCAATAGTGACGGCCAGGCGACTTGCGAAGAAGTCGAATGCGATTGTGCAGGGTGTCCCGAATGCCCCGATGGTTATATTTGTTCCAGCGAGGTCACCAATTCGACGCTCGGTGGAGTATGTATCCCGGATGGAACGGCTCCCCAATGCCTGTCGGACGAAGATTGCCCCGACGGCGTATGCGAGAACGGTTTATGCGTTGATACACCCGCATCCTGTGTAGAACTGGGTTGCCAGGGAACTGACATCTGCGATGAGCTGACTGGCGAATGTAAGCCGGCCGGGACCGAAGGTTTCATCTGTGAAGCCTGTTCGAACGATACCGATTGTGGCGATGCAGACGATTCCTGTACTCCGCTCAGCAGTGGATTGGCCTGCACCTCGGGATGTAACGCCGATGCCGAATGTGCGATCGGATTCAAATGTTTGCAGGCTACCAACGCCGGCAAACAATGTGTTCCGTACTCGAATAAGTGTACTGGTTGTGTCGTGGATGGTTGTCCGGCGGGCCAGATATGCAATTTCGGTAATGGTCAGTGCACCCAGGCTGTGGCTACTTGCGGTTCTTGCCAACTGGATTATCAATGCAGCGGCGACGGTTCGTCTCTCTGCTATCGACCCGAGGGCTCTTCTGTCGGCGTGTGTGGTCCGGCCTGTGGGCAAGCAAATGCCTGTCCGGAGAACAGCAGCTGTAGTCTTTCTATTGAAGGTCGTTCGGTCTGCGGATTCACGGGTGGAACCTGTTGCTACGGAGCGCAATGCGCGGCCTGTAACTGCGCTGCCGATCAGCCCATCTGTGTGGATGGCCAATGCGTGCAGTGTCTTACCGATTCGGACTGTCCGATCGGGGCCGGCCCTTGCGATTTGAATACCAACCAATGTGCGGGTTCCAGCTGCTCCGATCCAACCCCCTTCTTATACGAGGGAGCCTGCGTCGAATGCTTGAATGGCACCCATTGTGGCAGTGGTATGTGTGATACGACCACCCACACCTGCTCCAGTGATATCTGCGATGTTTGCCAGGATCCATACCCGGCGTGCGCCGAGGTCGGTGGCCAACTGACATGCGTCCAATGCAGTGCCGAGGATGACTCGTATTGCATCGGCATCGGTGGTACCTGTGATGCGGCTACCTACACTTGCCAGGGTGGTAACCCGCAAGTGGGCAATTGCAATGGCAATTCGGAGTGTCCTCCAAGTCCCTTCGATGGTACGCCCATGATCTGTGATCCGGTATCGGGAGCATGTATTGATCCGGGCGGTAAATGCGATGGTGTAACGGCCATGTGCCCGTCTGGTGAGTGCGCCAGTCTTCTGGGAGCCGGCGGCGGCGGTATGCCGATTCCCCCCGAGCTTCTCGGCGGAAACGGAATCCCGGGCTATTGTGTTTGTGACCCGGCTCAGGGCAATGCGGAATGCCCCTCTGGCTTGAGCTGTGTTGAAGATCAGACCGAGGCTCTTCTATGTGCGATCACCTCGGGTGGTGGCGATATGCAGAGCCTCTTCCAGGCACTCCTTGGTGGCAACCAGCAGGCCGTCTGTCTGCCCTGTGGTTCTGGCGGCGGGATTCCTGGCTTCCCCTTCTGATCAGGGAGCCGAGTCCGACAATCGAAGAACAAAGCCCCGGGCGTCCCGTCCGGGGCTTTGTTCGTTTTGACGGCTTTTTTGTGTCCTCTGTAGACCGCGCTACCCTCGGTACAGGAGTAGTTCATGGTTCTGGATCTCATAGTATTGGCCTTATTGGGGATATTTATCCTGGCCGGATATCGGAATGGGGCATTTGCCCAGATCCTCCAATCGGTATTGTTGGTGGCGTCTTTTCTCGTCGCTTACATTGGCCGTGCTCCGGTAGGGCATCTATTGGGGCGGTTCACGGGGATATCCGCCTGGTATGCCGGTTTCGCAATTTTACTCGCCCTTTGGCTCGCCGCCTATGTGGTCATGCGAATCGTCACCGCGCCGTTGATGAAGCGTTGGAGAGATTCGAAACCGGACGCAGGGGGATTCGACCGTTGTTTCGGAGCCTTTCTGGGCGGAGTACGTGGGCTTGTCGTTGTCTATCTTGCTTTATGTACTCTGACCGTCGCGAATGTGGCCTTTGCCCAGATCTCACCGCCTCTGTGGGTCAACTACCAGAAGTCGCGCATCGGTACCTTCGTAGAAAAGAACAACGTATTTGAACATGTACCGGATCGTCGGATACGGGCGCTTGGCCAATTGATCCGGATCGCAAGTCGTGGTGATTTGAATGAGCATGGGCTGGCAGATGCGGATGTGCGGATGATCGTTGAAGAGATGGAGTCGGGGGTTCTCGCCAGTGATCCTGCGCTTCGTAATCTGGCCGAGCAGGGCGAGTATCGCCAATTGGCAGCCCACCCCGAGGTTATTCGCCTATTGGGTGATCCGGGTTTCCAACGTCTTCTGGATCGGGTGGACGCAGCCCAGCCGTGAGCCTCAGGTTCCTGTAAGCTGGGCACATCGGCCCGCATAGACCCAGGCGCATACGGACCGGGCCCCGGCCGACCGTAAAAGTCGACTCGTCGTAGCCAGGGTTGCACCGGTTGTACGTACATCGTCGATCAATAGAATATTCTTATCTCTTACTCGCCGATGGCGGGGGCCGAGATCGTAGCTGTCCCGAATCAACGCGCGGCGTTCTTCTGCGGTTCGGTGGATTTGGCGTGCATCCGACAGGCGCTTTATAGCCCGATGCTCAATCCGCTTTTTCAGCGCCCATGCCAGGACAGCGGTCATCTCCGCATTGGCATCGTATCCGATAGTGTGTAGACGCCGTGGTGAGGGGGGGACAGGAATAAAGACGTCCGTGTCATGCAGTAGCTGCTCGGGCGGAGGATAGACCGCAGCGAGGGCCGCAAGGCGAGCTGCAACATCCGGTCTACGATGAAACTTTGTTCGATGTAGGACATTGGATGCCGTGCCGGCATAGGCCCAGGAAATATGCAGATCGTCGAGTTCCGTCGATTGCAGAGAATCGCAGTGCGTACAAGGAGCCCATGACCCTGTCCTGGGACCAGTGCCAGGAAGGCCACAGCCGGGGCATAATGATGGGGGCCAGGGGATCATCGTGCTCGCGCAGTTACCGCATACCAACGCATCTGTCTTGTGGTCACAGGCGAGGCAGGGGTAGGGCGCCAGGTTTTCGAATATCCGATGTGTAGGGAGCCACAACAAATCGTCTTCGTCGATTCTATCTTCAGCCTGTTATCGTCGCCGGGCGTAATTATGTGGTGGGCCTAGCCGTGATGATACGGGCTTCCTCTTAAGATGCTGTCCGCCCGATAGATCTGTTCCGCGGCGACGAGGCAAGCGAGCCAGGACGGAAAGGTTCCATGGCCCAACGAAATCGTCTGGCGGGCCTGTTTACGGACGGCGGGGCTCACTCCATGGGATCCACCCACAAACAAAACGATGCTCTTGACCCCGGAATCGGTGCTTTCTTCCAGCTTTCGGGCCCACTTGGTTGAATCCCAACCTTCTCCCTGTTCATCGAGCAGCCAGAGCTGCTCTTTGGCCGGGTCTATCTTGGGATCAGGACGTCGTATCTGTTCAAACTGCACCCGTAGTTTTCGACCGCGAGTGCGATTCAGCAACTCATCGATTACGTCTCGAATGTGGCGGAACGGCAGTCGAGCCGGAGTCCTCAAACGTATTTCCAGCACCGTCTGAACCTCATATTAGGAGTTTCCTTATTCCGGATACTCGACCAGGTCTTCGGTTCGATCCGTTCCCTCGGGCCACATATTGTCGATATCGTAATACATTCGTGCCGGACCGTAGAAGACGTGGATGATGACGTCGCCATAATCCATGCACACCCAACTGGCACTATCCCGCCCTTCGACGCTGGCTGGGTGCAGTTGGAATTTTTTCCGTAGCTGTCGGTCGATATGATCCGCAATCGTTCGTAATTGGCGGTCGCTCTGGCCTGAGCAGATTACCACTGCGTCCGTATAAGTGACCGCTTTTCGAACGTCCAATATCCGGACGCGTTCCGCGCGCTTTTCAATGGATGCGTTTGCAATCTCTTTGAGTACGTCGTCCAGAACATACTTCTGGACAGGCTCGACGGGAACATTGGCTTTCACTGGCATAGACTAAGACCTCTTTTCGAGTGGAGGTAGGGATCGTGGATTGAAATAGAATATGAGAAGGGGAGGAGGTTACGCACGGATATGCCCCTCCCCCATGACGACGAATTTCTTCGCCGTCAGTTCTTCGAGTCCCATGGGTCCGAAGGCATGCAATTTGGTAGTGCTGATACCAATCTCTGCTCCGAGACCGAGCTCAAACCCGTCGTTGAAACGGGTGGACGCGTTCACAAGCACGCAGGACGAATCAACGCTCTTTATAAAACGAGCGGAAACAGCCTCATTCTCCGTGATTATGGCTTCGGTATGAAGACTCGTATGTTTCTGAATATGGGCAAGGGCCTCATCCAGGCCGAGTACAACCCGGACCGCTAGAATGAGGTCGAGAAACTCCGTATCCCAGTCTTCGTCTGTTGCCGGTATGGCATGGTCGACGATTTTGACCGTGCTCGGACAGCCGCGGATCTGAACACCATGGGATTTGAGTTCGGCAGCCACATCGGGCAAGAAGGCTTCCGCGATTGTGGCGTCGATTAGCAAGGTTTCAGCCGCGTTACACACACCGGGACGATGGGTTTTGGCGTTGACTGTGATTTCCCGTGCTTTCGTCAGGTCGGCGTCCTCATGCACATATACATGACAGTTGCCTTTATAGTGTTGCACGACCGGGACCCGCGCATTTTCGGTTACGAAGCGAATCAAACCTTCACCGCCTCGCGGAATGACCAGGTCGACGTATTGATCCATCTGAATAAGGTCGAGGACGACACTACGATCGGTCGAGGGAATGACCTGTACGGAATCGACGGGTAACCCAGCCTGAGAGAGGGCATCCTGGAGAACCCGGCCCAATATCATATTCGAACGATGTGCCTCACTACCGCCTTTGAGTAGAACGACATTTCCCGACTTTACGCATAAGGCCGCAGCTTCACATGTAACATTGGGTCTGGCTTCGTAGATCATGCCGATGACCCCAAGGGGGATCCGCTGCCGTCCCACTCGTAAACCGTTTGGACGGGTATGAAAGTCCTCCGACACCCCCACCGGATCTGGAAGAGCAGCAACCGCCTCCATGGAGTTAGCCATTCCAGCTACCCGCTCGTTGGTCAGCGCCAGCCGGTCGAGCAGTGCTCCTGAAATCCCGTTAGCTTCGGCCTGGGCCAGGTCGTCTGCGTTGGCGGCGAGGATTGCATCCGCTTGTTCTCGCAAAAGCTTTGCGGCCAACTGCAGAAACAGATTCTTTGTGGATGTGTCCGCGGTAGCGGTTTGGTTCGCGGCCAGTCTGGCTTTTTTGGCCAGGGGTACCAGGTCCATAAAGAAATTCTGCTCCATTTAAAATCTATACATATCTTCCTCGTTCGTACGAGGGGTGTCAATTATGCGGGGCAATACTCAATCCAGGGAGATGGATCGGAACACCTCTGAGTAAAGCGTCGATAAGACCAATGGTGAACATTAAACCTATGTCCCCATGGGCGCAGTTCTGAACGAGGTGTATCGAAAAATGAATGATTATGACTCCAATCCCTCCCCCTGCCTGGTGTTCCTCAATCCGTCCGGAGGGATCCCTCTTATCGTGGATGAAGACGGCGACTATATGGCCTGGGAACGTGGTTTGAAGCCCCAGGCTCCCCTCTCCATCCCGCCTTTTCGCAGGTCGAGGGATGGAGGGATTCTGGTTGAGGATCGTTCGGCACCGCACGGCAGAAGACCTTATCCGCCGGGATCGGTATGGATGTGTGCCGG
This sequence comes from Myxococcales bacterium, assembly GCA_963578775.1. GTDB lineage: Bacteria > Myxococcota_A > UBA9042 > UBA3505 > UBA3505 > UBA3505. Next base: position 15,634 of record CAUZEG010000032.1, read on the forward strand.
CCGCCCAGCGGTTGTCTGCCATCTTTTTAAAACAGAAACCGGCCCGGTGATCGAGTTGGCTGGTTTTCGCACCGCGACGCCGGCCGTGGTGGATGTGATGGCATGGGCCGTATTGTCGGGCTATTTTGGCGTAGACGTGCTCGTCATGGGTCCAAGCGGGACCGGCAAGGAATCCCTGGCGCGGATGGTGTGGATGGGGAGAAAGAGCCGGTTGGGGAGCGCCGCTTTTGCGGCAATAAATATGGCAGCTCTTACGCCCAGCCTGGCTTGTTCCGAACTGTTTGGCCATATTCGAGGGGCATTCACGGGTGCTACACAATCATCGATCGGGGCGTTTCGATCGGCGGCTGACGGGGTGCTCTTTCTTGATGAGGTGGGTGAGACTTCGTCGGATATTCAGGCCGCGTTGCTTCGAACATTGGAACAGCGGCAGGTTCGGCCGGTGGGGCAGGTATGTCCCGTTCCGTTTGAGGGGATCGTTGTTGGCGCCACCAATCGGGAGCGGAACTCTGACGGACAGATTGACGGGCTACGCCGCGATTTCCAGGAGCGACTCTCGGGATCCATTCTGACCATACCCGGATTGAGGGAACGACCCCGGGATATACGTCCCATTGGGAACGCTGTTTTCACTACATTGCGCCGAACGGGCTTATGTACAGGTCGTTTGAATCCCGATGTCTGGGTGCCCTTGATGGATTATGGTTGGCCCGGAAATGTGCGCGAGCTGAAACATGTACTTCGGCGAGCTGCGCTGCGTTCGCTGGGAGGTCCGCTGGATGGACAGATCGTGTTGCAGGCCCTTGCCGTGAACAGTCGTAGGGGGGACGCCTTCGCACCTAGTAAAACCGACCTATCCGTCATGGACAGGGAGATCTTGCGTCTTGGCCGGTTGAGACCAGCGGATCGAGGCTATGCTCGCCGACAGCTGGGGATCTCCAAAAGCACCTTCTATCGAAAGCTCCGGCAGCTCGAAACAAAGCGTCCGCTCTCTTCGGGTAGGGATGGAATTGTGGGGCGGGATGTTCTAACTAGGCCCCTGGCGTGCGGTATGGTATAGGCTGTCGCGCCTCATGGGCCGCGTTGGCGACCGCTGACGGAACCAGGAGTAGAAAGTGGACAATGAACACGGAGATAGCGCGGGTCCAACTGTCCAGTCATGGGATATGGGCGATGATCCACATGTCCACCTGGAGAACCTGAAATTCAATTACGGTCTGCGGCGGATCCTGTTTCTGGTCGTTCTCGGTGGAAGCCTGTTTAGCGCCGCAAAATTGTGGTCGGAGCTGAATCTATACCTGAAATATAGTGAGCCGACCGAGATCGGGAACATACGTGACATCTGGGTGGAAGAAAACAATCGGCGCGGTGACGATGCATGTGTTCAGGGCTGTCCGGACGCGCTGAAACTGAAGAATGGTAGCTTCGTCCGTATGAACGGCTTCGTCCCAACGATGACTCGAACCGACCAGCGACACTTCAACGAGTTTTTCTGCCCATTGTTCAATATGGTTGTGCGGACCTCCCGTACGGTGCCGGCCCAACCGCTGCAGGTGCCAGAAATCGATGGGCGGTTTGTCGGCCTGGTCTCGAAGCGTCGGGCTCGAATGGAAAATCTGATGGTCGATATGACCGTGGAAGGATTACTCTACAAGGCGGATGAAGCACCAATCGATCTGAAGGATTCCATCTGGAGTTGGGAGAACAGCGATTACCCCAGAAAGGTATCCTGGTTTCTCGTCGATGGATTTGATCCTTCAATACATAAGCGAGTTGTCTGGATTTATCTTGGGGCGATTTTCCTGGTTCTATCCTCGTTTGTTTTCATGTACAGATCACGACGTCGGTACCTGAATTTCCGGGAGTTCTTGAACCAATAGGGCGCGTTCATGGAAAAAGCCGGGCAGATGATTCGATCCCGTGGTTTGGCGACCCCAGACGGCCTCTTTGGGGGGCGTTTACGGTATCGTCAGCCGGCAAATGGTTTTCGGACCGCAGTGGATTCCCTCGCGCTCGCCCATATCTGCGAACAGACCGTAAAACCGCCACCAGCACGTGTTCTTGATGTCGGATGCGGTTCCGGATTTCTATCACTTATAGCCGGGCTTCTCTGGCCCCAGGCGGAGGTATTGGGAGTCGACATCTCCGAAGAACGGATAGATTATGCCGAAAAAAATATATCGGCCAATGGGATGGTGCCGCGGGTGCAGGTCTACTGTGCGAATATCGTGGAACGGCGTATCTGGTCCCCGCATTCCTTTGATCTCGTAGTGAGTAATCCGCCCTTTCACCCGGTAGGAACCGGGACACTTCCGAAGGATCCGAGTCAGGCAGTTGCCCGGTTCGAACTCTTTCTGGATCATGAGCAGCTTGTCGAGGTGGCCGCCGAGGCTTTGGCACCTGGCGGCAGGTTCCTCTGTATGTACCCGCCGGAGCGTGTGTCAGCGGTCAAAAAAGCGGCCAGAAATGTCGGGTTGGAGATCCGGGAAATCTACCCGATCTCGGTTGCCAGAAAACAACCCGTCTTTCGGGAAATTCTGGTCCTTACATCCGAGGGAATTATACCGGCTGATCCCCGTTCAAAATCGACGGTTTTTCTCGAGTCGGAAGACGGTAATCTAGGCCCATCTTTAGCGGTCTTTGTTGACCAGATTTGTGACGAAATCTCCTAGACAGGGTCTTTTTGAATGAATTCTAGAGGCGTTCGTCTATTTTTATATGCCGTGTATTTTCTGTTCTTTCAACACACCGTAACCATCTGGAAACACACAAGTTTCAAGAAAGTTCGGTAGACTGCCGATGATCCCTTATAGAGGCCTCTGGAAGAAATTTCTGAGACCGAGAGTTGAAAGACGAGAAAAACGCTTTACACTATAAGTACGTAACCCAAGCCAGTTTTTGTCATGCCAAGACCTTTCGAAACACCCTTTGAGCAGCCTGCGCAGATACCTCTCTGGGCTCCACGGCCGCTCGCCGAAATGCCTGGACATGAGGAAGTTGATGAGCGTGAAAAAGAAGTTGTCATTTACATTGGTGACGACGACGAAAGCGCAGCTTCAAATAGCGACAGAATCATCGTGATAGATCTGTAGAATCAACTCCAAAATATCCAGGCAGCGGGCCCTTTTTTTATGGGGCCCCAAGGGAAGCTACGGCCCGAACCTGGAGATTCGAAACAACGAAATGGGTTGGCGATTCGCCTCAACCGCCGCGCGATTTCTGATAAGAGTCGCGACGAAATAGAGGAAGCGACATCCGTTGAGATCGATCGATGGATCTAGTCCGATAGGTCGGAACGGTGGGCGATAATGCCTGCTATCAGACCATAATCGACGGCTTCTTCGGCTCGCATCCAGTAGTCACGTTGTACGTCTTCTTCTACACGCGCAATTTTCTGACCGGTCTCCTTGGCTAGAAGAGCGTTCAATATGCCTCGGGTCTTCAGGATTTCGTTGGCTGTTATCTCCAGATCGCTTGCTGGACCAACGACCTGGCCCATGATCAATGGCTGGTGAATCAGAAAGCGTGTGTAGGGAAGACTGAGTCGATCTTCTTTTTCTGCAGCCAGAAGGATAATTGTGGCGATGGACGCTGTCAGGCCTGCACAAACAATTCGAACCTTGGGCCTGATGAATCGAAGCATATCGTAGATGGCCATGCCATCTGTGACCGATCCGCCCGGTGAATTAAGGATTACATTAATAGGCTTTTCGGCATCGTCGCCTTCGAGCAGCAACGCTTCCCGCATAACCTTTTCGGCCTGTTTTCCATCAATCACGCCGCGAATGAGAATCGAGCGTGATTTGAGCATCCGCTCAAAGGCCCCTTTATCGTCGGCCTTTTCTTCTTCGTCGGGACCACATTCCATATACTGATTTTCGATCATCGTATTTCCAACTACATTCGCTCTTCGGATTAGCACGCGTTTTTCTTCGGAGCAATCCCGAAAATAGTAGCGTCAGATCTATTGAAGGAAATGGGCTCCAGGGGTGAGATCACAATGAAAGTGATCATGGTGGGCCGCGTTGTAGTCCGGTGTCAGGATGACGTTGAAGATCCAGTTCTCAAATACGGTCTCGACGAACCATTTGAGGAAGCTGCCAGAGACCGTAGCTGGGAACGATGTATTGAGTTCCCAGTCGCTGATGACTGTGTAGACGGTGCCGTCGGCATTCCGGAAACCAGAGATATCAATTGCGTTGGCCAGCCCGTGCTCACTAAGCGTCGGCGGATCGTAGCCGGAGATGAGGCGGCAGTTGTACACGCCTAGATGAACCACATCGGTAACGTTCTGCTCGGCCAGCCATTGGCTGGTTTCTTCTATGGCCAGGGCCAGCTGGCAGGAGGTGTAGATGGAGTTGGCCGCCCCATTAACTGACGCGTACCGATAGGTGACGCCATGGATTGTGGGCTCAATCCAGATGGGATCCTGAACATCGCATATAATATTGGGTTGTCCCGCCGGGCTATCCATATTATTGACGCCCACGGTAAAGCCAACGCCCCGATTCATGAGCTCTTGCTGGCAATTCGTAATCTGGCCTGTAGGGGGATCGGGCGGTTCGGTTCCTGATCCGGGCACGCAGGTAGGAATGATTGTGGCCGGGTCGTTATGTCGAGGAAGAGATTCGCATTCGTAGCCGGGGCGGCATCCGCTGGCACTTACGGCATAATCGCAGCGCATGGCACAATAGCCGTCGGAATCGAAAAGACCCAGGTCAGAACCACTTACACAAAATGTTGTGACGGCCCCGTCTTGATCGGGACAGTATAAATCACAGCCTTGGCTACACATTCCTCCAGGAAGATCCGTCTCCGTCTCAGAGAGACAAAAACTGTCTTCATAGGCGCAGACGGAATCGGTCATGCACGCCCCACCGATCCAGCCTTCATTGATGGTATCGTCCACGCCGGGGTCGGGGTTTTCGCCCGTGTCCGGATTTGGTTCTGTGGTGTCCTGCGCGACGTCTTCCAAAGCGTCGGATGGGCTTATAATATCGGTAATACCTGGATTTCCGTCGGACGAAGTTGTGTCTTCAAAAGAAATTCCATCCGGGCCAACGTTCGATCCGTCATCCAGAGTACCGCCATTTTCACTGGTACAGGCGAAGAGCGATCCGGCAACAAGAAAAACCAGAAAAAATCGCAGAAATCTGTTCTGACAACGCATCATTTCAAACCACCTTCTAGACATAACCATGAAATTTTTTCATACTACGGGGGTATTTGGACCCCGCTTATGGACCAATTTCCGTGTTCGGGATCAAGAAAAAACTGTGAACTTACCCCAAAACCAAGCACTTGCGCCGTTGTCGCGAAAACAGTTGAAAATCCGGCACCGTTATTGCAATTAGTACCGCCGTTCTCCGGGGTGTTATGACCCCGAATCAAATTTTGTTTATCAAATCACCTGGTAATAAAAATGTGGAAGAAAAAACAAGATGCCACGCCGGCACCGCGTTATTTGAATGAGTTTTTCTATTGCAAGCCCCGGCGTAAGAACCTGACTCTTTCCCAATGTCTTGATGATTATGTGACCTCTAATGCATTGACCAGAAAGCGATCTGCCTGCTGGCTATGCCCCCAGGGGAAACGAAATCGCACGAGTTTTTCAGACGTCCAGAGATAGGCCGTATTCGACTCGCGATTTTCATCTAATTCACGGAAAGCTGCAGCAAATGCTGTGGCTTTTTTCGTTTTTGGATTTCAGGGCGGGGGGGAATCTGTCGTTTTAAGTGCAGATCCTGGCCAGAAAAGATGGAACCCATCGGATCAAACGACGCGGATCTGGTGAGTTTGGATCCCTCATCGACGACGTGCTCTGGTACGAAAGATTTGCGTGTCCGATGCGTAAAAAATTTCGCAGTCCGATCGGTGAATTCCCTTTTAAAATAAAGGCCAACCGCTTTTCTCAATATTTTCAAGAAGTGAGAAAGTTATCCACAGATTTACCCCAATTTTTTTGGGCTGTTTTGTTGACTTCGCGTCTAGCCGGTGTATAAACGCCATCAAGCAGGCTCGGAAATCAACCGAGTATCCCGAATGCCCTTTTCGCTGGTGAAATTGGTGTTCAGAAACAGCTTAGGAGGAAAACTAAATGAAGAACATTCTTGCATTCGCAGCAGTACTTTGTCTTGTAGCCACAGCTTCTTTTGCTGGCCCAAAGGCTGGCCAATGGGGCGTCGGTGTTGAGACCTTCTCGTACGCCGGTATGGGCGGAGATGACACCAACGTAAACATGTCTTATGGCCTCGACGATGCATCAGCCGTACGTGTAAGTATTGGGTTTGACGGCGGTATGGGCCTGGCTGGCGACCTGAAATCTGGAAAAGTTCTGGGTCTCGGTGTTGAATACCGTATGTACAAAGCCAATTCCGGCAAAGTGAGCCCGTTCATGGCTGGTAGCCTGGACCTTAGTGGTGATCTTGATGCCTTTGGCGATACCATGCATGCCGTCGTAGGCGGAAGCATCGGTGGCGAGTACTGGTATAATGACAATATCTCCATCGACGCGAGCTTCGGTGTTGCTATTGATCATCAGAAAGATGCTACGAATCTCACATTCGGCACGACCGGTGTTGGGTTCAATCTGTACTGGTAGTCTTAAATCGAAATCTTTTCGGGCCTACGCCTGAAAAGAGCCGATTCGAAAAACGCCCGGTCATCTAATGGCCGGGCGTTTTTCTTTTTTGGGCCAGATGGGCCCTTTTTGCGTCTTGCCCGCACCCTCTTCAAACGTTATGGTGGGGCCATATGTTCAGGAGTTGTAGATGGCAGCGGTTGAAGTGGAACGTACACATGCTCTCCCCCTCGATGAGGCGATTCGCCGTGCAAAGGGATTGATGGAGAACCTTCAAGAGAAACGTCCAGAGCTCGTAAAAGAGGTCGAGTGGAATGCGGATGGCACCCAGGGTATTGCGCGTGGGCAGGGCTTTGAAGGGCGGCTGCAGGTTACGGATTCGACGGTAGCTATTGAGATTGACCTGAATCTGATGTTACGTCCCTTCAAGAAGAAGATACTGGCCACGTTGGAGCGTAAGTTCGACGAGACCTTCGAATAGGTGGTTGGCGTTATCTGTTGAACGTCAGCATTGTTACCAGGGTTGTATATGCGGCTTTTCCTTTGTCTCCTTATCTCTTATGCGCTGCTCATCCCGAGTCAACTGACGGCTCAGGACGCCACTCCTCCGGCTCCGGAGCTGGAGCGCATGAGTGCGCAGAACCATTTTCAGGAGGGCACCGATCTTCTGGAGTCTCGGCAGGGGGATCTGGGAGTGGCTCATTTATCGGAGGCCGTGCGTCTTAAGCCGGACTTTCGGGAGGCCTGGTATAATCTTGGGCTGGCCTATACTGGTCGAGGCGGCAGCGGCTCCGTCGAGAAGGAGATCTTTTCCTATCGTAAGGCCATCTCCATTGATCCACGTTATGCAAAGGCCTACTTCAATCTCGGCGTCTGTTACGAAGAAAGAGGAGAGCTGGAGGAAGCCGAGCGTGCCTATCGGCGGGCGGTGGCTCTCGACGATCGAGACTTCGGCGCACGTATGAATCTCGGTGTGGTTCTGGCCGACCAGAATCGGATCCAACAGGCTTCCAAATATTACGAGGAAGCTCTGAACATCAACGATCAGGTACCGGATCTCCATTTCAATCTGGGTAGGGTGTATACGCGGATTGGCGATGGTGTTCCTGGTGCCGAGGCTCGCAAGTACTATGAGCGGGCCCTGGATCGGTACGCACAGGCGTTGAAGCTGAAACCCAATCTGTATAAGGCCGAGTATAATAGGGGACTCGTACTGCATATGTTGGGGCGCACTGAGGAAGAGATTGAGGCCTTCAAACGAGCTCTAGCCCTGCGGAAACGGTATCCACAGGCCTTGTATAACCTGGCCTATACCTTTGAATCGGTGCATCGCTATGAGGACGCCCTGCTGTATTGGGAACGGTATGTGAAAATATCCGAAAATGTGCCAACCGAGCGTGCCTATGTGCCAGCGGCCCGTCGTGCAATCTTGCGGTTACGGGCTGTCGTGCAGGGGGAGCCGATCGATGAGGACGAGCCCTGAGGGTTAGTCGATCCCAAACCGGTCGGCGTCGAGCCGGCTACGATTTTTCAGGATCGAAAGAACACGCTCCGCAATCCGTTGGCGATCATGGTCCGACAACCGGTTCAGAAGTTCCGTCGGGGATGGTGGCGACGCGTCAATTGTTTCGCCGACCAATCGATCCCCTTCATGCATCGTAGATGGGGTAGCCAACTCGTCTTCGGCCAAAACACGGCTCTCAACCCGTCGGGCCTGGGCTTCCAGTTCGTCCGTAGCGGCCCCTCCGCGTCGGAAGCCGACATCCGCCTGCTCCTGAAGGGTATGCATGGCCTCATGGGCGAGGATGGCAAAGCCTTCTCGTGTGTCGAGGTTACCGCTGACCTCTCCTCCGAGGAATATATCACGTTCACCGACGGCAAAAGCCTTGGCACTCATGGCGTCGGTGGCATCTCGTGCTCGTTTGCCAGTATGGATACGAAGATCACCGGGATCACGCCCAAGAACACGGGTCAGGTCGGTACGCTGCTTGTGGCCAAGCAGCATAGGGCTCTCGTCGCCGAGAAGAGCCGTCCCCTGGTCCAGGTACTTCTGGACGATTTCCGTGTCCATACGACCCGATTCCACGGCCTGCATCAGCTCTTCAAGCTCGCGGCGCTGTTCTTTGGTGAGTCCTTTGGGTTCTTCAGCCATACGTCTTTCTGGTGTAAATGGGGTCTGGATTCCCCGTGCGTGCTCCTATCATAGCAATGATCGCACCAATTCGGCGAATCGACGAGCGATTCTCCAGGAAAAGATTCGTGGTTGCCATAACAAGGAGTGTACCCGCCTTCCAATCCATGGTTGAATACCCGGTATTGCTAAACGCAGAGTACCTATCATGTCGACCCCATTAGTCAGCCAGGAATTCCTTAGAGAACTTCCGAAGACCGATCTCCATGTACACCTCGATGGCAGCCTTCGAGTAGACACCTTGATTGAGTTGGCCAGGACCCATAATGTAGAGCTACCATCGTATACCGACGAGGGACTCTATGATCTTGTGTTCAAAGAGCGTTACCCGTCGTTGGTGGATTATCTCAAAGGCTTTCAGTACACGACGGCGGTCATGCAGGATCCAGAAGGACTTGAGCGTATCGCCTACGAGTTTGCCTGGGACAACTTTAACGAAGGGGTTCGCTATATTGAGCCCCGGTTTGCCCCACAACTCCACGTCAATGAGCGACAGAGCCTGGAAGATGTATTGCGTGCGGTGAACCGGGGTCTGAATCGCGCACAGCAGGAGATCAACGCGCGCGAGGAGATACAAGGCGGGGCCGAGCCTCCCTTTGCTTATGGGATCATCGTCTGCGCCTTGCGTATGTTCAATCGTGACTTTGGAGAGTACTACCGTAAAGTCCTGGAAGTGCACGCCCATAGTGATCCGAAAGACGTGTTTCGATTGACGTCTACCGAACTCGCAAAGGCCACCGTAAATATTCGTTCGGACTATGGTATGCCGATCGTGGGCTTTGACCTGGCCGGCCAGGAAGATGGCTATCCCGCCGCCGACCATTGGCCTGCGTTCCATCACGCCCACCAGAATTTCCTAAAACGGACGGTGCATGCCGGTGAAGCCTATGGTCCGGAGAGTATCTTTCAGGCGATTACAGAATTACACGCCCATCGGGTCGGCCATGGGTACCACTTGTTCAGCGCGGACCACATCTCGGACCCGTCGATTAAAGATAAAGACGAATACATTCGGAAACTCGCGGAGTTTATCGCGGATCGACGGATTACGTTGGAGGTATGTCTGAGCAGTAACCTTCAAACGGATCCTACTCTTCGGAGTCTGGATGACCATGCTTTCTCGAAAATGTGGAAGGCAAGATTATCGGTAACGCTATGTACCGACAATCGGTTGGTTTCACGAACAACTGTGAGTCGCGAGCTTGAGTTGGCCGTAAACCATTTCTCTCTCAGACTTCGAGATCTGCGGCATATTGTCATCTACGGATTCAAGCGCTCTTTTTATCCAGGTACATACATAGAGAAGCGCGCCTATGT
>CAUZEG010000033.1:0-25427 GCA_963578775.1 Myxococcales bacterium
TGACCGCCCGGTCAAAGCCCGTCTTATTGGGGATTGGCTTCAGGCGCACACCGACATTCGATTGTTGTTCGGACTCGACAACAACCCACGATTGATGGGCCATATATCCATCGCGAACCACGAATACATGATGGGGTCCAACAGACGATTGCGCGACCGTCACCGGCGAGAACCCGCGAGACACTCCATCCACAAAGACTTCCGCGTCGGCGGGGGAGCTCTTGATGGTTATCTGCCCATTGGGGGTGGTCTCCCAGCCGACCGTCACATCACGAAACAAGCGACTGATCTCCACGTTAAACGCCCATTCTACATCCGATTGGTTCGGCCAGACATGGCGGGAACGCTGTGTGTTGGCCCGCGCCGCATCTTTGTTATTGTCTACCCACTGGCAAATCGCGAGCCCCTTATAGAGACGGGCCAACAACCTGCGATCAGGTACCAGATCGACCATCCCTATCCGGTCGGAAGCCTCCTGGTACAAGGGCATCGCTTCGCTGAACTTGGTCGCACGAAGCAGCTTATTGCCACGATCTACCATGCCACGAATTTCCGACAGTTCACTGAGATCAGAATCACCAGTGGGCACAACCAGTTGTGTAGAGAGCAGCTTGGTCACTTCATTTCGGAATAATGCTTGGATCGGCAACGCCAATTTCTTGTCTCTACCCCGGGCCGGAACCGCCATGATTCCCACCCGCCATTGCGTCGGAGTCTTCGCTGCGGCCGGTGCAGCCGCCGGTTCGGGCGGCGTCTGCGACATCACGTACGGAGTCCAGAGTGTTGTCACGAATACCAATAAGGTGATGAACGCGGTACCGCGTCTGTGTGCGAGTTGACCCATCACTTATATACCTCCGTCGCGATAAACGTCTCCGCAGCGCCTGGTTGGGACGTGTTGATCGAGGTGGGATCCGCCACTCCACCGATGAGCAGTATCGCGTCATTGACCATGGTCTCCGCACTCATACCACCACGACCCCCGAAAACAGAGTCGAGTGTGATAAAGCTGGCGCTCCCTACGGGGCCGCCAGCCGGCGCATTCAGGACCTCTTCCAGATCCGCAAATAGAATGTCGAGGGGAGCCTGTGCCGTATCACCAGTCCAGCCCCCGATGACCGTGGCATAGCGACCATCACCAGTCACCCCAAGAGCACCAAAATAGCGGGGATGGTCCATCTGCTCCACATTGTGTACCGCCACCGTGTGCAGACCGTTTTCTTTTGCATAGTCCAGCACATACGCACGGGCGGCGTTATTGGCCAACAGTTGAGAGCCATCACTCTCGACTCCCCCGACCACGAGTACCTTGGTGTCGGAAATCCGCGCCGCCGAATGGAAATAGGGTGGCGGTGGGACGCTACCTGTAACAACGACCGGATGGAATACACCATTGATGGTCGAACCGGACGAAGAACCTTGAATAAAGACCTCGCCAACTACTGAATTCTCAATCGTGCCGCCCCAGACTATCGATACCGAGAACCCATCCGCATTGACCCCGAGACGGGTAAGGCTATGTCCAGACCGTAGAGTATTCATCGCCAGGGCCCCATTGGGATCGACAAACCCACCGGCTCCGGAAAAGGCGTCCGGATGGTAATACTCGACTTCGATATATCCCGAGTTGGAATCCATCGGCCAGTTTCCGCCGCCGGTCACAAGAACCGCGTCGTCCTGCTCAAGCCGGATAGCACGCGGAAATACGCGGGAGACCAGCATGCGGTTTGGTACCCCGTTGGCCTCGCTCGGAGGATCAAGAAATATCGGTGGGAGATCAGGGGCCGTGGGATTGGCGAGGTGCTGCTCCATCGCGTCGAGAGATAGTACATCGTATGTGCTCTGCGCATCCGACCCTATGACCGTGAATGGGAACTTCTCCTGGCCACCCTCATAACGAAGCTCTTTCGCTCCCCCGAAAATAACCACACGACGGGCCCCGGGAAGATATACAGCGCCGGCTGCACCTCGTTTATGATTCATCAACGCGGGCACCTCTTGAAAGGTCCCATTTCGGCCATCAAAAACGAAAACTTTATCGCTCGGTGCCGTCAGGATCTTAGTGGCTCCCTGGGCATTTACCGCCTGGTATCCACCCGCAATAATCACCCGCCCATCCGGCAGTTGGGCCGTAGCTGGAAACACCACGTTGCCGTATGAGTTTTCTACATCAAGACAACCAAAATCACCGCCCGGAACAAGCAGCATATCGAGTTCGGTCTTCTCCTTGGCGAATACGGTTACTCCGCGAGACCGGGCAAAGAGCTCGGTGCCCGCATCGGATGTTCCCGAGATAGTCACCACTCGTTGACCACCCTCCGGGATCCCCGACACAGAAAACGAGCTGCCGCCCACAGAAACATTGCCCGTTTTCGATATTTTGAACTTTTTGCCCTGATCCAGGCCCTCCACCGTCGCTTTCAGGGACAGGCTCGTTACCCCCGAGAAGTCGTCGGGCGTAGAACAAGTAGCAAGGGCAGATAATTGTACCCCGATGTTACTTTCTTCCGGCTCCTCGGCCGGAATACATGCACTCAGGGATATCAACATCGATATTCCCATGATCCATGGTGTGATCCGCGACATCCTGTGGCTCATGTCCGTTTCTCCGTATTGCGATTTCCAGGCTCCACACAGCTCGTATGTTCCTAACACAGCCAACCACGTACCAGCAAGCCCACCAAAGTCGATTGTTACCGTCGCACTCGCCCCAAAGACCCCGTGCATGTATGATGCGTTTTCTTTGCCCCCCTTCACCCAGAGCTATCGTGCATATCCTCGTTGCCACAGCCGGTCATATTGACCATGGTAAGACAGCCCTCGTTAGCGCTGTAACCGGTATGGACCCCGATCGGCTCCCTGAGGAAAAAGCGCGCGGGATCACGATTGTGCCGGGTTACGCCCATGCGCATCTGGACGACGGTACCGTACTCTCGTTTGTCGACGTTCCAGGTCATGAAGGGTTTCTCGACCATATGATTCAGGGGGCGAATGGAATTCGCCTGGTTCTCCTGGTGGTCGCTGCGGACGACGGTGTAATGCCACAGACATTGGAGCATCTCGAAGTCGCACGGTTGCTTGGTGCTACCGGAGGCGTTGTAGCTATTACCAAGACCGATCTGGTGGATCCCGATTGGCTCGAATTGATTCATGCGGATTTGAATGAAGTCCTGGCCGGTTCCTTTCTCGAAAACGCGCCTCGCCTGACCTTCTCCGCCCTACGCACCGAAGAACATGCGGACTTCATCCAACAACTGAAAGAGGCACTCGTTCAAACGCAAGCATCCGGGGGCGAACATCGTATGCCCGAAGCCGGTATACTTCCTATAGACCGCGTAATTACTGTACCCGGTCGGGGGGTCGTGATCACGGGTACCCTATGTCGCGGTAACCTCGAAGAGGGACAACGGGTCCAAGTCCACCCTGGGCGAGCAAGCGGGAGAATCCGCGAACTCCAGGTGCATGGCGAATCCGTACAAAAGACGTCCTCTCCCACCCGGGTGGCCGTCAACGTCAGTGGACTGAATCGCGCCGATGTGACCATTGGCTCTACCCTGTTCCAGGACGAAGCCAAGCTGCGGCCGAATACGGTCTGGCTCGGTCATTTCTACAACGCGCGATGGCTCAATGAACGTCCGCGCTTCCCATTGAAGGGCCTGGTACATATGGGCACTGCTTTCGCCGAAGCCACGATACAGAATCTGACCCCCGACGAGCTGTCATCCTGGAATACGCCTGTTGCGGTCCGTATCCGCCTTGACCGACCACTTGTCGCTGCACCGTGGACTGGCTTTGTCTTTCGTGGCTCCAGCAGCGCCGGAAAAGCGGGCAAGACCATTGGCGGTGGACAACTAATCCAGGGGGGAGTCGTCGCTCGCCGCGTACGTGCGGGCCGAGATAAAGCGGCCCTCCATGACCTCATCCAGTTGGATATGGGCGATCGACTCCGAGGACTCCTGGCACTCCATCATCCTTCGGTACTCCCCTTATCCGAACTCCAACGATTCGGAGCCGACTCCACGGATCTATGGCAGGAAGATGGCTTGTCCAACGCCGGAATTGAAACGATCGCCACCCCCAGCGGAACCTGGACCGCCCCCGAAGGGCTCTCCAGCAAAGTCGGTAATACGGTGTTGAAGACCCTGTCTGCGTATCATGAACGAAGACCGCAAGATCCGGGAATGTCTCTTACGGAGCTGCGTACGGCGATCGACAAACTGGTCCCACCCGACCTCCGTGATCCTATGTTCGAAGCCATGCACGAAAAGGGGGAGATTCAGATTCACCAGAACAGCGTACAGCTGCCCGGTTTTTCCGCCAATCTCCCCGACTCCCTGCAGATAATCGCCCAGAAAATCGAAAGCCGAATGCGCGGCCAGGAATCTCCCACACCATTTTCATCCCAGCTCTCAAAGGAACTGGGCTGTAGCGACCGGAACCTGCTGGATGTGCTCAGCTATCTGCAGCGAGTTGGAAGCCTGGTGCGCATCAACGAGGAGTATTGGCTTCATCAAGAGGTCTATTCCGACTTCCTCCACCAGATCATCCATCGCATGTCGGAAAACGGTCAACTTGAGGTTCAAGACGTAAAGACCATCACCGGTCTCTCCCGAAAATACCTGATCCCATTTCTCGAGCATCTGGACCAACAGAAAATCACCCGGCGGGTCAATACCGAGGCCCGGGTCAAGGGGGCGAAGTGTCCCAAGCTCAACACCGCCTGAAAGCAGTCGCTTCTCAGGCCACAGACTGCGAATCTTCAGGAACGACAGTCCATTGGTCCCAATTCTTTTCTGCCCACCCACGCATTCGCTCCGGCTTGAATCCGCGATGCCGCAGCTGCTGCGCAAACCGTTCCACAATCTCTTCCGTAGAGTCACATCCCTTGATCACGAACTGAATGACAAAGTGATAGGGATCCGAACATTGTGTCTCGGCGTGGAGGCTCGTCTTCCGGCGACTCGTCTTCGCGTACACGGTCACCTGAAAAACAATATTGCGCCCGAGCTTTGATGCTTCGAGCTGAAATCGTGCGTGTTCTTTAATCAAAGGTCGCTCGCGCTCGCACGTGGACAGGAATCGTCATCTTATCGGAGACCATTTGGCTGTCAACGCCAGACCTCAGGGAACCTCGGTAGTTATCTTCTTCAGATTGGACTGAATCACGCTCCCGAATCCATACGACTGAACCGGGTGTTCCGGACTGAGTTGTTGCAGTCGTTCCTGAAGACGGTGGGCCACCATTTGCCCCTTCGCGGCGAAGGGAAGCGGGTCCGGTACGGTACTCAAGAGAGAGACGGTCTGCATCTCAACCAGAAGCACAGCAAACAAGTCTGCATCGCATTGGGGCTCAAACGAAGGGTGGTCGGCAATAGACTCAAGAAGTTCCCAGCCCTCGAGAAGATCTCTAAGGTGTTGCGGGTCGGGCGAGCCGTCACCTAAACGTCGCACCCCGTTCGACAACTGGCGGCGAGCCCAGGCCACCGCGTTCACGGTGCCGGATAGGGTCGTATAATCCACCGCACCAAGGGCCACATCTTCCGCATCGCCCTGGATCGACAAACTCCATTCTCGTAAACATGCCAGCTCCGCAGCGCTCAGCTCCGACTCATTCTCGAACCCCGCCCAGATGCCCTCACTCCAAAGCTGCAAGAACCGTGTATGTTGACCGTTCCAGACGAGTAGCCGTGCTAAAAACAACCGGTCCGCCGGATCCGATGCCGGTACCTTCTGGATATAGTCTTCAATATGTTGTTCTAGTCCAGACCCGGATTGTTGAGATTCCGACAGAGGGAAGGGCCCAAGCGAATCAACCGTCAGGGAATCTCTGAGTTCACTGAGAAACTTGAGAACAGACCGATCCCTGTACACCCGGATGAGGGCCGCCCGGCCGGCACCGCCAATGCGCGCAATTTCTCGAAAGATCGGTCGTATGGTTTCAAGACGTCCTGTCTGAAGAACCGTGCGAAATACAATATCAATTTCGCTGTCGACAGCACTCTGCAAAGCCCGCCGTTCGGCATCCCACCAGGATCGAACACGCTGCTTCAGCTCGGCCCGAGACGGCTCATCCATCGATGCAATCGCTTCAATTGGAACCGATAAAGCCGTTTCGATTTCCTCTTCCAATGATTCGGCTGCCCCCGTTCGGGTCTCGGCAAAATGAACCAATAAATCTATCGAACGCTGTAATGAGGTCGGATCGAGCTTCGGACGTCCCTGATCAAACATGGTACGTATTTCCTCAAGACTCAGCCTCGACTGTTCTTGAAGCCGACGAATCACCATCAATCCGTCCACATGCTCCTGGCCGTAATCGGCAACCGTCTTCCCACGCTTCTTCGGCTGCGGCAGGAGCCCCTCTCGAACATAATAATGGATGGTGCTCCGCGGAATTCCGGTCATCCGTTCAAGATCTCGTATTCTATAAACTGCTTTGCGCTTCACGCTGATGTACTCCCTGGTCGCGCACCTAATTAATCATTCTGGTTACGTTGCGTCGACTCCCGGCGCAGTACTTCGAATTCCCCGTTCCAGTCGGAATAGCGTGATCAACGCAGGTAACAGGAATACATCCGCGAAGAGGGCCATCGCAAGAGTAAACGCGGTGAGGTATCCAAACTGATACATCGCCACAAAGTCCGAAAAGAGACAGATCCCGAAGCCCGCCACCAGGACAAGTGTGGTCAATACGATGGCACGCCCCGTTCCGAGCAGGGTTTGCTCCAACGCAATGTTGACATCGTTGGTCTTACGACGCTCCTCACGAAAACGCTCCAGAAAATGGATCGTGTCGTCAACAGCAATTCCGAGAGCAATGGAAAATATGATGGCCGTCGCGGCTCGAATCGGAACGTGGAGATATCCCATCAGGCCAATGGTCATCGCCAGTGGGAAGACATTGGGGATCATACTCACGAGCCCAATCCGAATACTGCGGAACAACACCGTCATCAATAATGCAATCAGACAAAAGGCCAGGCCGAGAGATGTGAGCAGATCGCCTACGACATGGCTCAAGGCGTCCTGGGCCAGGGTCGATGACCCAGTAATATACACATCGTATCGGCGTCCTAATAATGGATCTTCCTTCAGTTCATGACGAAAGGTTCGAAGCTCGGCCCGCAGCCTCTGCCAGGCTCGCGTTCCCTCATCGGAGACAATGAAGGAAACCTGCGTTCCCGTTCCATCGGGGGTCTGAACCCGGTCGACCATTTCTCCTCCATCTTGCCGTAACGGAAGAAGGATCTGCGCCAGCTCCTGCTGGCTACGAAACGGATACGGTCCGTTCAACAACTGCTCCTGGTCTTCGGGCGGACTCATCGCCGCCAGCATCTCCCGGCTCAAACTCGCGAGATCGTCGATTCGGGTAATGAACGATTTGAATCCTTCATCACGTAACAGACGATGTGAGAGTCCCTCCAGGCGCTCGATTAAACGGGGATCGAGGGTTGTGTAGATGCACTCTCCATCCGTGGCCAATGAAGAGGATTGCACGGCCCCCTCGTCAGCATCGTCCTCCTCTATAAGCTCAAAATCATCTTCCGATTCGTCACTTCCGGCGGCCTTTTGGGGTAGAGAGCGACCCATATCTGCCAAGCGATCTAGAACCGGAATTTCGTTCAAGTCCGTCAACCATTGGATTACTCCGGCCAGGCGTGCGGTATAACGAGTAAACACATTGGATCGCCGACATAGCAGGGCATCACAGCAGCTGGGCCGCGTACAGTCGTCGCCCATACAGGCACAGGCCTGCACATCACAACCGGGTTCCAGACAATCCTTGTCGGTCTCGCATGTTGTCCCTTCAAGAGAACGACCACGAACGTATAGAGCATGCACCAACAAGCCGCTCAGACGTTCCTGCGTACGCTTGGTAGCCTGGTAGATGGGCTGGCTTGGCCGGATCTCCTCCATAAGTCTGGACTCCGACTGTACCCCCCCGAACCCGCCGACCGGAGTCCCCACGACACCAAATAGCCCGAACAAAATGAAAAAGCACATGACCCACAGCATATACTTGGGTCGAGACAGGGTAGCTCGGGCTACCCAACGCATGAATCGGTCGAGAAAACCGCCCGCATAGACGTTGAGCGCACGCTCTGACGGTGGAGGGATCACCGACAGGAAAATCGGGATAAGGATCAACGACAGTACATAGGCTATTAGCACAGACAAGGACACATACAGCCCAAAGCTGCGGATGGTCGGAATGGTGGCAAACATAAGCGAACCGAATCCGACGGCCGTCGTCGCGCTGGTCAAGAAACAGGCCCATCCCATGGATTTCATGGTAATCGCGATGGCCTCTCGCTTATCCCCAAGGCGTCGATACTCCTGGAGATATCGGGCTATATAGTGCACGGCATCCGCAATCCCAACGACCAGGATGATGACCGGCATTACATTATTTAGCAGGTTGATAGGTTCTCTCGTGGCCTGCATAAGCCCCATCGACCAGATCAATGCAATATGAACCACTGTAATCGGGACGGCCATCGCCCAGAACCACCGGTACAGCCACCATAATAGAATGACGATGATCAACGATGCGAAGGGAAGTAATGTGCTCGTCTCACCCAGGGATAAACGATGGTAGGTGTACTCAACGATCGGAACCCCGGTTACAACCACGTCAACGTCTTTGGGCAGGTTCTTTCGCCACACCTTGACCCGTTTCTCCATCCACTGTGCCATCGGTCGACGGAGAGCCTCATTCCGATATGCGATTGAGTATCGGGCGGTCACCAGCGTGGCGCGTCCGTCGGTCGAAATCATGCGACGCGCAAATATCTTGTGCCGCAACACGCGTTCTACAGTTCCCTCGAGCCCCCTGGCTGCGTCGCGAAGCGCGACTGGAAAGCCAGGGCACGACGTTCTAAGACAATGCACCACGCCGGAATCATCCATCTCGGCCGCCTGACGTTCCCTTTCATATCGATGAAACGCATTGCGGACGAAATCGGATTCAATCTGATCCGGCGCGTAGAAATCAGGCAGGCTTAAGACACTGGCGATCCCATTTACTCCGACCTCTTCCCGCCCTCGGAAGTCCCTCTCTATCGCCTCGATTTGGCGCAAAACAGCAGGCTGAAAGATGGTGGTCTCGAGCACCGACGCCCCGTCGGGCTGTTCACTGCCTCCGTCGACGGTGATTAGAGCCGCGTTGAATAGCACATCGGAACCGAACTCCCGTACGAACTCCTGAAACCGCTCATTATCTCCACCAAACTGCAGAAAAGAATTCTGAAACGAAAAGTCGTATCGGATCTCGTTTATGGGTAGGAGAAACGAGCCAAACCAGATCGTGATCGCGCCAATCACCAGGACAAAAGCTGCCCGCCATCGCATACAAATTCTGGCAAATCGCTCCAAGGACACCTACACGGACCAAATGGTCCCGTTCATAGACCATAGCGGCCCGGGTTTCGCAACGCCTTTGCAGTGTTCGCCCGCCCCCTCGCGACAAGCCTGCTGGAGTCGTCAAAAGTGGTCTACAAAACCACTATTTATCGACTTACGGGATAGAATTATCCACCCTCGGATAGGAACCTATCGTTTCGCTCCAAATCCTGCACGTTTGCGATTGACAACCTACGTCATAGACCATAGGCTGCGGCGAAATCATAACCAATGATCACAGGTGTTTTTGGAGGCTTTTTGATGCATCGTTTCATACCCGGTTTAGTGTTCATTTTCCTGGGAACAGGCCTTTTGGTGGGCTGCGGACCAAAATACCCCAACTGTGAAACTGACAAGAACTGCGCCGCTAAGGAAGAAGTTTGCGTCGCAAAGAAGTGTAAGCAGTGCCGAGATAACACCCAATGTACCCAGCCATGTCAGGTATGCTCAGCAGACTTCTCCTGTGTAAAGCAGGACGGATGTTGTGTTAGCGATCTTGATTGTCAGGCGGGTGAAAAATGTTGGCTTTCCGGAGCCACGGGTACCTGTGGTCCCACCTGCAATGCGGAGAGTCCCTGCCCGGCTGGCCAACGATGTGTTGCTGAGAAATGCGTACCGGACGTTGGTTGTGTAAGCAGTGCCGACTGTTCCGCTGGCGAAATGTGTAGTGATGGTCGGTGTACGGCTGGATGTAATCTGGCCAATATCAGCTTCGACTTCGATGAATACACACTTACTTCCGACGGCGTTTCTACCGTCGAATCCAACGCCGAATGCCTGAAAGCCAAAGCGGGCTCCGTCCAGTTGGATGGACATTGTGATGTCCGTGGTGATGATGAGTACAACCTGGCACTCGGAAATCGTCGGGCTGCCGCTGTGAAACGCGCTTTGAGGAATCTAGGGATCTCCTCTGGAAGCATCAACACGCGGTCTTTCGGTGAAGAACAGCCGCTTTGCCACGACAGCAGTGAAGACTGTCATGCGCAGAATCGTCGCGTAGAGACGGGCTCGAATTAACCACTGAGTACGAATTCGAGTCGTGTCCGGCTCCAACGCCAACCCCATACTCGACAACGCCGGCCGACATTGTATGTCGCGTCGGCGTTCTTCTTTTTGCTATCGACTCATCTGTGGCACAAGATGGGCTCAATCAGATGGATGATGATGTACACCTCCTATCCCCGCATCTGGATTGTCTGCCTCCCTTGTCTGTTTCTGACAGGATGCCCGACGCTCGGGCAGTTTCAGGCGCTTGAACAACGGGTAAGTCTGACCGAGAAAAAAAACTCGGAACAGGATGGCACCAGCGAAACGCTGACGAAACGTATCGAGAATCTCTATACAAAGCTGGGGGCCGAGGGCCTGGACCTTCGCAAATCGGGGAATCAACTTTCGACGCAGATCGATCAGATGCAACGTCAGATCCAGGAATTGGAGGGCAAGGATGAAACCTCCAGCTTCAAGCTGACGGGGCTTGCAAAGGAATTACACGAACTGGTCGAGCTACTAGACAATCGCTTCAATATCAGCGCTTCACAGCTCCCCGAGGATCTACCCAAGGGACCGAAAGGCCTGCTTGCGGCTGGGAATGAACGTCTCGAAAGAGGTCGTTACCGCATGGCCCGTGCAATATATCGGGAGCTGTTGCAACGTCATCCCAAATCCAAACAGGCCCCAAAGGCAAAGCTGCAAATTGGGGAAAGCTATGCACGGGAAGGAAATAACGATGCCGCAATCCGTGAGATCAAGGGCATGGAGTCTTTGTATCGAAAATCGCCGGACATGCCCTCTGGTTATCTATTGATCGGTCGGCTCCTGGAAAAAGAGAAGAAATGTAAGAAGGCTGTCGCCATCTACGAGTATTTTCTGGACCAGACCAAAAAGCATCCAAAGCGCAAAGAAGTGAAAAACAAGATCAAAGCGCTGAAGAAACTAGAAGGTTGCAAAGATTGACCTTTGGAACGGTGCCCGACTTGCGACGGACATCCAAAAGCGCCAAACTAGATTAAAGAACATGGAAATGTGAATGATTCTTAGCTATGAGCGTCAATACGGCGCATTGAGAACACCCGGGATTCCCTGCGAGTGGCAACTCGTATGGGAGCATGGGTTGGAACAAGAGGTTTTGATATGAGGATTCGAATCCAACTTTTGCTCACGGTCGTTGCGTTGCTCATGGCCCAGGGCTGCTTTGTGGAAGACGGCTACTACACAGCCAAACCCATGACCTGTACAACAACTCTCGAATGTCCGATGGACTACTACTGTTCTGAGGCGGCTATCTGCACCTATGAGTATGGATGTACCTCCGATCTACAGTGTCTGCTCGGCGAGTATTGTGGCCTCAACGGTATTTGTTACACCCAGGGTTACTGCTATTCCGATGCCCAATGTCCCATTGGTTATGCCTGCGATCCATTTGACGGCTACTGCTACGAATCGTCATTCTGTGCCAGCGACTTCGACTGCCCAGATGGTAACTACTGTGCCGTCGATGGGGCCTGCTATACCAAGTACGGCTGCACATCCCACGCGGAATGCAATACCGACCAGTATTGTGGTGTTGATGGCTCGTGTTATCCCATCGGTGATGAGTGTTCGGACGATATCGATTGTGAGATCGGCGAATACTGCGAACTGAACGGCTACTGCTACGAAGACGAATAGTCCGTAGATTCCGTCACAGATCTCAAGAGTCGGGTGTTGTCGCCTTTCGAGCCTGTTGTATTTCTCGCCGCAATCGGCCCGAATGAAATGGGGCAGGTCCCGTATATTCTGGTTCTTGTTCGAGTAGCTTCGACCACATGTCAATCACAATGGTAGCCCCTTTTACACGCATGGCCTGTAGGTCCAGAACGGAGTTATCAGGGCCCCTTCCACTAGACTGTTGAAAGGTCGACCGTAAATGTTGAATCCAACGGCCGGAAATTGTGTCCGGCTCCACCACAGGCCCGTCGGAAGCCGACTGGAAAATGATCCAACCGAAATAGCCACTGATAAATAATTGGTGGCGGTCGTTGGGGAGGCGTTTGCGCATGTCTTCCGCCGTCTGCATAACAGCCGTCAAGCGCGACAAAGCGCTTCCATCGGCCCGTGCGTTGACCCGATGTGACAACGAAAGAAAGGCTGTGCGCATCTCCGCCAGGCCATTGGACGACACAAACGTGGGCGATGCCAGAAGTGCCAATATCCCCTGTGCTGCCTCAGTCCCGAACAATTCAACCTGTTTGGGCCCCAATACATAGTCTAGAACCGCGTTGCCATGGGTGTCCATGGAGTACCAGTGCAGCGTATATTGGCCCCGATCCACAGAGGCACGAGGTAGAGTCTGAATCCGAGTGTGGCCTTGTACTCTAGCGCTGGAACGGGCGCAATGCAGGCATCCGACCAAACATAAAAGAACGATCAATCGCTGCATATCGCCACCTGGGCTTCAATTCGGGTCGCTGTCCCGCTGTCTTCTAGATCAGCCCATAATTGCTCGATTTTGTATCCCGTAATTGGATCCAGCCAATCCGGCGCAATTTCTGCCAGAGGCGCCAGAACAAAGGCCCTCCGTCGATATTCTGGATGCGGAACCGACGTCCGTGACGATTCGATGCATTGGTCTCCCAGCAGGATCAAGTCGAGATCGAGGGTTCGAGGCCCATATCGTTTATTTCGCACCCGGCCGTATTCGTTCTCAATCGCGTGAAGGCGATCAAGAATCTGCTCCGCCGTCCAGTCGGTCGTAGCGGTCATAGCCGCATTGACGAACTCCGGTTGATTCGGCTCTCCCCAGGGCTCCGTTCGATACAGTGAAGAGACACGAATATCCGAAAGCCATGCCTCTACCAGAAGTCGGTCCACGGCAGATCGTACACATGTTTCGGCGTCACCAATATTCCCACCAAGCCCAATCGCGACGGGAATGCGCGCATCTATCGACTTTTTTTCAGGGGACGGTTTCATGGGTCGTCCGTACCACGCTAGCGATGCAAACGGCAACACGGTGCATTTACATATGCCCTGAACGTAATAGAACCATTCTGTGAACAGCAATCCCGGCTGCCGTCCGGGCGCGCAATACCGCCGGCCCCAACCAGAGCTTCGTTGCTCCGACCGCATCAAAGATGTCCCGCTCCGCATCGCTCCACCCCCCTTCGGGGCCAATCGCAACCACGTAACTATCGACAACCTCGGTAGCAGCAGACAGGGCTTCCGTCGAATCACAGAGGTCGGCATAAAACCGTCTGGACCCCGAACGCATGGCGGCGTCCAGTGTTTCCGAATACTGTACGTCAGGCACGTGCGGACGGCCTGCCTGCGACGAGGCTTCGACCAGGGCTTTATCGAGTCGAGCAGCGGCGGAATCATCATCTGCCAACTGGGGTCGATTCGCTCGATCCGTGGACACAATATGGATCTGATCGACACCGGCTTCTACGGATCCTACTACCGCAGCTTCGAGATCTCTCCCCTGCAACAGGCCCATCACCAGATGTACGGGGCATTGCGGAGAACGAACCATACGCTTCGATCCATCCCAGACAAGCTCTACCTTTCCTTTGTACGCCTTGACCACCAGCACGGAACGAATCGACCCGGCCCCATCGCCCAGCCAGAAACGCTCTGATTCATTCAGGCGCAGAACACGCCCGATATGATGCAGACGGTCGTCAGAAAGTTGTACCTCGGCAGCGTCCAGTCCCGTCGAACCAATACTCCGATCGATAATAAGACGGTTATCCAGCATGACGAACCACCAGACCCATCCAATCCCCCTCCGAACGCTGTAATTCTACCGTTCCCGGGAATTGCGCAAGGAATTGCTCCGTAAAACGCTCGCTCTCTTCACATAGAATCCCGGACAGGATCAGCATACCGCCCGGATGCAGTTTCGCATCCAGAGACGGCGCAAGCTGGAGCAAAACCTCGGAGATGATGTTGACGACGACGACCGGGTAGGTTTGACCAAGCGAATCTACCGATCCCTCGATCAACTGAATCTGATCGCCAACACCATTTCGTTGCATCACCTCCCGGGCCACCTCGATGGCCACAGGATCGATATCGCAGGCGTCGATTTCGGAACAACCCAGCCGAGCTAAAGACGCGGCGATCACTCCACTTCCACAGCCCACATCCGCAATAGGACCATCGATTGGGACGCCCTCGGGAACACAAACGTCCAACGCCAATTCGAGGGCGAGACGCGTGGTTTCATGCCCGCCTGTACCAAAGGCCATCCCGGGATCCACCACGATTTCCGGTAATTCGGAGGCGGGGGAATCACGAAATGGCGGTCGTACAACCAATCGATCCGCAATAACAACGGCCGATAGAAACTCCTTCCATCGTTCCGTCCATTCCGTATCCTCGAAGGGGACGATATCCAGGGATGCCTTTACATCGCGACGTTTAAAGTCCTGACGAAGCGTTTCGGCCATGGAACAAAGCCCATAGGCAATGATACGAAGTCGCCCAGACGCAACGGACGAGACCGTCGACGGATCCTGAATCTCAAACGCGTCTACGCCATGGTCGGCCAACAATCGTTCGATCGCAGGCATTTGCCTGCGGTCTAATTCAAATGTCAGTCGCCAAAGTTCCGGTTCGACAGTCAAGAGGTTCAGGAGCGATCAACCAACAGCTTGAAGGAACCCTTCACACCGTGGGCGAGCTTTACGTCGATATCATGTACGCCAAGCTCCTTGATCGGGCCGTCGATTAGTATCGTCCGGTGGTCCATATCGATGCCTTCCTTGCGAAGGGCATCCGAAATATCACGCGAGGTGACGGAGCCGAACATCTTGTCTTCTTCACCGACCTGACAACGAATGGTCACTGTCACTGTCTTAAGCCGTTCAGATACAGCCAACGACGCCGTTTCTTCACGTTTTACACGTCGCTCGATCTGCAGCTTTTGATGATTCAAGCTTTTGACATTGAACGGGGTGGCTGGTGCCGCCATGTCCTTGGGAAACAGATAGTTCCGGGCGTATCCATCTTTCACGTCAACGATATCGCCAGGCTCTCCGATCGCATTCAGGGAACTCTTCAATATAACTTTCATCGTAGTCTCCGTCCCTTAGTATTTTACGGTCGTAAATGGAACGAGCGCCAATATCCGGGCGCGCTTGATCTGACGACTAAGCTTGCGTTGGTAGGATGTGTTCACACCGGAGATTCTCCTCGGAATGATACGGCCACGCTCACTGATAAAGCGACGCAACAACTTCGGATGCTTGTAATCCAACGCTGCCGCGAGATCCGGATCCGTCGTGAATGGACATAGCTTCCGACGACGAAACCGCTTGGTCCCACGCTTTTTCTTACCTTGATTCTTGGAACTACGAAAAGCCATATCAACTACCTCCTTCTACCGGCTGCGCCGCTTCTTCCTCGGTTTCACCTTCAGCAACCACGGCCTCATCGGTTTCAGCCGCGTCAGTCGCCGCCTTAACGGAGTCGTTCTCATCCTCTTCATCTTTTCTCGTGGAACGCGCCGGAGCTTCGTCGGTACTGTCAGCCACTTCGTCTGTAACTCTATCCGATTCCTGCTCAGCCAAAGGACTACGCTTGGCAGCCCAACCGTCGACATCGAAACTGGCTTCCTCGACGTTATCGAGAACGGAGACCGACAGATAACGCAGCACGTCTTCGTTGATCCGAAGAGTTCTCTCCACTTCAGCCACAACATCTGCCGAAGCAAGATACATGACATAGAGGTAGATACCTTTCGGGTATTTATTGATGGAGTAGGCCAACTTCCGTTTTCCCCAGGATTCCCAGCGAACAACGGTGGCCTTAGCCTTTCCAAGTTCTGTATCAACACTTTCGCGAATCGCGAGTGCTTCGGCTTCGTCAAGATCAGGCCGAATTATAAGCGTCGTCTCATATAGACGCATAGTCATCATAGACTCCTTATGGATCCAAAGATTGGAGCCCCAGAAACTGGAGCAAGGATTCAAACACCGAAACGGTATTGTTCCGATAGAAGGGGGGCTAAGTAGCTCAAACCGCTTGATATTGCAAGCGACAAACGTTCTTAGCCTCCCTTTCACATAGTCTCGCTCGTCTTAGATCATGGGTGCGATTACGAGAGCAACCACACTCATGAGCTTAATCAGGATGTTCAAACTAGGGCCAGATGTGTCCTTGAAGGGATCACCTACGGTATCTCCAACGACTGCGGCCTTATGCAGCTCCGAACCCTTACCGTAGAACTCGCCGTCGACCTGGACACCTTCCTCGATCATCTTCTTGGCGTTGTCCCAGGCGCCGCCAGCGTTGGACTGGAAGATCGCCATAAGAACCCCACATACGGTAACTCCGGCCAGCAATCCACCCAGCATTGTCGGACCGCCAACGAATCCAACGGCCACAGGCGCCGCCACCGCGAGAAGACCCGGAACGATCATTTCACGTATGGATGCAGTGGTAGAGATTTCCACGCACTTACCATACTCGGGCTTACCGTCGGCGGCTTCAAAGATTGCACGGTCCTCTGCACTCCACTCTTCGATCTCTTTGCCTTCGTTTCGGGTCATTGCATCCAGCGCCGCACGGAGCTCGGGAATGCTGTTGAACTGGCGGCGAACCTCTTGAATCATCGCCATTGCGGCCCGACCCACCGCCTGCATCGCCAGTGCGGAGAAGAGGAAAGGCAACATAGCACCCACGAAGAGGGCGGCCATAACCCTGGGTTCAAGAACATTAATGGCATGTATCGCCTGCTCTGGTGTATGCGTCGCATTATACGACACGATAAAAGCCGCAAAGAGGGCGAGTGCGGTGAGAGCCGCAGAGCCGATCGCGAAGCCTTTACCAATAGCAGCGGTAGTATTACCAACCGCATCGAGCTTATCGGTACGCTCACGAACCTCTTTCGGGAGGTTACTCATCTCCGCAATACCACCGGCATTGTCAGAAATCGGGCCGTAGGCGTCGACTGCCAACTGGATCCCGGTATTCGCCAGCATACCCACGGCCGCAATCGCAATACCGTAGAGACCCGCAAACTCATAGGCACCGATAATCGCTGCCGCGATGATAAGAATGGGAATGGCTGTCGAGATCATACCCACGCCCAGCCCGGCAATGATATTGGTCGCGGTTCCCGTCACCGATTGATCGACGATGGACTTGACCGGTTTCGTTCCCGTACCCGTGTAATGCTCGGTGACAAGGCCGATCAGAAGACCCGCAGAAAGACCGATGATGGTCGCGAAAAACACACCATTCGCCGTGAATTCCCGGCCGTCGTACGTCCAGCTCTCCGGAAGCATCCAGTGAATGATGAAGTAGGAGGCCACCAGGAGAATCGCCGCCGAGACGAATTCACCCGTATTCAATGCTTTCTGGGGGTTACCGCCTTCTTTCACACGCACGAAGAAGGTTCCAATAATGGACGCCACAATACCGGCGGCCGCCAAGACCAGCGGCAGAAGCACGGTTCCCAGACCGTTGAATTTGTCTGCAAACTCGGGAACCATAATAAACAAGGAACCAAGCACCATGGTGCCGATAATGGAGCCCACATAGGATTCAAAGAGGTCTGCACCCATTCCCGCGACATCGCCAACGTTATCACCAACGTTATCCGCGATGGTGGCAGGATTGAGAGGATGATCTTCGGGGATACCCGCTTCCACCTTTCCGACAAGGTCGGCGCCTACGTCCGCTGCTTTGGTGTAGATTCCGCCACCCACTCGAGCAAAGAGAGCGATGGAGGAGGCACCAAAAGAGAATCCCGTAATAATGGTGATGACTCGCGTGACATTGGCGGCATTGGCAACACCGTCACCCGTCTGGATGTCGAAGGTGTTTCCATAGATGGCGAACAGGGTGCTTAATCCGAGCACACCCAGGCCAACAACACCCATCCCCATGACGGAACCACCTGCGAAGGCGATTTCAAGCCCCGCGCCCAGGCTCTTCCGGGCCGCATTGGTAGTACGCACATTGGCCTTCGTGGCGACTTTCATGCCGATGAAGCCCGCCAGACCCGAGCATAACGCTCCAACGATGAAAGACACCGCGATCACCATATGCGACTTGTCCGCGTCGGCGGACAAACCAAGAAGAATGGCCACACAAATAACGAAAATGGACAAAACGCGATATTCAGCTTTTAGAAAGGACATGGCACCGTCCGCAATATGCGCCGATATATTGGCCATTTTCGGGGTGCCCACTTCCTGTTTGGTAACCCAGGATGATTTTATGAATGTGTAGGCCAACGCCAACACGCCCGAGCCCATAACAAGGTAAATCAGCTGGTCGGCAGTCATTATCTATTCTCCTAAAACTAAAATTAATGTTGCGACTGGGGTTCAGATGGTTCGGCCGAGTTCTCGGCCACTACGTTCTTGCCATGAATCAAATTCTGGGCGGTCTTAAGCTCTTCTGTAATGAAGAGTTGGGCCGCATCGTACGCGACATCCAGAACGTCCTGCAGATGCCCCTCCTCGACGGGAGAGAAGGTGTTGAGCACGAAAGAGCGCACCTGGCCACTATGTTCCGGTCGACCAATACCGACCCGAATTCGGCCAAAGTCACGAGAGCCCAGATGCTCAGCGATGGACTTGAGCCCATTATGTCCGGCAAGGCCTCCGCCCTTTTTTACCCGAATGGAGCCAAAAGGCAGATCAATGTCGTCATGTACGACCAACACATTATCAACGTCCAGCTGAAAAAACCGTGCTCTATCTGCAACGACTTCACCGGAACGATTCATGTATGTGAAGGGTTTCAACAATGTAACTACACGACCTGAAAATCGGCCCCGGGCATGAGCGAAACGTCGACCTTTGGACCACTGTGCGCCGATACGAACTGCGAGTTCGTCTAGTACCATGAACCCGATATTGTGGCGGGTCTCCGCATAGTCCGGACCGGGGTTTCCGAGCCCGACAATCAACATCAGGATTCTCGGCCCCCACCTTCGGAAGTTTCGCCAGAAGAAGCGCCTTCTTTCGTGTCCTTTGCACCTTCGGCACCTTCGGCACCTTCTGCACCTTCTGCGCCTTCTGCACCTTCTTCGCCTTCTTCACCTTCTCCAGCGGCGACGGGTTCGTCCACAATAAGCACGCGAATCTGGGCCACGGTAAAGATAGGAAAGTTGGTTTGATAAGCCGCCGAAACACCATCCGGAAAGACGACATCTTGCGAATAGAGCGAGTCACCCAGATCATAGGGGGTGACCTCTACATCAATCGCCTCCGGGATCTGATCGACGCGGCATTCGATCTTGAGTTCATGTACAACTGGAATCAGTTGCGCACCCTGCTCCACGCCCACGGGACGCCCACTGTAACGCATGGGGACGTTAAGTGTGAGTATACTGTCCTCTCGGACGCGCATGAAGTCGACATGTAGTAATTTACGGGCTACGGGGTGAATCGTGTAGTCGCGAATAATCGCCAACTCGGTCTCACCACCTTCCTGCTGAAGTTTCAGTACAGAATTACGGCCCCGAGGACTACCAAGAACCCTAATAATCTGACGTGGCTCTACAGCCACTGGGGTATTTTCTGAACCGGCACCGTAGATGATTCCCGGTACCAGGCCTTTACGGCGCGTTGCACGGGCGGCTCCCTTTCCTTTGGGAACCCGTGTGCTCAACGTAAGTTCGATAGTCTCCATGGCAGCCTCCATACGCTTGGTTGCGGCCCCGAGGGCCTGCCGTGGACCCGGGACGAAAGTCGCGGTGGGATAGCACGAGTAGGTCGCCGAGGTCAACCGATTCCGTATAAATCGCACGAATAGAGTTTATTTCTTCCGAGCCTTCCTCTTGGAAAACCACCACGTAAAGCTACCTGTTGCACAACAGAGATGAACACGATAGCTCCAAAGGGTCTCAACCCCGAAGGCACAGTCCATGCCCTCATTCTCCACAGAATTTTATCTCGAGGATCCGGTCGACGTCGCCCAAGGACTGCTCGGAGCGCAGATCATCCATCAGCATTCCGAGCTTGGCCTGCTACGCGGTCGTATTGTGGAAACTGAGGCCTACCGGGGAACGGATGATAAGGCCTGTCATGCCTCGGCGGGTAAAACCGCCCGTACGGCCCCGATGTTCGGTCCGCCGGGTCATGCGTACGTCTATCTGATCTACGGCATGTACGATATGTTCAACGTGGTCACATGGCCCGAAGGGAAAGCGGCCGCCGTTCTTATCCGGGCGATTGAGCCCCTCGAAGGTATCGAACGCAGTACCAATGGTCCCGGACGCCTGACGCGTGCATTGCATATCAGCCGAGACCACAACGAACAGAATCTACAGACCGGTTCTCTTATTCTCGAGCCCGATCTCCAGATTCCTGCAGACCAGATCGGATCATCACCGAGGATCGGAATCGGCTATGCGGGTGAGTGGGTCCAGAAACCGTGGCGTTTCTACGTACGAGACAATCCATTTGTTTCGAAGACTCCCAGGCCCCGGGCTTCCTAGTCCAGACTCTCATCAGAATAAGGCATCAAATGCGCATTCTTGGCCGGCTTCTTCTTTTCTTGTTCCTGGGATGTTGTCTGATCATGACGGTAACACTCCCCATGATCATCATCGACCGGGGCGAACACTGGGAACATTTTGAAAAGAACGCGGTGACGGCCCAGGGCGTAATCGTCGACTCGAAGTACCATGCGAACTGCTGGCGGGAAGTGCCATCGTGTATTCCTGTGGTTGGGTTTACGACCCAGCAAGGCGAAAAAGTCACGGTTTCCGACTTCGAAGTTCGTACCTACCATAAGGGCATGGGAAAAGGGTCTCGAGTCCAGGTCCGCTACCTGCCCGATGATCCCAATACGGCCTATATTGATTTCGGCATAAAAAGCCGAAAAAAACGCGCCCGAACGGAGCGTATTGTGTTCTCGGTTATGTGGGTGATCTGCCTGCTGATAACCCTTCTATTCCTCAAGGAATATGTCATAGATCGGCTGCGCGGAAAGAACCGAACCGAGACCGACGAGACCAGCACCGACGAGAGTGCACCACTCGAAGATTAGCGGGCCGCCGTACGTTTACGATAGCGGCGGACGTTCCGCTTATGTTGGCGATAGGTTCGGGCGAAGTAGTGTCGCCCACTTCCGTCGCCACGAGCCACGAAAAACAGGTCCTTGCTTATCGCCGGATTTAAGACGGCTTCCAGCGCACGACGGCTGGGTGCTCCGATCGGACCGGGCGGTAGCCCTCTGTGCGCGTAGGTATTGTACAGATTGCTTCGGTCTTTTCGGAGACGCGGAGAAGCCCGCAAATGCCAGATGATCGGTCCATAATTGAGGGTGGGATCGGCCTGTAGTTTCATAGAGCGCATCAATCGATTGAGATAGACCCCTGCGATCAACGGCATCTCTTCCGGCACCACGGCCTCCCGCTCGACGATCGAGGCCAATGTCACAATCGCGTGTCGACTCAAGGGGCGCTCGAGAGATATGGGGGATGCCATAACGTCGCTGAAAACATCCTCGAACCGGGCGCGAGCGCGCTGCACAAGTTGCTCTACGGCGTCGGTTGCCGAAACCTCGTATGTGTCTGGATAGAGATACCCCTCCAGATGGACCGGTGACAGACCAGCAGTCGGTCCGGCTTCTACCAGATGAATCTCGTCCACAGTCATAAGCTCGGACCAATCTCCCAATCCCATCTGCTCCATACGAAGCATAACCTCAAAAAGAGTCATGCCTTCTGCAATGGTGACTCGAACGGACGGCCTCTGCGGCGACTTGCATAAAGCACGTAGGGCCTTATGGGGTGAGAGGGGCAACTCAAGTATATGCTGTCCGGCTTTCAGGCATCGGGTCGCATTATGTTTTCTCGCCCAGAAGGACACCCAGATGACGTCCCGAACAACCCCGATCCTTGATAATCGTTGCAATATGGATGCGGAGCTTTCCCCCCGCTCCACGGGAAACATAATTCGTTGTTTTGGTCCGGCCGGACCCGCCTCATAATACACAGCCCGCACATGCAGAAGCATCGCAAACACCACCAGAACCACCCATTCCGCGCATACAAGGCCAAATAGAAAACGAGCAGGTTTAGTCCTCATCTTTCACCTGCGCATCGAGCCAGCTCTGGAGCAATATGGCAGCAGCAATGGCGTCTCTCTTCTGTTTGCGCTCGGCACGGCGGACTCCCCCCTCGATCAATACACGCTCTGCCATTACCGAGGTAAGGCGTTCATCTATTCGTTCGATCCGTGCCGTGCACCAGGACTGCAGCCAGGTTACAAAATCCTCAACCTTCTCGGCCTGGACACCGACACTACCGTCCATCATCAACGGCTCACCTACAACTACGATCTGCACGTCCTGCTCAGCAAATAGCTTCTCCAATCG
The DNA here is from genome assembly GCA_963578775.1 of Myxococcales bacterium. Taxonomy (GTDB): domain Bacteria; phylum Myxococcota_A; class UBA9042; order UBA3505; family UBA3505; genus UBA3505. The sequence goes on from CAUZEG010000033.1 coordinate 22,726, forward strand.
CTTTTTCAGACGCGTGCGAGGATGGGTATCGAAAAATCCAAACGGGGAAGAGATCACACCAAATGGATCGGACAACGCAAGGCCGATCCGTTTGGTTCCATGGTCAATACCGAGGACACGCATGACTCTATATGTACCAGAAGTTACCCCATGTTCCAGATATCTGATTGACAAGCACGTGTAGCTAACCAATGATCCCGCCGTTCACTAGTTGTGAGGTAGGTCGTGTCCGAGGTGTATTTCATCGACGCAATTCGTACTCCAATCGGACGATATGGAGGTGGGCTGGCTCCAGTCCGGGCGGATGATCTTCTAGCCGATACTCTTATGGCGCTGGTTGAAAAGACCGGGGTCGACCCGGCCCAGATCCAGGATGTCTTCATGGGCTGCTCCAATCAGGCGGGTGAAGACAACAGGAATATTGCCCGGATGGCCTCTTTACTCGCAGGCCTACCGGATTCGGTGCCCGGTGTTACGGTAAACCGCTTATGTGGTTCCGGGCTGGAAGCAGTAATACAGGCCGCACGTGCAATCCGCTGCGGCGAGGGTGACCTGTTCCTGGCCGGTGGCGTGGAGAATATGACCCGTGCCCCCTACTCCCTTCCCAAGTATCGCGGTGCGAAACCCATTGGTAATGCAACGGCCTACGACACTGCTTTAGGGTGGCGCTACCCCAACCCTCGAATGGAGAAACGCTTTCCCCTGGAACAGATGGGGGAGACCGCCGAAAATCTGGCCGAAAAATATGCGATTTCCCGTGAAGATCAGGACGAATTCGCCTTTGGTAGCCATACCAAGGCGGCCCAGGCCATCGACTCGGGACATTTCGAAGGGGAGATTGTTCCCGTCAACATCCCCGGGCGGAAAGGACAAATAACCACGGTCTCCGTGGACGAAGGGCCAAGGCGTGACACATCCCTTGAGAAACTCGCCCGATTGCGTGCCGTCTTTCGTGAGGGCGGTACCGTCACAGCCGGAAATAGCAGCACCCTCAATGACGGGGCCTGCGCCGTGCTGATGGCCTCAGAAGCCGGCCTCAAAGCTCTTGGCGGCCAAGCCCTGGGGCGATTTGTGAGTAATGGAGTAGCAGGCGTGGATCCGTGCATCATGGGTATTGGTCCCGTCCCCGCGAGCCAGTTGGCGATGCGTCGTGCTGGACTGGATCTGGAGCGTCTGGCTCAGATCGAGTTAAACGAGGCCTTTGCAGCCCAGAGCCTGGCCGTGATTCGTGAACTCGAACTGGACCCAGCCAGGGTCAACCCCTATGGCGGTGCGATTGCATTGGGGCATCCACTCGGATGTTCCGGAGCTCGAGTGCTGACTACCCTCTTGCATGGTCTGAAACGAAACGGCGGGGGATACGGTCTGGCTACCCTTTGCATCGGTGTAGGACAGGGAATCGCCACCGTCGTAGAGGTCTGAACCTTCCGATTCGCTCAACGCAAGACGAAGGGGATCTGGAAGGAGAATTTGTCCCGTTTGAAGGGGCGAAATTTCATAGTGCGGAGAGCATTGTTCATACAAGTCCCGACTTCGTTTCCGGAGTAGGGCGGTGTTGTAACCCGTGCACTGCTAACCTTACCTGTCTTTCCAGACACGGAGATCTTGGCCTTGACCCGCTTTGGTCCTGCTCCTCCACTATATCGGCGATAGCAGGAGTTGATACTGGGCTGTACCGAGCTGGCAGCGCGCTTGATCTGAGAAATGGTGGGTTTCTCCGGCAGATGGGAACGGTCGACCTCTACCTTTTCTGTCTTCTCCTTCTGCTGCCCTTTGATATTGGCTAGAAGTTTCGTCGCTTCATTGCTCTCCACCCGTTTCCGCACAACTTTCTTCTTCTCTGTACGTTTTCCCGTCGGTTCCGAACGTTTTGCAGCGGTCTTCTTCTTGCGTTTGGTTCGCTTGGCCTTCTTCTCTTTCGCCTTTTTGGGCTCCGCTGCCTTGACTTCGGCCTCGGGTTGCGAGTCAGCCGGGGCCCCATCGGGGACCTGCCCATCCGCTAGCGTTGCCGCCTCGTCGGTACCGGTCGCCGGTGCTGGTTCTTCTGGTTTCGGAGGCTCAGGCTTCGTGCGCTGGTATTGCCGCACCATATTGGTTTCCATGCCCATGTTCCCCTGACCCATCGTAAAACGCAGGCTAACGATGACACTCGAAGCAACGGTCTCTCCCTCTGCTTTTTCGAGAGTCATGCTACCCGATGCATTGCCTCCCTTTCCCCAGGTCGCCCCACGGATCGTAAACCCCCCATCTGTCTCCTGTTCGTGGCCCTTGATATGGCTGACGGTACGTTGCGTCTGATCGCAATTGGTCAGCTCCAACCCATCCGGTGCAACCACCAGCTTGGACACCCTCTGCGGCTCCGAGCAAGCACTGTACCAAGCACCACGGAATTCCTTAGGGAATGTGATCTGCGCGGGCAACTCATTGTGTACCGGCTTTGAACCGAACAACCTGTCCTTGAAGATCCCTGCAACAGCACCAAGACTAAGAACCGCTGTAATACCTGTGATCATCAGAATGCGCCCGGCGGATCGCACCCGGCGTTTTCGGATCAGAGGCGTGGAAATCTGAATTCGTTCCTGCGAAGCTCGGCTTTCGGGTGCTGCTTCTACCGAATCCGAGACCCGATCCGCAGCCCGGTCAAACTGCCGGAATGGATCCAACTGATCCGATTGCTGCCGAGCCTCACGAGCCACCTCCCG
>CAUZEG010000034.1:0-25177 GCA_963578775.1 Myxococcales bacterium
GACGAAAAGAACCAGCCCTCGGCAGAAACCTCCATTCATCGCACCATCTACGAACTCTTTGAAGATGCCCGCGCCTGCTATCATGTGCATTCAGTCCATGCCAATGTCGTCAGCAATCTGACCGCTGGCAATCAGCTTGCTCTGCCTCCGTTGGAGATGATCAAAGGTTTCGGTATCTGGGAGCAAAATCCCCTGGTGCAGATAGCAATCTTCGAAAACCATCTCGATGTCCCTCGAATTGCCCGGGAAATCCAGATTCGGTTTGCAAATAACCCGCCCCAGTTGGCGGCTCTTCTAATCCGCAACCATGGAGTTACGGTCTGGGGACGTTCCCCGGAGGAAGCGAAAGTCTACATCGAGTTAAGCGAGTACATCTTTCGCTATATGACCTTGATGAAACAGGTCGGATTGACCTGAGTCCGGCTAGTTCAACCGACCGTCCCAGTCCACGGTCGACAATACTACGGCCAGACATGCGGGATCACCGTCTTTCCTTTTATTGGTCACACGCAAGGTGTAGCCCCCTTGATCCCCCTGGGTAAACACCCAGCGTATCTGGCCTTTGATGACAGCCGAAGCAAGACGTGCACTGCGATTATTCAGCACGCTGAATTCCAGGTTTTTCTCCGTGCCCAACGGTTGGATATCCAGAACCAAGTCGCGCCCCTGTAACATCGGAATCGCAACCTCGGTCGTCTCCTCGGGATCGGCACAGATCTTCTTCCGACCTATTTTCTGGGTCAGAAGTCCGCGTATATCCTCGGGTTGAAATAGCGTTTTCAAGGGTATCCCATGTCGATTTCCTGTTCGAACCATGAGATCGGCAAGTTTCCAGGCGGGGATCGCCAGGGAGAACCGCAGGCGATGACTAATCGCGTGATTCACTCCGAGAAGCCAACCATTCGAAATCTGAAAAACAGGTCCACCACTCGCTCCCTGGGCGATGGCCGCGTCGTGAATCAACTTCTCGTTACCATCCACCTGTTCCACATTCACAATCCGGCCACGATATAGGCTCAGCCCCAGACCGGCGGTATTTCCGAGAGCGAAAATCTCGGTGCCGCGTAGTCCCTTTGCGTCCTTGGGACGAGTCACCAGTTTCACGGGCTTGGCGCTCGACTTGCGATTGGTCGCGAGAATGGCCAGATCTTTCTCCGTGTCGAGCGCAACCACCCGCTGAAAGGACACAGACTTTCCAAGATCATCCTCGCCATCGATATACAGGCCTCGAATGACCACATGGGCGTTGGTAGCCAGCAGTCCCTCAGCGATCCACACCCCACTGCCCTGCCATTGTTGCTTCACGAATTTCTTTCCGTTGAAGCGATAACCACCAACCCGAAGTGACACCGATTGCCCTCGCCACGCACCGGACTTCAAGGCGTTTGGGGCGGCCGATGAATTCGACGTTGCGCAAGCAGATACCAACATCCCGCAGATCGCGAGAAAGGTCAGCCCAAGACAATTTCTGTTTCGTAGTCGCCTCATCAATACCTTGATTCAATACCTTGAGCGTAAACAGACCCGTCTCTTCTGACAAGTATCGAACCGTTTATTCTAGCGTGAGTGCCGGCTGGGCCAACATCGGGCTCGAACACCGGGCGGTCGGTTTTTTGGTTCAGCCCGAGAAAAAGACTTAACCCAAGACCGCCCAACACAGCCGCCAACAAAACCAGCCATATTACCTGCCAGGTCGCGTGTTTCATGGAGATATCATGACCGTATTTCTATATCTCGGGGCCAGAAAAACATTAATGCCAGGTATAGAGCCGCCCCCGTAAATCCAACCCACATCACGGGAGCTAAAGCCTGCGCCATACCATCCGCCACCGAGTCAGCGAGTTCTCCCAATCGGCCGCGCTCCTGGGGGTCGAGAATCGTTCGAATCCCTTCCATCCAGCCATCAATTCCAAGCTCTTGTATCGATGTCGTCTCCTCCGGACGACTCGTGCTCAGGTTTCCGACCACGCCGTTAAATAACGCCCCGCTCACCGCCACTCCTAGAGCACCTCCTATATGTCGGAAAAAGGTAATAGTACTCGTCGCGATCCCACGGTGTTCATATCCACTACGATCCTGAATCGCGACCAGAAGGGCGAGTGCGCTCGTCCCCATACCCACACCGATCAGAACCATAGCCAGGATGATACGAACCAGAGGTGTATCGGCCTGGGGATGTAGCAGAAGAAAAGCTCCCATACACATGGAAATGGCCGAAATCCAGATATGAATCCTCACCCCGAAACGTCGCATTGTTCGGCCTGCGATCAAGCTACTGCTGGTCCAACCGATCGAAATCGTCAAGAGAACCTGTCCCGCAAGTAAGGGGCCCGACTGCCGGATCCCCTGCACAGATAAGGGAATATACGTCGTCAACACGTATAAGACAGCCCCCATCAGACCACCTTGTAACAAGGCAATAACAACGAACCGATCTCGAAGTAATACTCGCGGCATAATCGGCTCATTCACACGCTTTTCCCAGACCATGAACCAGGCTATTAGAATCGCACCAAGGCCCAGAGACACCGGGCGCACCGCACGCCAATATCCCTCTACCAGCTGGGTCGGGTCGTGGAGTATGCCCAAAAGGAGTAATGAGCACCCGCTGAACAATAAGACAGAGCCCATAATATCGAGTTCGTGAGACTCTCGGGTTCGGGTCTCATGATAGGTACGCCAGAGCACAACCATGGCAAGAATACCTAAAGGTATATTGACGTAGAATACGGCTCGCCAGGAAATCTCGCTCGTCAGATAGGCTCCTGCATACGGGCCAATAACCGATGACAGCCCCCATACCACGCTCATTAAACTCAAGGCCTTTGGCCTTTCATCGCCTGGATAGAGATCTCCTACGATCGTCATCGTGACTGGTATAACAGCCCCGGCCCCAAAGCCTTGCACCATCCGGAACGCAATCAATGAACCAATATTCCAGGCAATCCCACATAGACCTGAGCCCACCAGAAATAGAGACAACCCCACGAATAGAATCCGTTTGCGGCCATAGATGTCGGCCAACCGTCCGTAGATCGGGACCGTGCAGGTCGCACCCAACATATAGGCCGCGATAACCCAGGCCACATACGGTACACCGCCGAGGCGAGCCATGATTGTAGGCATCGCCGTACCAACGATTGTGACCTCAACTGCGGCAAGAAACATCACCAGATTCAAGGTGATAAAGATCCGCCGTCGTTCGGCACCGGAGCAGGCAGAGGTCATATTCGATAGTGAAACGTGCGGGTCGGCAACTGTCAATTCGGTCGCCAAAACTACATAAGGCGGAGTCCTTGCGAACTCCGCCTTATGCATGAATGAAACGAAAAGATCGGGTCTGTCTCTCAGAGCTCAAGCTCCTGAGTTCCGATGACCGTGCCCTGTGCAGCCTGCCGCAAGCGGTGGTTCTACTCGGGACGCGTCCATCGCGCCGTTCATGTTGTTTTTCCTGTGCCTCAGAGTCCCGCACCCACCATGTTGATCCGCCCTGGAACTCGCTTCCCTCCAACGCTCTCACGTCTTCGTTTCACGCGCTCAACAGTTCGGCACGATACATGCTCCGTTTTTCCGATGCTCTGGCCCTTTCTGGTTCAGACCGCCCTTCTTGGTTTTTCAGATGCCGCGTAGACCGAAATCTACTCGATTCGGTGGTGCCGGAGTCTCGGCTCTTTCGAACCCAGCCTCTTTAATGGCCTCACCCATCTGTTCCTTCAAGGTAACACATCGGGCTCTGTACAAGTGGTTCTTTCGAACATCCTGAACAGTCTCTCTCTCGCACTTAGGTCCCAACTACAATGACTCTCTCAGTCACCCCGTATCGCTCCAGCTACCTTCTAGTTCCAGCCCAACCGAAGTTCGACTGTTGACCTTCCACTTCGTCCAGTTTCCCAGACTCCGCCAGAATCTCCTTTCAGATCTCCTGTTCGCCTTTCGCTTCCAACTCGAACGTTCCGGAAAACACTCGTGTCTTTCACATCGCAATACGCGTCTCTCACAAACTTTCTAAGCTCCCTTCTACGTCCTCCATTCCCAGGGCCACGTCCGTGCAGGGTCTGCCACCGAAATGGCTGGCTCTGCCCGATTTCATCCAGATTTCCGCATCTAGATTACTGCGGCATGTCGGCAGCTTCTCTCCGAAGAGAGCCGCTACACCCGGGTTTCACACCCGTTGCACGCCTTTCGCCCTTGTCATGTTCAGGTCCTGTTTCAGACCGGGAACGTACCTGGGGTTGCTCCGCCTAGCCACTTCCAGCCCATCCAGATCCGTGCGAATCCTTCCTGACTTTCAGCTGCCTGGGTTGGCCGCTCCGAAGAGCTGTCTAACCAAGCTGGCCGGCGTTTTCCTCGACCTGGCTTTTCGCCACTTTATTCACTTCTCAATGAGCAATGAAATCCGCTTTCGCTTCATCCGAGAACCAACATAAACGTCCACAAGCCCCCTGTAAATCCACCGGTCACTTCAATTGTGAACACAGCCTTATTTTTCAGCGCCTAATGCACTTCCACCTGACATCATCCACCTATGCCCGCACATGTTTCCCACAAGGTTTTCCACAGGCAACAACATCGGAATAGGCCCTACGATAGATGGCACTATCAGGGGATAGGTAATGTCCGCCCTATGGCCTCTATCAAGCCTGCTCGCGTACCCGTAGAAGTCGCCGTATATCAGCCAGACGAACTCTGGTCGCTCGCCCCAATCGGGAGTGCGACAGCTTGTTCAAGAAGACCTTCAGGCGAGCGTCGTCTCCCGTAAAGTAACGAGCTTCGAGCGGAGTGGTCGCTACGCTAACATGATGGGCGAACTTCAGAGGGATACTGTGGGTGCGAACACTGCGGTAGAGTAATCCGTAGAGAGAGGCCAATCGTTCGATTTGCAATCGCCCCTGCACGGCCGCCGCATGTTCGGGCTGTAGACGCATGTCGAGGCCTCGGAAGGGACGGAATAATGGAAGAACTGGCACGACGCCCATGGAACAGAGGGCTTCTACGCCAACGGCTGTCGACTCCAGGGGTTCCATACCAACCATTAGATGGCAGATCACTGATCCGGCCGGAAATACGCCCGTGGCATATTGTAACGCGTCAATAAATCGTTCTTGACCGATGGCTCGAGCGGGGCCCGGGCAGATCTGCGAAAAATGGTCGGGATCATAGACCTCAAGATTGTACGATATCGCGTCCGCACCCATGGCATAGGTCCGATCGATCCACGAGTTTTCGGCTGGAGGCAACGCGTCGACGGCAACCAATACGTTATACCGGTGTTTAATCGCGCGAATGAATGGTTCCAGATCCCGGACTCCGCCATCCGGCCTGTCCACATAACCGGTGGACAGATATACAACTTCAATGGCGTCCGTCTCTAGAGCAACGCCAACCGCTTCCACAACATCTTCTACGGAGATGGTGCCTGGGGCCTCGACTTCCGAGAGGGAGCAGAAGTGACATTGTTCATCGGTTCCAACGAAGGTACATTTACTCGAAGGCGAGATGGCCAGATACGCCCCACGAATAGTCGCGATTCTTGAGAGCTGTTTTCCGGCCGACGTGGTCCGGGTATAAAAGGAGCTGGGCTGGGCAAAACCCACGGGTTTGGGTTCCGGCGCGTTCTCAAAGCGTCGTTCGTCGGCAAAGAGATGAGGCTCAACCGATAGTTCAAATTGACCGTTGGTCTCGCTTAGAAGATAGGGCGATAATCCTACCGGAGCGGTCACACGCGTGCCTTCCGATAAAAGGATCTCAATGTCACGAGTGTTGGCAAAGTAGTTCCGGTAGGCTTCATCGCTCTTCGACATCTTGAAGAGCTCTGGCGCGAGCCGCACACCGTGAACCATCAGATCCAATTTCAGCAGACCCGGATTCTCGAATATTTCGGTCTGAGACAACCGTCGCTGCCCTGCATTCGATGCAGAAGGACGAAGCCGCAGGTTGGTCACTACGGATTCCAGGCTACGAGGAGCGACCCGTTCGGGTGATCGGTGGATACCACTCATGATCCCAGCTCCGTGCCTTCAACATGCTCATAGCGCCTCGATTGGCTGGCATATCGGTACAGATTGGCCTCGCGCGCTTTTCGATCATAAATACTGATCACAAGGTAATCAACGCCGGCTATTACCGGGTCTTGCGTGTCCGGTGTTAACGCTCCAACCTGATCCTCCTCGCTGAAGTAGGCATCACATTCCACATGGCTATGGTAGATGATCCGTACTTGGCGCTCAGACCGAATACGTTCCAGTTTGAGACTGTTCAGATTATAGGCTGTTCGACTGGTACGGGTGAATCGTTCGGGATCAATGGCGTGTAATTTATCCTGCATATTCTCAAAGGGTATGGCTACCAGACCATCCGCCTCGTCAACCAGAACGCCGCAGGCCTCGGACGGATATTCTTCCGCAGCCTGCGCCTCGATTTCTCGAAGCACACCCGAAGCCACAATCCTGTCGAAAAGGGTATCCATCGTCGAACTCCTGCTCGTGGAAAGGTCGAGCATCAGCCGCCAGCTATAGCCGGAATGATGGAGATCTCATCCGTATCTGAGAGCGGGGTATCAAGCTGACTCAGAAAACGGATGTCATCTTCGTTCACATACACATTTACAAAACGGCGAATCCCACCTTCCTGATCAAAAAGGCGTCCGCCGAGATCGGGGAAATTGGAATGTAACTCTCCGAGCACCTGGCCCACGGTTGATCCCTCAAGAGATACACTCTCATGGCCATCCGTGAACTTTCGGAGCGATGTGGGAATACGAATCTGAACAGGCATAATCAAAACTCCAGAATTAAAATCGTGTTTCGAGCTTCACCAGATCACAGTTGACCAAAATAGGGGAAGCAGTCCTTGTTTTTTGTGTTGTTAATAATGGTGAGCAACTTTGTCAACAATATAAGAAAATGAATCGAATTTCAAGAGGCAACCGCTTGTCTATCAGATACATACGACCTTTTCTCATCCAGACTTTAATCGATAGAGGTCCGCAGGCCGATCGACCGCGTTTGATCCAAAGCGGGCGACAAGGTAGCGTATACCCCATGAAACGACGTCATTTGAATCCATATCCAACACTTCTCATTCTATCGCTGGTCGCTATATTAAGCTGTGGCTCGAACGGCGACGCAGGGGATGACGTCCCCGTTACCGGGGATACGCCCAATGGTGGTGATGCCACCAACGCAGAGGTCTACAGCCCCAACTCCTATTACTCTTTGACCATCACCCTCCCCCATGGTGACGAGATGGTATTTGATCGGGATTTAACCGGCGACACAACGGCCTTCTCTTTTGGCTCCACCCACTATCCGGCCGGTGTTATCGGCCTGGCCATCAATGACATCATGTACAATCCGGATTACGCCGAAATGGAGTTGAACTTCGGGATTATCCAGGGCTCTCCCGAATACCCGGTCCAAACCCCGGGCCCCGCAAAATACAGCTTCAGCGCCGACCCACCGGCCTTTAAATTTGCCATCGACAATGTGACCTATCGGTCCACGGTCGAGGGATCGCATGGCAAGATCATTGTGGCCAATTGGGGTAATACCCCCGGCCAGATCTTCAGCGGATCGGTAGAGGGGACCCTGGTGCAGGACACCACGAATGAGCTGAAGGAAGAGCTTGAAATCTCAGGCTCGTTCTACTTCACTCTGCCGCCGACTCAGTAGAGGACGATTCGTCACTATTCTCCGGGAAGGCGTCCCCGGGGATGGTCCGTGCGTTGATCTCCGCCAATAATTGGTCCTTGAAGTCGGCAATCGAGAAGACACCTACTTGTTCACCCGTTCGGGAGCGGATACTGACCGTTCCGTCGGCGACCTCACGCTCTCCCACGATGGCCTGGTAGTTCACCCGCATCAGTTGGGTTTCACGAATCCGTTTTCCGAGGGTCTCGTTTCGTACGTCGGCAGCAGCGCGGATACCGGCTTGGAACCACTCTGCTGCAACCTTGTTGGCGTAATCCGCGAACTTGTCGGATACGGGCAGAACACGCACCTGGGCCGGGTTGAGCCATAAGGGGAACTTACCAGCATAATGCTCGATGAGAATCCCGATAAACCGTTCCAGCGAGCCGAGTAACGCGCGATGAATCATAACCGGACGGTGGCGGTTTCCATCGCCCCCCTCGTAGGTACATTCGAACCGCTCGGGCAGTGCAAAGTCCAGTTGGATCGTTCCGCATTGCCAGGACCGATTCATACAGTCCCGGATGTGAAAGTCGATCTTCGGACCGTAGAATGCACCATCACCGGGGTTCAGTTTGTACTCCACCCCAGATTTTTCCAGCGCGCCCTGAAGTTGAGCTTCGGCATTTTCCCACATCTCGTCTGTACCGATGGACTTCTCGGGCCGTGTGCTCAGTTCGATTTCCACGTTTTCGAATCCAAACGCTCCGTAGATATCCTGCGTCAATTCCATGACGCCCACGACTTCATCCATGATCTGGTCGGGCCGACAGTAGATATGGGCATCATCCTGGGTGAACGATCGTACCCGGAACAATCCGTGGAGTACTCCGCTCATTTCATGGCGATGCACATGGCCGAGTTCCGCAACCCGCAGAGGCAGCTCACGATAGGAATGACGTCGGGACTTGTATACGAGTACACCGCCCGGGCAGTTCATGGGTTTGACCGCAAATCCCTGCTCGTCGATGTTCGAAAAGTACATATTCTCTTTGTAGTTTTCGTAATGACCGCTTTTATGCCAGAGAGCGTCTGAGAGCATCATCGGTGTACGGATCTCATCATAGCCCGCCAAGCGATGTTTGTGCCGCCAGAAGTCCGCCACGGCGTTGTACAGGAGCATCCCGTTGGCGTGCCAGAATGGGAAGCCTGGTCCCTCAGCCTGGAAAGAAAAGAGGTCAAGATCGCGCCCAATTCTACGATGATCGCGTTTCTTGGCCTCCTCCAGCATCTGGAGGTGTTTTTTAAGCTGTTTCTTGTCTGGAAACGAGATCCCGTAAATGCGCTGAAGCTGCGGATTCTCGCTATCGCCACGCCAATACGCTCCCGCCAGTTTCAAGATCTTGAACGCCCGAACCTGCCCCGTATGCTGAACATGTGGGCCACGGCAGAGATCTACAAAATCGCCCTGCTCATAATACGATACGGTCTCACCCGCTCCGACCTCGTCCCCGTCGACGGATTCAATGATCTCAATCTTGAAGGGGTTGTCTTTGAACAGGCCAAGAGCCTCATCCCGACCGACCTCGAAGCGCCGCAGTGGGATCTTGGCCTTTACGATTTCCTTGACCCGTTTCTCGATAGCCGTGAGATCTTCTGGTGTGAAGGGGGTCTCCACGTGGAAGTCATAGTAGAACCCCTCGTCCACCACCGGACCAATCGTCGGTTTGGCATCGGGGAACAGGCTCACCACCGCCTGGGCCAATACATGGGCGCTGGAATGACGTAGGACCTCAAGTCCCTGGGCGTCATCCCAGGTGATTAGGCGCACAGTAGCCCCATCCGCCAGGGCCAGATGAAGGTCCTGTAGGACTCCATCGACCTCTATAGCGACACATTTCCGGGCCAGACCCTCGGCGATCGACATCGCCAGATCCTGACCGGTGGCCCCGGACGCCAATTCCCGCCGAGCACCATCGGGGAGAATCACCGAGATCATCGAACCATCGATACCCTGCTGCTCACTCATCAAACACCTGACACGACCTGGGAGGGGAAATAAAACCGGGGCCTGCTTTTACCAGCCGCAATGTATCGGGTCGAGAAGAAAAAGGGGAGTTGAGGCCCAGACAGGCCCCAACCCCCCAACAAGGTTCCATCACGACTCAGGATAGCCTAGACAGCTTCCTCGCGTCGACGCAGTCGCAGACTACCGACGAGGAGTAGCAGAACGAACAACGCCCCTGTCAAAGGACCACTGGTCGGGGCCGCGGTGCAACCACCACCGCCACTGGACTTCGCGGCGTTCTCGGTTCCTCCCGCCGGATCGACAGGACGGGTATCTGGACCACCATTGCCGTTCGATCCCTGTTCGGAGCGGATGAGCGCTTCGTCCACGTCCAGTCCGTCCGAAAGCACGGGACCCAGAATGTCCAGCCAGCCCTCGGGCAGGCAAAGCGACAAGATCTCCGGTTCTGGATCGATGTCGTCGCATTCACAGGGAGGGCACTCGCAGGGCTCGCAATCATCCCCTTCACAATCGGGACAATCGCACGGAGCACATGTGCACATAGTAGTCTCGTTCCACTGGGGGATCCCTGCACATTCCCAGTCCTCGGGACAATCCGAGTTCTCGGCGCATTCGATCTCCTCTGGCGCACAGATGGCCGCCTCGGTTTCACAGATCTCCTCTTCACCGGAGGGCGGTACAGGATCCTCGTCACACTCACAGGGAGGACATTCCTCGCCTTCCGGGCAGTCCGCGCAGACGCAACCCGTACCACCAGACCAGCCAGAAACGGAACACGACTCGATCGGGGCGCAATAAAAACCGTCGCCGCAGACATCCGCATCCTCAAGACAGTCTATCGGTGTAAAGACACAGCGTTGCTCCGTTTCCGGAACACAGTCCTCTTCCCGGCCTTCCTTTTCCCGACCATCTTCTTCGTCCGCTCCAGGCATCGCTGGTGTCGAACCGCCATCATCCGGTGTGGGCTCGTCGTCACAATCACAGGGGGGACACTCTTCACCGGGGGTACAGCTGGGGCATACACAGGACGGTGGATCCACCATGGTCCCACAGGAGCTGGTTTCGATTTCCTGGCAGGTAAAACTCATCGGACACTGTTCATCGGTGTCGCAGAGGTCGCCCACAAGTGAACCATGCCCTTCATTGCCATGCTCGGGAACACAGATCCCGCTTTCATCGCAAGGTGGACAATCGCAGGGAGGACAGTCTTCCTCGTCGGTACATGGTGCACATTCACAGGCTGGGCAGGGTGTCCTAAGACAGATGGATCCTTCCGAACAATCGGCATCAGTGGTGCAGATGTCCTCCGTCCAACCCTCATCGGGAAGACAGGCGTACTCGGGTATCATCTCCGGACAGCTTTCTTCGTCGTCCGGATCGCAGGCCATTCCCATCATGGGTAATTGTTGGCAGCTTGTGCCCTCCGGACAGTCCACATCAGAAGTGCATGAAGCAGGCACTTCTTCGGACTCGGAAAAGGCAACCAGAGGAGTCAAACAGAAAACAAGAATCAAAATAAGGCGTTTCATAAAAGCCCTCCTAAAAATCAACACAAACAAACAAAAAACAAACACCAAAGCCCAACGTTACTAAGCGTAGAAAGATCAAATAGGAAAAGCAAAACTGATCCCCACAAATGAACGCAGACGGCCCATCTCGCATATCAATCTCCCACGATCTGCGCCGAGATCATCTGGTGATCCGGTGGATCGACGGTCTGGCCCGCCTCGTCGAACTGGAATAAGCCAACCACCTGCTCCCAGCGATCCGCAGGGATAGGAACATACAGTTCATCCCCCTGAAGAAAGGTCGGTACGTAACGACACGCCCAGGCATCATAGGTCTGGCAATGGACCGGCCGTTCGTCCTTGCCATATAGACCACAACGGCGATCGCGGGTGAGATGTCGACATCGTGAGAAACACTGTATCACCCAACCCCTGGGCGTACTCGCAATTTCCAGCCCCGGAAAGCCCGTAATATAGCTGTAGAAATCTACGATCTCTCGGTTAACGGGGTCCGGTAGCCGAAACAACAACACCTCACAGCAGGGAGCGGAGCAACCTTCGCAGGGCGACACACGAGCATCCTGATGGCCGAGTACGGAAGGCGTCTCAAAATCAGCGGGTACCCGAACGGATGTCCGGGTGCGTCCGTAGGTATTGGCTTCGTCTTTTTCGCAGCTCTCTTCTTGTCGCGTCATGATCGTGCGGATCGCGTCGCAATCCGGAGCGTCAACAATCTGGCCGCCCGGATCATAGGAGAACAGTGCCGCAACCTCGGAAAACCGAGCTGCCGACACGCGCACGGAGTCCGACGTGGCCGAGCCGAGAAACTGTGATTTATACTCACAGGACGTGGCATCATAGTCGCGGCAAAGGTCCGGTTGCTGTGGCGTACCATGGACTTTACAGCGACTCGTCGCGCGCTCCAGATGACGACATAAGGCGCGGTACGTGATTTCTACGGCACCCGATGAAAGCCATATGAGCTCGAGGCGGTCGAATCCCAACACATAACCCAGATAATCCACGTCCCGAAACGTTCGAGGCGTCATCTCAAAGACCGTAACGGTCGAGCAACAGGGTGCAACACAACCCTGACAGGGATGCTCTGCGGGTATGGGAGCCGGTACCGTCACCAATGACGCTCCGGAAAACGAGCCAAAGACACCGGTTACGGGCGGGGCGGCACCCTTACGAAACATCCGTTATTTCACAATGCGAAGATAGGGGACAGAGGTGGGTCTACCAACCGGCGGAACCTCCTGAAGCAGCTCTCCCGTACCATCGACGACCACGGCCTGGGTTTCATTTTCCGACATGGTCATAGTGTTGGTCCCTCCGCTTGTGCGGGAAAGCTCGGTTCGAGCTCGTACAAGCAGCTCAATGGGAACGTCTTCTGGCCATACAAAAAACGAATCATCTACATGACTCCGGACGGCAAAGATCGCATCCCACGGCAACTGACACGGGAATGGATCCCCACTGAACGACAGAGAAGCCTGAATCCCCTGGTCCGAAAGCTCAAAGTCGGGGATCTCAAACCGATAGGAGAGATTCAATGCGAGAGCATGGTTGCCCAGATGGGCGACGGGAACCGCGACACCCATCAACCGTGCATCAAGATGCACCATGACCATGCCCTGCTCCAGCAGCTCTTGAACACGCCGCATTTTTTCGGTTGTACGAACAGTCAAGCCGAGGCTCCCAATTACTCACATAGATACTATCTGTTAAACCCCAGTTTCGAGCCTGGTCAAAAAAAACAGACCCTTTATTTTCTGCGGATCACAAGGACTCAAGCCCATCTTTCGCTGCCTCCAATGCGGAGAACAGATCCATCCAAGACTTGACGAGAGGACCATGGGAATGCCACTAGGCGGTATGGTCGAAACCTTTGACACAGTAGTTATTGGCAGCGGAATTGGCGGGCTGTGTACGGCCCTGCGCCTCGCCCAATCCATGGATGTCGCTATCATCACCAAGCGGGTGCTGATGGAGTCCAATACCCGATATGCCCAGGGTGGAATCGCGGCGGTTCTGGCCGATAACGATGACTTTGATCTTCATATCGAGGACACGCTGCAGGCCGGTGCGGGGCTTTGTCATCCCGACGTCGTCGACATGGTCGTAAAGGGCGGGCCAGAGGCAATCGCAGAGCTTCTGGAGTATGGCGTTCCCTTCGATCGGAGTGGATCCCAGTTGAGTCTTGCCAATGAAGGAGCACATAGTCGACGTCGCGTTGCACGCGTAAAAGATCAAACGGGACTCGCTATCCAGGAGGCCCTTGCCGAACACGCGCGGGAGCATCCCAGGATTCAGATATTCGAACGTCATATGGCCGTTGATCTGATTACCAGAAGTCGGGCGACTGCCGGGGCGGGACCGGTCGGGACGAGTGAGAGCGATCCGGTATTGGGCACCTATGTACTCGACCTGGCCAACAACCAGGTCAAAGTATTCGCCGCGTCGGCCACCGTCCTGGCTACCGGCGGTGCGGGCAAAGTGTATCTCTATACAAGTAATCCCGACATCGCATCGGGAGACGGCATCGCAATGGCGTACCGGGCCGGGGCGCGCATAGCCAATATGGAATTTGTTCAGTTCCATCCCACCTGCCTGTTCCATCCACAAGCCAAGTCCTTCTTGATCAGCGAAGCAACACGTGGCGAAGGGGCCCATCTTCTGAATTCTCGTGGCGAACGATTCATGACGAATGTTCATCCGCTGGCCGAACTTGCGCCACGCGACATCGTAGCCCGAACTATCGATCACGAACTAAAAACAACCGGTGATGATTGCGTATATCTGGATCTGAGCCATCGGGATTCGGACTTCATCACAGATCGGTTCCCGTTCATTTTAAAACGATGTCTGGAATTCGGTTTCGACCTGCGTAATGAACCCATTCCGGTGGTTCCAGCCGCACATTATTGTTGCGGCGGGGTACTCGTCGATCGCAGGGGGCAGACGACTCTGCCCGCTCTCTGGGCACTTGGAGAAACCACATGCACCGGTCTTCACGGTGCCAACCGACTGGCCTCCAACTCCCTACTCGAGTGCGCCGTCTATGCCAAGGTGGTGGCAACGGACATCGTCAAACGCTATCACTCGGGTCAGCTGAACCCACCGGCCAAAGATCTCCCAATCTGGTCGTCCGGGTTTGCCAGACCGTTACGGGAGGGCGTGATCATCAGTGAATCCTGGGATGAAATTCGTCGGATTTTGACGAATTATGTCGGGATAGTCCGATCCAATAAGCGCCTGGACAGGGCTCGTCGCCGTATTGAGTTGATTCGGGCGGAGGTCCACGACGATTATTGGGACACTGTCCTCAACGGAGACCTTGTGGAACTCCGAAACCTCGTGACCGTCGCCCACCTCATCATTGAATGCTCGCTAGCGCGGCGAGAGTCGAGGGGACTTCACTTCAATGTGGATTATCCAAACCGCGACGACAGTACCTGGCTCCGGGACACAGTCATCTGGCGCGGCGGTGGCGGACAGATCCTGCAATCGCTCGGCAATCTATAGCTCAGTTGCCCGGAATCTCGAGAGTTCCGTCTACGAACCCGTAATAGGAATCGAGAACCATACGGACATATTCATCGGTCTTTTCGTAGGGGATCCCATCTTTTCGTGCCACGGCGCCTCCCCCGGCGTGATAGGCCGAAATGACGCGAACATAGTCCCCGTCATACCGATTGGCCAACTGCCGCAATAACCGCGTACCCCCCATAATGTTGTCCTGGGGATCAAAGGGATCCTTGACGCCAAGATCCCTGGCCGTCGCCGGCATGAGCTGCATCAAACCCATCGCTCCAACCCTCGAAACTGCGTTCGGCTTGAATCGGGACTCCACATAAATCACACCAAGCACGAAATCTTCGGACAAACCAAATCGGTCAGCGGCCACGCGCACGGTTTGGAGAATCGTATTACTGATTCGAGCCTTCGTACTTGGGACCATCTTTTTCACAGGATCGCCGGAGGGGGGAGTATACGCCCGGCTCTTCTTTTTTTTGCGCACCGAACCCTTCTTTTTCCCTTTGGTCTCTTTGCTACTCTTCCCCCCCGAATCTTCAAAACGCATCATGGGTTTGCAGTTCAAATCCTTCCCATACCGTGTCCGAAAGCCATCCGGGTCGTTCGTATAGTGCAACACCGCCTGTCCAGGAGCCGTTGGGTCGGGTCGAATGCACTGGTACATCGCGCCCCCCTCGTTCGTGGACGACTGGGCGATCCCAGAAGATGGGTAGACCATCAGCGTCAACCCCAGAAATATCGCAGCTCGAATCATAAGAGTCATCCTATCGTGTCCCCAGATATATCCAAGTTAAAGAAACGAATGAACGTCGTCATCTGTTCCTGTTTGTGAGAAAGCGAAACAACGTCTTTGCATATTTTCGGGAATCCGGTAATCGTGGACTTCATGATGAATCGCTCTGGCAGAATCCTCACGCTAAGCTTCGTCTTAAGCCTGGTCTTCGCGTGTAGCGGTGTCCAACCTGGAGACCGTCTCGTAACCGACGAGGTACGTCCTGGTTCGCGTGTCATCCCCCGAACGGACCGGACGTCGGTTTCCAGCCGGCTGAACCCTCCTTCTGGAGTCGCCAAAGCATCTTCGGATCGAAAGAAGCCCTCCATTCAGAAGCAGAAAGCCACCCGACCGGATACATCTCCCAAAGGGCGTAGCCATGCATCGGACGGGTTCCCCGATGGCTACACCAAATGGAACAAACTCTCCAACGCTCCCATCTATCGGGACGGAGCGGAGGAAGTCTGGTCCATGTTCATGAGCCCAGAGACCCGGTTGAAAAACAATGTATTTGTGGCGGGGTCGGTCCTGGTCAAGGAGATCCGTACGGCAAAACGGAAAGGCAGTCAGATCACCGGCGGCAACCCCCTTGTGATTGCGGTAATGCAAAAGACTGCCAAAGGTACCTGGCGGATGGCAGCCTATGAGCCGGACACCCACAAACCCGCAGATAATGTAGACACAGACGGTTGCATGCTTTGCCATCAAAGCCGCAATGAAACCGACTTCTCGTTTCGGGCGTTTGCCCGCCTTGGGCCGAAAACTGGTGGCAGCACGGCAACCGGCTCAGACGGCAAAGAAACTCCACCGGTTGCAAAAGAGCCGATACGGGAAGACCCCACGGACTACATCGGCATGAATCCCACGGATGGGGTCCTGATACACCCCAGCGAGGAGGCGATGCCGGCGATTCAGCGTGCGTTGCGCCGCGCCCGTTGCCCGAAACGAACCGAGTTCTATCGCACAACCATCGAGCCATTGGTGCCCGCCAATCAGGTTCTATTGGGTAGCTTTTCAGGCTCCAACAAAGACGAGGCATTGGTACGGGTATTCGATTGTATGGGCCCACAAGACGACACCAATCCGAACGTAGACGCCTACGAGGTCCTCGTCCACCTGAAGAAACGACGAAACCGATGGAGCTCCCATGCCATACATAAAGTTTCGGCGATCACAGGATGGTACCGTTTTCTTTCAAACTCCCAACAACATCGCATTGTAATCCGATCGGACCGAAATACGACCGGTACGGCCAGCTTCGGCGCGTCCAGTGAAAGCCATGAAGCCAGATTCGGCATACTCACATTCAAACGGCGAACCGTTCGTGAAGAGCCACTGTTCACGTTGACGTATTTGGAATCGGATCTATGCAACGAAATGATCCAGACCCGATGGGAGTCAAAGCGGATCGATATCGACGATGTGTTGGATCTGAGCGCCATCGTCACATTGAAGACCTGTAGTCCGGCCGAAGAGAAGTCCTTCGACGTAGTCTTTGTAAATCGCGGCGGAAGTTTCCTTCCGAATCGCAAGACCCTCGAAAGTATCGACGCGGCGCGCTAGCAGTAGAATCAAGCGTTATCTTCGTCCTCTGACGGTAGATACTTGATGTCCTGAAAGCGGTCCTGTCCGGCCTTTACAATCTTTTCACGGATACGTTTCTCGACCTGTCGGATCCGTTCCTTGGAAACGCCGTAGCGGTCCCCCAACTCCTCCAGGGTCTGGGGAGACTCGGACAGAATTCGCTGATCGAGAATATATAGATCCCGTTCGTTGAGATCGGTACGCACCGCGTCGATGACATCATGCAGCATGTCGTGCGATTGACTGACCTCCAGGGCCTCATGTTGATCCGTCGCGTTCTGTGGCAGCCGATCGCTGACACTATACGAGCTGTCGTCCGACAACGGAGCATCAATGGACAGATCACGCCGTTTCATTCGGGTCTGGAACTCTTCCACGGTTCGAGCATCCGTCCCAAGGGAATCGGCAATATGTTCTAGAGCCATTCGATCCCGTTCCTGATCCGACGCCTCTTCATGCAGCCTTTCCTTCAAAACGGACTGGGCATTTTGAAGACGGTAGAACAGTTTTCTCTGCAACTGGGTTGTCCCCAACTTCACCATCGACCAGTTCTTCAGGATATGATCGTGAATCTGCGCCCGAATCCACCATACGGCGTAGGATATGAGGCGATAGCCGCGATTGGGGTTGAATTTCATCACGGCCTTGATCAAGCCCACATTGCCCTCCTGAATGAGGTCGGACACTCGAAAGCCGTAGCGACGGTATTCGTTGGCGATCTTCACGACGAAGCGGAGATTCGAGACCACAAGCTTTCGAAAGGCCTCCGGATCCGCATCGTCATACCACTTCTGGGCCAGCACCTGCTCCTCTTCCCGACTGAGCACCGGGTAACGCTTCATATCCCGAATATACAGAGAGAGGTCCCCACCTCGCTCCGACAGAACAGGAAGATGTTCTTGTGGAATTACATTGACTTCAACGTTCCCCTTGTCGGAGACATCCGCTTTGTTGGAGCTAGCACGACGGGTGCGGGGCTTGGATTTCTTTTTTGGACGCTTGGCCATACCGCAGAACATCCCCGCCAGAACAGGGCCAACCGATTGTGGCTTATGAGGAATCCGGCGGGTTTTCCTATCCTTATACAAGAAAATGGACGGAGGGCGTTCCCTACCACACAATAACAACAAAGAGCCAGACTGGAGTCCAAATTAACAAGCGTTTTCATAGCATCTACGTTCGTAACGCAGTTACGCGACACTCGAAATGCCCCGTCCCGATGGCGCCATACGGAGGCAATATGCGGGTATTGATAGGGTTTGTAGTGCTCTTTATGACCAGTGGATGTTTCCAGACCCACAACCCGAACTGGCACGCCAACGGTCCGTTATGGACCGCTTCCGACGCACGAACGTTTCGAGCGGAAGGCCCAGAATCCCACCTCCGAAAACGCGCCGCCTATCTCGGCGAGCTACCCGTTCCTCCCAATCCACTCCCCGATTTGACGGATGTCAGCCGTGCATCAGGCTCGGTATCGGTGGGAAGTGTAACCAACGGAATCCTGGTCAATGGTCAACCACTCCCCGCATCCGGTCCCTACCACCGGGCTATCTCTGACCAGATTGCACGAGGTACCGATCTGGGCACGGACGAGATGATCTCATTATTGCTGAGGGCCGCTGCGTTCTACGGGAAGCCGCGAGTCGGCGCACAGCTTGAGATCGCCAACATCTCTCGACGTGGTGGTGGACAGATACGTTGGAGCGTATCCCATAAAGCGGGTCGTGATGCCGATATTCTGTTTCCAGCCACCGATAGTATGGGCATACCCATCGAAGTTGGCACGATGGTGCCGTTCAATCGGCACGGACGGGCCCGAACAGAGGACGGGCAGGAGCTGTTCCTGGACGTACCCGGTCTACTGGATGTTGTGCGCGGCCTACTGGACCAGGATAAAATTCCGGTCGTTTATCTGTTCGTCTCCAATCCAATCCGTTCCAAATTGATCGTGGAAGCCCGTCGTCAAAAGTTGCAGCCAAAACTGATCGAAAAGATGAAAGAGATCGTCAGACAGCCCCGAGGTGCCAAACCACATGACGACCATCTGCATCTGCGAATTGGCTGCTCCAACGATGACATCCTCGATGGTTGTCGAAACCGAAAGACCAATCCGGCACATACACGTATTCGCCAGATGCGAAAGCGGGAACTTATTCGACTTGCAAGGAAAGGTAGCGCCGACACACGGACCGCCTCAATGTATCTTCTCCGTTGGTTTGGAAATAACGATCCAGCCATTCGAGACATCATGATGCGAGGGTTACGTGCAAGGTCCGCCAGTGTTCGGCTGGCCGCCATCTCCGGTCTTATCGGCCAATCCGGAGCAACCCTGGACACAGCCTTTGCTCGTCTTGCCGCACAACGACCGCCGGTGTCGGAGATAGCCGCGATACTGGAAGTGATAGAATTGCGACCAGCTGCAAATTGGACGGCCACTCTACGGGTTCTGTTCACCGACACACGTGCGATAGATACCCACCTTGCAGCCTTTAGTCAGCGTACGATCCAAAACGAAGCGGTGTGGCTGGCTGGCTTAGCCGGCGATCTGGCCCTTGCCTCCGATCTGATCGACCTCCTTTCGGAGTCGACGGCTACCGAATTGATTGAAGAGTCTCTTATACGTATAACCCTCAACGAACCCGAGGAAAGTCCACTGCCGCGGACAGAAGCATGGCGTCAGACAACGCCAGCCTCTCTCCGTTCGTTGCGCTCACAGACACGCGAACGCCTGCTCGAGCTTGGGCTGATTCGACGTAATGGGCAAGCTAACTCACGAGCCTGTTTCACCGCGATACGCGATGGTTCAGACCGGATAAAGGATGTTGCTCGACGGTTGCTTGACCAGGCCTATTCCCGGCCCTGCGGAAACGCCCGCTGGAATAGAGCCGACCTCCTGTACTGCTGGAGGCGAAGACTTCGCTTCCGCTGAAAAGATGACGGGACCAGGGTAGACCTGGAGGGTTCCAGACACACTTCCAGAACCCCGTCGAGCATTCCCCCCGAATACCTTGACCCTCCTGGGGCCTTCGGCTAGACTCCGCCAAGCCTCGTTCGCGACCAGTCAAACGGTTATCAGTCGCGGATTGAAGTGTTGCCACTGATACATCCTTCGTGGAGTCACCCATGCGCTTTCGTGCACCCGTCGTCTCTGTTCTGGCCGCAACTCTCGTCATTCTGCTGGCGTCGGCATGCACTCGTGGAAATAAGGAGACCTGTTCCTATTTCACGAAACGGCTAACAAGCACGGACGAGGATGAACAGGGACGAGCTCTTCAGCGTGTCCGTGATCTCCACTGCATCGTGGCCATGGGGGGTCTGAAAGATCTCTACATCGCCTCGTCCAAAGCGGCATATGAGTCGGAACAAGAAAATAAAAAGGTCCAAGATGACGACGAGGATCCACGCGAAAAGATTCTGAACGCTGTCGGACATATCATCAGCAAGAACCACAGCATACTCGAGGCGATGAAAGGTGAGACAGAGGCACTGGACACGGAGAAGAAGGAAAGTACAACGACCCCGGTTCGGAAACATCAAATCGAACGGCGTTTAAAAAAGATCGATAATTCCCAGCAGCGCCTCCAGACCCGCTACGACAGTGCGAAAGTGGCAGCGGTCACGATCCTGTCCGGCTGCGACCTTTCAGCGACTGCCACAGACCACACCACCTGTGCCCTGGGTACCCCGGAAAATGCCATCCAGGCGGCTAATATCATCGAGCGATGGGATGATGTAAAGGCCTGCGGTTGGGTCGTCGGCGAAGACGGATTGAACCGCCAAAATAAAGAGGCATGGTCTCCTGAAGGCGTATCCACGGAAGGAGCACTCACGACCGTAGTCAACACAAACCGGAAAGCACGACCGGCCGCTTTGAAAGCTCTTACTCTGGTACAGGCCGATGCGAGCCGACACAAACGATTGTACCGGGATCTGCTCAATACGCCCGACCCGAAGAATGAAGAGGTCTCAGTCTTTCGGTTGGCGATCAAACAACTGGGCGATATCATCGCCAAGGATCCGAACCAGGCGGACATCCGAGGAACCGTAGCCGGAATTGTACGTGGGCTATTCCTGAGAGCCCATGACAATGAAGTCGCCTCTGCTGCCACCCGAAGTGCTCTTGTGACCATTGGAACACCCGCTATCGGCCTGATCAAAGCACTCGTGGAACACGATCGAAAAGGTGAGTACGGGAAAGAGGTCGAAGAATTCGTAAATTGGACCAAGAGACAACGTATTCCCGAATGGCGCTGGCGCTACGGTCCCGAGTTGATGGTCGTACTCGCCGATCAGCGGTCGCCGCGAGCGGCCAAGATCATCGCCACGAGCCTGTCGGCGCGCCTTTCCCTTCGAGGCATTCGTCAGTCGCAACGAGAGAAATATGTGACGGCCCAGATGCAGCGAATTCAAATTGGCCTTACAGCGCTGATGAAGTTTCCCCATTCGGTTAGTCTGGATCCGATTATCCCCACATTGAAGAAATTCGCCCTGTCGTACAAAGATGCGGGATCGGATGAACAGCTTTATTTGAAGTCGGCCTGGGCACTGGCAGTTATCGGAACCAAACCGGCACGGAAAGCACTCTTCGATGTATTCACCATGGCCGATGACGACGAGATCAAGAGAAAGCTGGTCCGCTTTATCGCTCTGGGTATCCACAAAGACGACTGGGGTCACTACAAAAAGACAGTACTAGCGGCCATGAAAAACAACCCGCTCCTGGCGAAAGAGCGCGCCGAAAACGTGATTGCTTATGAGCAAACAGTTTCAACCTGCGGTTCCGATGTGGGTTGCTATTGGAAGCTATTCCCCAGCAACAAGAGTTGCGTGAAAGAATGCAAAAAGACTCCCAAGATCTCGGACTGCATTGTTGAGCTCAATCTGTCCAAAGACTCCATCACCAAAGCCGTACAGTTAACAAACGCCGTACTGAAGCAAGCCGAAGAAGATCGGGATTTCGTCATGAAACGTGCCGTCGATGCCTTCCTGACCAAAGCGGGTGAAGACAAAGCCAAACGGGCCGCAGCCCAACAAATCAACGATCTTGCCGTCAGTCTAAAGAACGAGGCCGTACGTACCAACCGAAGCGTCATGACGCGTCTTGAGGCTTTCAACCTGCTCGCGGGCAAATGTGTAGGTAGTGCGAATCTACTCCAGGTATGGGAACCACCGTCGGAGGCGTCCGATGAAGACGATTCCAACGACCAGTGCCCTGCCGCCTGTGCTACTCTGGTCCGAGTTCATGAAGAGATCAGTGTGCCGCAGCGTGAGAAGGCCGCCGTCATGCTGGCCCATCTAAGCCAGAAAGCACCCCTGCCTGCGAATATCTCCCAATGGCTCGAACGGGCGTTTGTGTCTACGCGATCCGCCTATCGAGAGCTTCGAAGCTATCTGTTCTGGGCCCTGTTACGGTCCGCAGATAAGAGTCGACTGGAGTCCTTGAAGACAGTGAGCGAGGAGATCGATGGCGTCGATGGTCTTGTGCTTGAGAGCATGGACCTGAAAGCCTTCAATATCTGGCTGGCGCGACAGTAGTCGGTAAGACGACCTACCCCACACCTCGAATGAACTGCCCTTATTGGGCTTTCATACAAGCCTTGTTATCACCAAGGTCGCAGGCATTACGATAGGCCTTCTTGGCTTCCGCAACATTGCCCGCCTTTTCGTAGCAGTGTCCGATGAAGCCCCAGGCACGTCGATCACTCTTATCGAGATCCGTGAGCTTATAGTACGCCTTGATGGCCTGATCCCACTGCTTCGCTCTAGCATGGGATTTGGCAAGCTTCCGAATCTTGAACTTGTTCGATGGGTCCTTTTTCAGCAACGTCTCATAGATTTCGGCCGCCTTGTCGTATTTCTTTGCCAGCTCATAGGCTTCCGCAAGAGATGAATTCGAGGATTCCAATCGTTCTATTCGATCCTTTTTCTTACGGGATTTCTTGGCCAGTTTCACCGCCGTATTCAAGGCCTTAACCGCCCCCAGTCCGTTTTTTGTCCGAATATACGAACGTCCAAGACCCTGCGCGGAGGACCAGGACCTCCGATTAAACTTCAGCGCCTTTTTATAGGCGTTTGCAGCCTCCTCAAACTGTCCGGTCTTCTGGTAGGCCAACCCTAGATCGCGCCAGGCAGATGAATACCGGGAATCGTTCTTTACGGCCTTCTTGAAGTACATAATTGCTCCATCGAAGTCCCCGGCTTTTCCCCGTTCCACTCCCTGTTTATAGGCGGCCTTGGCGGCCCGCTTACTACCAGCGATTGCATGCGTTGAAAAAGCCAGGAATGACAAACTGACCAATATAGTGACAAGAAGAGCTCTCAAACGCTTCATTGGTTCCTCATCGAATCAATGGAATGTGGGAAAACGATATTGGTGCGTTGTTCCGTTTGATGCAAGCTTTTTGGCTCGCCGTTTATTCCGTAAGTTGGCAACTCCAGAAAAATCTGTGCATCATGTCGATTCACCAGCATCACGAACTGGAAGCCCCCACATTGGTCAGAACTCTCTTCGCGACATGTCTTATGCTTGTGACGACAATCGTCGGGGGGTGTTCTTTGGGGAGCTCAACCTGCACCCAGAACTCCGATTGTCCCGCGGGGCATATTTGTGCATCAACGGGCGTCTGCCTGAAGGTCGGGCCGCAGCCGGATGGCACCGGCACGGATGGAAACGGTCTTCTGGATGTCCCCCCCTTGGAGTGTGAGCCACCACTCACAGGGGAACTGGTGCTTAATGAACTGCTAGCCGACCCCGGCTCGGAGTTGGACGCAAATAAGGATATGATCTTCAGCTCTACACAGGATGAATTCATCGAATTCGTAAATGGCACCGACCGTGAAATCCTGCTTACCAATGTAGAAGTTCTCGTCAAAGGACAGGTAAAACATACTTTTCCTCCTGGCTGCCTGGCTGCAGGTCAAGCCGTCGTCGTCTTTTCCGGCGGCTCCATTGGCGATGCAACTGCGTTCGAGGGCGCTTTACCGGTTATTAGTAACGGCTCGCTGACCCTGACCAATGCTGGCGCACAGATTGCCCTTCGACACAACGGCATCATCCTCGACACTGTCACCTTTGGTACCGAGGGAGCCAAAGACCAGGCATTGACACGATTTCCCGACATCATAGGTGAATGGACCCTGCACACCGAAACACCGGGTGGCTTGGCCATGTCTCCGGGTAGCTGTTCCTCAGGAAACGCGTTCCCTGATTGTGACGAAGTGATCCAGCCGCCCACCGACACCACAGATACAACCAGCACAATCGACACATCGGACACGTCGTCCGATGTGACTACAAATTGTAAGTACCCTCTATCTGGCTCGCTGGTCATCAACGAAATCCTCGCCGATCCGCCCGCCAATCAGGACATCAACGGAGATGCCAACGCCAGCTCATCCCAGGATGAATTCCTGGAATTGATCGTACTCGACTTGGAGGCGATCGATATGACGGGGGTCGAGATTTACATAAAAGACGCACTGAAACACACCTTTCCGGCCGGCTGTTACCAGCCCGACGACGTGGTCCTCATCTTCTCGGGTGGAACCCCTGTCGAAGAACTGTTCCCACGCGCGGAGGTCCTCACATCCGATAAGGCCCTGGGACTGACCAACTCGGGCGCCGAAGTTCGTCTACAGGCACCCAACGGAAATACCCTGGACATTCATTCCTACGGAACCGAAGGTGGTGACAACCAGTCCATCACACGGTATCCGGATGGAACGGGCCCGTTCCAGCTGCACACCGACGTACCAACGTCGTCTGGATCGACCATGTCACCAGGCGTATGCGTGGACGGAGGTCCCTACCCGGATTGTAGTCTACCGCCGCTTTAGGAACCGGGCTTATTCAGCCTTCTCTTCCGTAGCTTCCTCGGCTTCTTCCGTGGCTTCCTCGGCTTCTTCCGTGGCTTCCTCGGCTTCTTCCGTGGCTTCCTCGGCTTCTTCCGTGGCTTCTTCCGTGGCTTCCTCGGCTTCTTCCGTGGCTTCCTCGGCTTCTTCCGTGGCTTCCTCGGCTTCTTCCGTGGCTTCCTCGGCTTCTTCCGTAGCTTCCTCGGCTTCTTCCGTAGCTTCCTCGGCTTCTTCCGTGGCTTCTTCCGTGGCTTCTTCCGTGGCT
>CAUZEG010000035.1:0-24729 GCA_963578775.1 Myxococcales bacterium
CGGGTCGACCTGATGCCCTACGGTGGGATCAAAGGGAGCGGGCTGGGGCGGGAAGGGCCACGCCACGCTGTGTACGAGTATACAGAGCCACGCATTCTGGTTTTGTCCCGATGAGTACCCCCCACGAACCCATGGGCGCAGGGATGGAGTCTCTCAAGCCAGGACGTCCCCTGATTATCGGTCATCGCGGTGCACGCCATCAGGCTCTAGAAAATACGATTCCCTCCTTTCGGATAGCTCTGAGCCAGGGAGCCGAGATGATCGAACTGGACGTACAGCCCACCGAGGATGGCTATCCGGTCGTGCGGCATGACGATCTGCTACCAATTGAGTCGAATCGTGCGGTGCAGATAAGCCAGACACGCCTTGAGCTACTACGACAACTGCCGATGGGGGACGCAATTCATCTGCCCCTTCTGGAGCACGTATTTGAAACCCTCGGTCGGGACGTGAGTTATAATGTCGAGATCAAACAACCCGGTGTCGAAGACGCTGTCCTCGCCCTGGTACACGCCTTCGGGCTGAACCGACAGACCATCATCACCTCCTTCAATCCCGATGTAATTGCTACCATTCAGAGTCGGGATGCCTGTATCCCCGTTGGTCGTGTCTACGAACTGGAATCGGTAACTTCCTGTCGCTTTTTTGCCCGCCGGCTCGGTCGCCGCGCCGTCACAACCGCCCATACAGACAACCACGCCTTTGTATCGTTGGAGTGGGGGATGGTGTCCAAAGGTATTATCCGACGTGCTCGTCGACTCGGGGTGCATGTTCTGATCTGGAATGTGAACGATTCAGACTCGGCAGAAAAGGCTGGTCGCTGGGGAGCCTACGGGCTGATAACCGACGAAATCGAGCGCATCCGAAGTACGGTTTGTGACTAGGTAGAACCACGCGAGCGCGGATGAAACTGTTCGAAGGTACGCTTCAGCAGGCTTCGATCCACATGGGTGTAGACCTGGGTCGTCCCAATGTCCGCATGCCCAAGAAGCATCTGGACTACGCGAAGATCGGCCCCTCCCGCTAGAAGATGGGTGGCAAAGGAGTGGCGCAGGGTATGGGGTGATACCTCTTTTTGCACACCGCCTTTCAGGGTTCGCGCTCGCACCATTGTGAACACCGCCTGGCGCGTTATGGGCCCACCCCGCAGATTTACAAATAGGCGGGTATGATCCGAATGGCCCCGTTCGACGCGGCGCCGCACAAGATCGGGCCGCACGTGCTGTAGATACTGGTCGAGGGCCTTGGCGGCCAGTTCTCCGTAGGGAACCAACCGTTCCTTGCTGCCTTTACCGCGAATCAAAAGGAGCTCCTCATCATGGCGGATATCGGTGAGTTCAAGGCCTATCGATTCCGATACCCGGAGACCACTCCCGTACAACAATTCAAGAATGGCACGGTCTCGAATATCAGCTGGGCGATCACTCGCGGTCGTGTCCAAGATCGCAAGCACTTCGTCTGGGCTTAAGACCTTCGGTAGAGATTTATATGCACGAGGCCGGTCAAGCAGATCCATCGGGTTATCAGTAAGCAAGCCCTCCGCCACATGAAAGGCAAAGAAGCTATTGCTGGCGGACAGGATCCGTTGAACAGATCGGGGATTGAGCCCCGAATCCAGAAGCTTCACAACAAAGGCGACCATGACGTCTCGAGAGATCTCGCCCATCGAGACCTTTGCCTTGGCCAGATGCGCTTGTAACCGCCTCAAATCGCGCCGGTATGCCTGCACCGTATTGGGACTGGCGTTTCGCTCAAGCCGAAGATGATCGAGAAAAGACTCGGTTTCAGACAACACCATCTCAGGTCCGTCCTTGAAGGGAGTCCTTCAAATGCTTCAAAATCTCCTGATGACGTTCGGGCGATTCTGGTCGAGAACCATTTAGTTCCGAGACCCATATCACCCCATAGGCCTCGTCCGTTCGAGCCCCTATACGAACCAGATGAATGTTCAGATTACACTCGGCCATGGCTCGACAGATATCGAAAAGCAGACCCCTGCGATCAACACCTTCGATTTCGACTCCCAAGCAGGGGCCGGTCGGCTCCTCCACTAAACCCACGCTCGGCTCAAGACGGGCACCTTCTGCCTCCCGGGCTTCTTGCAATACCTCTGCCGACTGGCTGAAAAACGCGCTTGGATCTTGCAGTGCCACCTCAAGCGAAGCCTGAAGTGGACCCACATGATCGGGCGTGGCCGTAGGCCCTTCGGCCACAAGAGATACCAGGGCCAGACCATCATTAGTTGTAAAGGCATACGCTTCTCGAATGTTGATTCCCTGCGCGGCGACGACCGCGGCCATAAGAGACATCAGCCCTGGCTGATCTCGCAAACCGATTACAACCTCGGTCAATACCCGTTTTCTGGGCAAGAACTGTTTTCCTTTCAGATCCGTCTGTACTCCGCCCGTCGGCCGAACCCGGAGAGTAAAGACCGAATTGCCATCGTCGTCCTCCACTTCGGCCAATATGTCCATATGCAGTGGAACATCATCTAGAGAAACATATAGCGCATAACGGGTTGGTAGCCGCTCAAAATGCCGGCGGATTTCCGCTCGCCGTGGATGTGTCTTTTCCCGCGCAAACCCGACCTGTCGTTGGATCAACAAATTGGTCATACGCTCGACAACTGTGTCCGTATTGGTCCAAAGCGCCAATCCCTGGTCGAGAACCGCGCGTGCCTTGATATAGGTGGTTTCGAGCTGTCGAAACATCCAGCTTGAGACCATCGCCGGATTCCGCGCCCGCAGATCGGCCGTCGACAAAAGGAATATACGGTCGAGGTGTCCCACCGTTCCGAGGCTCTTGGCAAGCTGCAGAAACATCTGCTCATCCGCCAGATCACGATGCTGCATCATATCTAATATTTTCATTCGGTGAGCCACCAGGAACAGAACCTCATCCTGCTGGTCCTGGCCCAGACCAAAGTGGTCAAGAATCAACCGAATGGTCTCCGATCCGTCGAAACCGTCTGCTTCAGGGCTCGAACAAAACGGAGAAAGAAGTATCGCAAATATCAGCGTGGAATCCTGGTCGTAGCGCTGACGCAATAGATCCGAGGCCTGTTCCGCCCCAGGCTCGCGACCCGCAGCGATCTGGCGCAGGAGATGCAGGCTTCGCAGGGCGTGGACCGCAGGCGTATAGAGTCGCTGGGGATCCGGGATATAGATCTCCTTGAGTTTTTCAAACTCCGGCAACATCCGGCCCATCAACCCCGAATCATAGAGCTGCTCCAACGCCTTCGATCCTTGATCGGGCAAGCAGATCACATCGAATAGGACCTGAAAGTCTTCGTTCGAAGGGCTCCAGTCCGTATAGGCCATCGCAGAATCGAGTGAACTATAAGCAGAGAAATGAAGTTTGAGCCCCGTATGCGCCACACATCGAAAGAGGCGCAACCCGGCCGAGGGAAGATCCGCCGGGTAGATGTCCGTTTGTAAGGCCAGACGTCCACCCCGAATCACAACTCCGGCCTCGGATGGGACTCGTCGATCGGGAACCACCTTTGCCCCTCGTGCGTGCAGAGTCTCATCTCCGAGGGCCAGCCATCGACGCAAAACCCAGGCAACTTCACGGGCATGCTGGTGGTAGGTACATAATAGCTCCGCTTCAGAATCAAAATGGTAATGAGATCCTGGTGTCTTCTTCAGACTCCGAACCAGAAGGGCCTGATTCTCCAACGACAATCGCTCTTCCGTGTCCTGAGCTGTTATGCGCAAGACGGTCCGTAACCATAAAAGAAAGCCATGTGCCTCGTGAAGAACAACGCGTTCGGCGTCGGGCACCTCGGCCCCCTCACGAAGGACAAACTCGCGAATCCACCGTACGGCGTGAAAGTCACGAAGCCCACCCTCGCTCAGCTTTATATCCGGCTCCAAAAGATTCCAATGACTCCGCAAACGCTCACGTCTCAACTCCGTTTCAGCACGCAGAAATCGCACCAGTTGCTCGGGTTTCTCTTGAAGGATTTGTTCCTCAAAGCCAATACTGAGCTCCCCAAAAAGATCTGGGTCTCCAGCTATGTGTCGCGTATCCAGCAAGGTCACCGCCGCCTTGATATCGGTGTCAGCCTCCTCCAGAAGTCGAGCGGTTGTGCTCGTCCGGATATTGGGATGAAAACCGGCCGCCTCCACCCCACGAACCCATGGTTGAAGAACACGTGCGACGCCTTCCGTGTCCAGGGTAGAGGTCAAGACAAGAATGTCGATGTCGGCTCTGGGAGCAAGCTCAAACCGGCCGTAGCCTCCGAGACCAACCACCGAGAGTTCGTAGAGCTCTACACCACTCTCTTGCAGTGCGGTGTCCAAGAACATATCTACCGAAACACTAAGCAATCGGCAAAACGGGGCCCCTGAATACTGGGCTAGATGCCGCTCAAACGACCAACGGTTGAGCAGATTCTGGGGAAATAGGAGGTTTTCTGGTCCAAACTCGGGCATATGACGGTGGCACGGTCGAAACGGCGAAGAATCCAGTTTGCGCGGAAAGCCTGGCTTTGTCGAGCCCAGCCCCTTTCGCAAAGAAGAGGAACATGCCAAGCTGGTCGAATACCATCCGCGGGTCCACGCACTTGAAGAGTCCGACAAAAAGTACCCCACACCTGGTCTGGCCGACGACCATGTGGTCCGTTCCACTACAGCCACCCACGCGACAGCAAGTGCTGGCGTATCACGACAAACTAGGGCCCCAGCACGCGATTCGCCTCGGTGTAATCGGCAACCGTAGCAGTCGTAAAAATATGGCGAGCCGGTTTTCCCTGCTGGGACGCCTGGTCCCCGAGGCCGAACTCATCTGGCAAACAGAAACCTCCACTCACCTGGTTCAAGCGATCACAGAGCTCCTATTCGCTGCCCGCATCAACGTGCTGGCTATCGCCGGTGGCGATGGGACTGTCCACCACGTAGTCAACCTTCTCATTCGGCTGCAGAGTAAAATTCGGGAAACCACGGGTCAGGAGCTGCAACTCCCACCTCTACTCGTCATACCCGGCGGCACCATGAACGTCTTTGCACGCGCCTTTGGGACGAAGGAGGTTCCCATCCGCGCCATGCGACGTTTTTGTAGCCAATTTGCGGGGCGCCCACTGGGCCGATTACAGACCCGAAATGTTCCCATGCTAGACATCCGCTCCGAGAACCACGGAAGGATTGTGGGATTTGTTCTGGGCTCGTCCCTGGTTGTAGAGGCCCTCAAGACCTACGACGATCTGGGCGCAGGCTATCATGGCCTGGCCCGGTTCCTGGTGCATGCGACCACGGGAACATTCTTTAACACCGCTGTCTGGAAAAAGTATGGCCATCGCCTGAACGCTACCTGCGGGGAGCTTGCCATCGACAATACCGCCTATGGAGAGGCCCAGACCTTTGTCGCCTCCACCATTCCCTTGACCCTGGCTAAAGGGCGCATCGTAGCCATGGCGTCGCCTGACCCATCAGACAAGGGCTTCGCATCGGTTGTAGTCTCGCGAATGCGGGAACGAGAACTGGTCCGAGTCATTCCCCATCTGCTATTCGGCGGCAAACACCCATATGTGAGCCGTCCAGCTCCAAATCAGAAGGCCTCCTTTCGAGGATCATTCACGGTCGATGGGGAGATCTTCGAGAGCCGCACAAAGGAACCCGACACG
Source organism: Myxococcales bacterium (assembly GCA_963578775.1). Classification (GTDB taxonomy): domain Bacteria; phylum Myxococcota_A; class UBA9042; order UBA3505; family UBA3505; genus UBA3505. The sequence continues at coordinate 5,624 of CAUZEG010000035.1, forward strand.
GTTACCGTTACCCGGTTACCGGTCGAGATCCCTGTGGTCATACCCGAGTAGTCGGGTTCTCACTATTTCTTGAGGATCTGTTCGCTGATGACCTTTTTGATCGCGTCCACGCTGCGATCTTGTTCCTGGTAACGACGGCCGTTGATAAAGAAAGTTGGCGTTCCTCGTACACCACCCGAACGGCCTTCTTGTACATCCGCATTGATCATCTGTTCAATGGCCGCGTCTGCCATATCGGCCTTGAACTTTCCAAGATCCAGACCAAGCGTCGTCGCAAGTTCGTCATATAACCCGTCATTCAGCTCCCGGTACTTGGCAAAGATAAGGTCATGCATCTCCCAGAACTTGCCCTGCTTATGCGCAGCCAGAGCCGCTCTTGCAGCTGGCCGTGCCTGCTTATGGAAATTCAATGGGAACTGCTTGAAGACAAGCCGGACCTTGCCGGGCATATCTTTCACAACCTGTTTCAGAACCGGACCAAACTTCGAACAATACGGGCATTGGAAATCACTGAATTCCACAAGCGTCACCGGCGCACTTTCCGCTCCATAGATGGGATAGCCATCGACCGTGAATGTGGCTGTCGTACCCGCGGCCGCCAGTGGTGTCGGAGGCTCCTCCGACTTTCCCTTGGCCATAAGGGTTCCATAGATGCGGGCTTTCGGGGTACCGCTCGCCGCCATCTCTTGTGCTTTCTTCAACTCCTCATCAATCACGGCCTGGAAGGTCTCGTAAGGCTGCGCTCCACGTAACTTTCGCCCGTTTACGAAAAAGTGCGGAGTACCCCTGGCACCGACGGTTTTCGACAAGAGCATATTTCCTGCAATCGATGGCTTGAGAACATTTTCTCCGTCATCAAAGGACTTGGTGAACTTGTCCACATCGAGGCCGATCTCACCCGCCCACTTTATATAGTTCTCACGGTTCATACCCTTCCGGTTCGCAAATATCTTGTCGTGCATTTCCCAGAATTTGCCTTGCTGGTGGGCTGCCATGACAGCGTAGGCCGGTGGAATCCCATTGGGTCCACGCGGGGCAACCTTATGAATCACCCGCAAATTTTCGCCATAGGTCTCCTGCAGCTTTTCGATTGTCGGGATCACCTTGGCACAATAGCCACATGTGAAGTCGCTGAACTCCACCAATGTCACGAATGCATCCTCCGGCCCCTTGGCGGGCTCCCTTGGTGAAACGGGCACCCGGTAAATGGTCTTATCTGTCGGGGCGGCGCGGCGCGGTGTCGCAGGGGCCGGTGCGTCGAGTTTTGCCGTACTCATGATCGACCCATAGAGTTTGTCTTTGCTCATTCCACCTGCCACGGCCTTCTGGGCTTTCGCAAGTTCCGCACTGATAACCGCCTCAAAGTTCGCCACGGGTTGGGCGCCACGAATACGCTGACCATTGATGAAAAAATGGGGAGTCCCACGAGCTCCGATCTGACCACCGAGACGACCATTTGCGGCAATTGCCGGTCCAAACCGCTTTTCACCTTCATCGATAGCAGTGGAGAAAGCCGCAACATCCAGCCCTAACTCGCCGGCCCATTTGACCAGGTTGTCACGAGTGAATCCGCCTCTCTCCGCGAAGAGCTTGTCATGCATTTCCCAGAACTTGCCTTGTTCATGCGCTGCAAGGGCTGCCATCGCAGGCAATCGGCCCGCTTGATTTCTGGGAGCGACCTTGAAGACAAGGCGTACATCATCTCCGTATTTAGTCTGTATCTGGTCCAGGGTGGGCAACACCTTGGAGCAGTAGCCACATGTGAAGTCGCTAAACTCCACGATGGTGACCAGAGCATCCTTCGCCCCCTTGGCCGGATCTTTTTCCGAAACAGTCGCTTTGAAAACCGACGGTGGAGCCGCTGGGGCCGCTGGCGGCGTCGGCGCTACAGGCTTCGGCGGTTTGGCCTGGACTTGCTTCCTTGCTGGCTGCTTCGCAGGGGCCGCTTCGGCGCCATCGGCCACTTTCTCAGTCTTATCTCCGGCTGCTTCATCACTAGCCGTATCTGTCGTTTTGGTGGCCGGCATTCGACCGACAATAAAGCCAAGCCCGAAACCAGTTCCGGCTATAAGGATCGCACCAATCAATACCGTTTGCTTTGAAATTCCCATCGTGTCTAACCTCTACAATCAAGAATTGTACCGATGCGATATACGGACTCTAAACGTTGCGTGTCAAATGAGTCGCATCGCTTTTATTTCAGAACTTGGCGTTCAACTCGCCTCAGCCTCGACACCCGCCTCCTCATCTTCGGGAACAAAGATGTAGCGGTTGCAGGATGGGCAAATCTCTAACGAATCGCGGCGCAGCAGCACATTATAGAGCTGTGGAGGGATGATCATATAGCATCCAGAGCAACGCTCCTTGACCACCTTGACAATGGCAATCCCCTCGCGACGCGACTTCACGCGCTCATAGCGCCTTAAAACGTTGGCAGGTATCTTTTCCAACCAATTGCGACGAGTCCGATCGATTTTCTTGATTCGCTTATCAAAATCCTCAATCCGCCCTTGTGTCATATCGTTTTCGCTGTTTGCTTCTGACTCCAGCTCTTTCAGCTTCGCCTCTTCTTCCGCTACAGCGCTTTTGTGGCTTTCCAGAGCCTCGGTAAAGCGGTCCAGCTCTTCTGCTCGCTCGTTGGATGCCTTACGCAACATCTCCAACTCTCGCTGAACGGCCATATATTCTTTACTCTTCGTGACACCAGCCATCTGGGATTTCAGACGGGCTATCTTATCTTTCTCGGTAACCAGCAGATCCTGCTGGGAACGATACCACTCTTCTGCGTCAGTAATCTTGCGGAGTCGGTTGCCAAGGTCTTCTCGACCCCTCTCCAATAGTTGACTCAATTGATCCAGACGAGCACGCAGATTATCACGCTCGTCTGCAACCGAATGGACTTTGTTGTCGATCTCTTGAAGCGCACAGAGCGCCTCGATCGTTTGCCATGCAGGGGCCGATTCTTTCAAAGGAACAACTCCGAATAGCACGTGCGAGAAATGGGCCCACCTGGATTCGAACCAGGGACCTACCGGTTATGAGCCGGTGGCTCTAACCGCTGAGCTATGGGCCCACGGGAAACTGGAACCTAGCGTTAATAATCTAGAATCGCAACTCAATTGTTAGTTGGCATTCGATTTGCATATATGTCGGTAAAAAAGGGGTGCCTGATCATTCGCTGGCATCGCTTGTAATAATTGGTATGGTACGCTCGTTGAATGGGCTGAATACAACTATGCGTAAAAAACCACCAAAGACATATCCACTGGGTTTTCTTATGGCCCTGGCAGCGTTGTATTTGGTCGGTTGCGGTAAACTCGGTGGAGCGCAGATACCCGTATCCAGCGAAACGGAAGCATTGCGTCAGTATTCGGAAGCATCGGCCCAGACGCGTGATTCACGTAACGCGGTGATTGAGGCCTGGAAGGCTCTGACCCAGACAAAAACCGCCGATATATTTCAACAAATACTCGGTCAAAGGGTCCTACCAAAGTTCGAAATATACCTCAGTACGGCCCGCTCTATTGAGTCCAGTATTCCGCTGCTGAATCAGTCCCATAAGAAGCTCGTGGCCGCGTATGAACAAGTATATTCGGACCTTGTTGATCTCGAAAAGACTATTCCGACCCTGGATCGAGCACTATCAAACACTCGTTTACAAGACATTGTGGGAGCGTGGACTCAAGCCGAGCAGAGATACTGGAACTCCGTGGAGAAGATCTATGGACAACACGGTTTCCTTCTTGAGCCTCGCAATCTCAAGCTCGAGAAAACGACGTCTTCCCAGTAGACCGAGGCTATGGAGAATTCCCACCATATGGGACTGACGCGCGCCGGGTTGAAGGTGCTTCGCCCACATCAATGGGTTAAGAATCTTTTTGTTCTGGCACCCGCCGTGTTCGCGCAGGATTTTTTCGGACAAACCACCCTGCTGAAGACCGGGCTGGCGACGGCCCTCTTCTGCCTGGTTTCCGGAGCGGTATATATCTTCAATGACATCTGTGATGTGGAGTCCGATCGAAACCATCCGCTGAAGTGTAATCGGCCGATTGCACGTGGAGATCTTTCCGTTCGGACGGCACGCCTCGAAATGATCGCAATCCTGGTCTTATGTGTCGGGGTCGGTGGTCTCGTTCTGGGGCCGGTCTTTGTTGGGGTCGCCATCAGCTACTTTGTCCTCAACACTCTATATTCGTTTCGGCTCAAACAAATCGCGTATCTGGATGTCCTATCGATCGCCGTTGGCTTCGTGCTTCGCGTGGTCGCCGGAGGTGTGGCCATCGATGTCCCCATATCCCGATGGCTTCTTCTCTGTACCTTTTTGTTAGCCTTGTTTCTTGGCCTGGGCAAACGCCTTCATGAGTTGCTTACCAGCCAGGATCTCACCGGCCGAAAGAGCCTGTCGGGCTATCGGGTCGAAAGTCTCGTCGCTATGCTTCGAGCCATCGCCCTGCTGACAGCCGTAGCCTATGTTGGGTACACTCTGGACCCGGCCACAACGAGCCGTTTCAACACCCACTGGTTGGTGGCAACGTCACCGTGTATTCTATATGGGTTGTATCGGTTTCAGTCTCTGGTACTGGCAGGAGATGATCCCGCCAGTCCAACGGAACGAATGATTCGAGACCCCAGCTTTATCTTGAATCTCGCCATCTGGGCCTGCGCCATCTTTGGAATCCTCTATACCGTTTGATCATGGGACACCTTTTGATCATGGGACACCTTCCTTTTCACCCACTCCTATGCCACCGTTTGACCCGGCTCGGCCTTATTGCGCTCGCGGCCTGCCTCCTGGGTTGTGCCGCTGGACCGCCTCAACTTGAAAGAGTGGAGGGCCGTGAAGCCCAGATGGTTGCAGCAGCTGAGGCCAGCGCCAAAGTAAAGAGCTTTCAGGCCCGCTACAATCCACCGGCATGCCCCTGCCCAGGCTTCGAAGCAAACATGGCCGGAGTGTGGGTTCGAATCGAGTTGGTAGGTCCGAATCGAGACGGTGGCATGATCCGAAAGCTGGAAAAAGCCGCCCTGGAAACCGCTCTGCTTGACCCTCCACGTATATTCTATTTGACCGGGGAGCCGGATCCCAACTCGGTATTCGCCTGTGCCACAGGTTTTCCCGTGATGGTCTTTCAGCTCAAACGGTTCAGTCTTATGAATCCGGAGTCGACTCCTGAGAAAGCGCCGTAGCCGCGTTTTTTCTACGAAAGTCTCGCAGAGTGCCCCGCACCGTGACCAGGCCGATAGAGATTCGAGCGAACAACATGCCAATCAGCGTCGCAGTGCTGTAGGCATCAATATGTGAACGTTCCAGCTGGCTCACGGCTGTCCCCTCTTGCAAGACGTCCGTGACCACCGCTCCCAGACCCGGCTCGACCGATGCCGGCACAATCAGCGCCGCACCCAACAACAACGGTGTGATCAATGCCAGGGGAGCATAGGGCGAAAAGAACACTCGCATGGCGACCTGCGTGGTACCCAGGCCAGCCACGGAGATGGGTAATACTCCAATAAATGTAATGATGGGAACAAAGACCAGCAGGTGAATAAAGGGCACAGGAATTCCGAACACCTGGAGAAAGGCCCAGTGAATAATCACGTACTGACAGACAAAAATTGCTCGTAGACCGATGAAAAAGGGGTAATCGGTAAATCGCCCGGTTCGAAATGGGAAAAAGATCCGGAAACTACGGATCCGATTCGGAAGAAAGGGTACGCGTAAAACCCAGAAGGCGATCGTTCCCACCAACACCAGAGCCATGATTAGACAGACCCATAAAAGCGCGGTCCGCTGTCCACCGTCCAAAACAGCCGGCCCAAGTACGATTCCGAGAAAGCTCAGCAGGGTTAAGGCAAAAAGGTCCATGGCGTTCAAATACAGAAGCGTGCCAATGGCTTCGACCAGACTAAACCCCTTTTTCTTGGACGCAAAGACCGCTATCGCACCCGCGCCTGCATTGTAATTGACCACATTCAAAAAGTACGACGTACCTTTAACCGACAACATGTCTCGATAGGAGACCGGTCCAAAAAAGCGGCCAAAGAGCAATTTCAGGCAATAGCTATCGGTCAGATACACGCAGGTGGCTCCGATAGCTGTGACGGTGAAGAAGGCTATCGGATCAAGGGACTGCAATACCTGAAGGAACCGCTGGATATCGGTGGTGGACGCGAGATAGTAGACGATCGCTACCGTCACAACCCACGGTGCCATCCGTTTGATCCGTCCCAAAGACTGCTTGCCCTTGAACATGGTGTTGGCTCTCCAGATAACCACCCAGAATCAGGCTTGCATCCAAAACCAATAGGAAATCAGCTTGGACAACCGCAGAAGTACGCCGAATTACTCTGTTCGTCGAGTGCTGGGTTCTAAACGGTCGGGGGTCGCAATAGCAGGCCGGGGACATTCCGGTATTGACAGCTACGCATGATCGAGGAAAGGTCGATTTATATGTCCACTGGTACCGACAACGCACTGCACGTTATTCCGATGGGTGGCGTGGGAAAGATGGGTATGAACCTTACCCTACTCCGATACGGTGATGATTACCTGATCGTAGACTGTGGAGTGCAGTTCCCCGAAGAGCCTCTGTTGGGTATCGACCATATGTTAGTAAACATGGACGCCCTCCGAGAGATCGACGGAAGAGTGGTGGGCATCGTGTTAACCCATGGGCACGAGGACCATATTGGAGCTGTCCGCTGGATTACCCCCTTATTTGATGCGCCAATATACGGGACGGCTTTCACCCTCGGACTGGTAGAAAAACGCTTAACCGAAATGGGGTTGATGGATCAATGCGATCTACGGGTCTTCACACCGGATGACACACTGAACCTGGGCCCCTTTCGTATCGAGTTCGTCCGAGTCACCCACTCATTGCCGGATTGCGTCTCCGTCATCATACATACGGATACCGGTACTGTTGTTCATTCCGGAGACTTCAAGATCGACGAAACACCACTCGATGGCCAACATTTTGATAAGGCTGCGTTCGATCGTATCGGCACGGCCGGAGTCGATCTTCTACTCAGCGACTCTACCAATGCCATGGTGCCGGGCCAGACCCTGTCCGAGAAAACTGTCGCTACGAATCTGACAAAGACCATCTCGGACTGGCCGGGACGTGTCATTGTTTGTTTGTTTGCGTCGAATCTTTATCGAATGTCCAGCCTCTATCGAATCGCAAAAAAGACCGGTCGAAAGCTCTGTCTGGTGGGGCGAAGTTTCAGCTCCTATCTGGAGATCAGTAATGGCTGTGTCGACCTTGATTTGCCCAGGCCCGGGGATCTGGTCGATCCAGCAGAGCTGGAGAGCTTTGCCGGACGCGACGTGCTTATTCTCTCCACTGGTAGCCAAGCAGAACCGTTTAGTGCCCTGGCGCGTGCCAGCCGAGGAAAGCATCGAAATCTCAAAATTGATGACGACGATCTTGTCATCTTCTCGAGCCGAAAGATTCCCGGTAATGAGCGCAAGGTTCAGGAGATGGTGAATAACCTGGACCGGCTGGGTGCCACCTGCATGGAAGGGCATCGATCGGGTATGCACGCATCCGGTCACGCACGGCAAGAAGAGCTGAAGACCCTTCTCAAACTGGTGCGCCCCAAACACTTCATTCCGATTCACGGGGAATATGCCTTTTTGAAAGCGCATGCTGCACTAGCCACCGCCTGTGGTGTTCCCAATGTTCGGATCGTTGAGAATGGCGCTGTCATGAGTCTCGCTGGTGGCTCAATGGTGCAGATCGCGGAAGTGGATGCAATACCGTTCATGCGCGAAGGCAACAGACTGGCACTGAGCCAGGACCCTGGTATTCGCGAACGAAGGAATATGGCCTGCAATGGGGTAGTATCGGTTATGCTCCTATCGAAAAAGGACTCGCCAATTCATCGCGGGATCATACGAATCTCCACTGCGGGACTCTTCCTGAAATCCCCATCGATGCTTTCCGATGCGGAAAAGGCCATTCGCGACGAGCTGGAAGAGAGCCCTGCTGAGATCAAGAACGATAAAGTGAAAGAAGTAATACAACGGACCATTCGGAGATACTTCAAACAACAATCCGGCAAACGTCCGCTGGTGCTTGTTACTCTGGAATTGATCTAATGTCAGAGAAGAAAGATCTTCATCTAGCCGCTCTTCCCGACGGAACGAAACCACCAGAGCATGATCTCACAGAGATCGTAATTTGCGGTCGATCCAACGTCGGCAAATCTACATTGGTCAATCGCCTCATCGGTGCTCAGGTAGCACGTACCAGTCGAACTCCAGGGCGAACACAACTCGTCCATCTTTTCCTCTGGAAGAAAGTGAATGCCGTTTTGGTAGATGTGCCTGGGATTGGTTTTACGAAAGCCCCGATTCCCGTTCGAAAAAAGCTCCAACGAATGGTGGAACAAACCATCACTCATCGCCCCAGTCTTACAGGGGTTTTACTTCTGATTGATGTGCGTCGCACTCCCGGAGACGTAGAGCGTAACCTTCTAGATCTCGCGCTTCAACGTGGCCTCAAGGTCTTCATCGTTGTTACAAAATCCGACACGCTGGCCAAACATAAGGTCAAGCCATCCTGCGAAAAGATCGCCAAATGGAGCGGCCTGCACCCCCGAGATGTGGTTGGTGTAAGCACAAAAAAAGGCGCGGGTATCGAAAAACTATTAGGCATGGTCGTGCGTTTCTTGGCCGAAAACAGCCCAGAACCGACAACAGACACCGCTGAACCCACAAGCTCGAAACCTATCGTTGGAGAGTAGGGACTATGGCAAATCGCAATGCTGGTAAGATAGCGCTCCTGGCAGCGTTTATTGGCAACCTGTCTATTACCTGTCTGAAAAGTGTCGCAGCCTGGGTTACGGGAAGCACTGCGATGATGGCAGAAGCGATCCATTCACTGGCCGATGCAACCAACCAGGTATTGCTATTCGTGGGAATGAAACGATCGGAACGCCCGGCAGACCCCAACCACCCTTTCGGCTATGGAAAAGAGTCCTATTTCTGGGCCTTTCTGGTTTCCATAATGATCTTTGCGGGCGGTGCTACATACAGCATGTACGAAGGAATTCACCGGCTTATTGATCCGGTCGAAGCCCAGGGATCTCGAACCTGGGCCTATGCGGTATTAAGTGGGTCCATTATATTCGAAGCAGCAGCCTGTTTTTTTGCTATGAAAGCCTTTCAGCAAGATGCCGCGGGTCGCAGTATATGGCAAACCGTAAAACGAGCCAAAGACCCGATTATATTTACAGTATTATTTGAAGACCTGGCGGCCCTCGCAGGTCTGATAATAGCTTTGGTGGGTATCGGGCTCGCGGACTTTACCAACAATTCCCGGTACGACGCCGGTGCTACAGTAACGATCGGTGTATTGCTCGCCTTTGTAGCGGTTATTCTAGGCAAAAAGATCCACTCCTTATTGTTAGGGGAAGCCGCCGATCGCGACCTTATTCTCGCCATCAACCAAATATTCGACACCTCGCCAGAGATTCAAAAAACGATCGAATTGCGCACCCTTCAGATGGGACCCAGGAGCATCTTTGTAATGGCCGAAATTCGGATGCATTCCGATACAGGTGACGTACCGGTAGCAACAATCATTGACGGTATTGAACGCCGAATCGCCGATCTGGACCCAAATATCAAGAAAGTATACCTCGAACCCGAACCGTAGAACTCTTGGATTCCCATCCAGTTGCCATTTGTGGTAGACGAGTTTTCACGAGAATGCCCGCTGCTGGAGATCTTGTTCGATGCTCGAACTCCCTCAAATGGAATACGATCTCGCCACCGTTGTCTCCAACGAAGATCTGGGGCGTGCGGGGTGTCGTATTCGAACCCAAATAAAGGCCCGGGCATCTCGTCTACCAAACCCGGGTCAGTTTGCCATGCTTCGCCCCGAAGCCGGAATCGAAGCCATGTATTTGAGCCGGCCGATCTCCTATCTGGACGCCCAGATTGTTGATAGTGAAACCCTCGAACTGTCCTTCTATATTAAAGTCTATGGCCCCGGCAGTGCAGCGCTTGTTAACTGTAGGCCGGGAGACCGGCTCATTCATCTGGGCCCACTTGGTTCTGGTTTCCCGATGGATCAAGAGAATGTCTGGCTCGTGGGCGGTGGTGTTGGAATTGCTCCCTTTTACCATCTGGCTCACGAGATACGACGTACGGCGAATTCCTCGGTTGCAATCCAACTCTTCTACGGAGGACGAAGTGCCACCGACCTACCGTTTTTGGATGACCTTAATGCGGTTGTCGACCATATACACACTTCAACAGAAGACGGCACTCATGGCTCCGATGGTCTGGTTACAGAACCTCTTAAAGACCAACTTAAGGTCCATGGATCCAACGGTCGTGAATTTCAAATCTATACCTGCGGACCCACGCCTATGATGAAGGCGGTCGCACTACTCGCACAAAGCCATAATAGAGAATGTCTGGTATCGCTAGAAACCCGAATGGCCTGTGGTTATGGCGTTTGTCTCGGATGCGCAATCCACCATAAAGACCTTGGATATATTCGCGGATGCGTCGAGGGGCCTGTGTTGAATGCATCGAAACTCGATTTCTCGGAACGGTGGTTATGACCATGGAACACGACCTCTCCGTACGTGTCGGAAACCTGGTTCTTCGTAATCCGATTACTCTGGCCAGTGGTACGTGCGGATATGGCATGGAGTTGGCTGAATTACTTGATTTGCACCATGTGGGCGGATTCTTCACCAAAGGAATCAGCGTCAAACCAAGACTCGGCAACCCTCCCCCACGAATTGTCGAAACCCCGTCGGGAATGATCAATTCGATAGGTCTTCAGAACGTGGGGCTACAAGCTTTTATCCAGGAGAAACTCCCCGATATCCGAAAATTACCTCTGGCCTGTATCGCGAATGTATACGGAAATACCTTCGATGATTATGTGGAGTTGGCAGAAGCGCTGGGCGATCTTGATGGGGTGGATGGGATCGAACTCAACCTGTCATGCCCCAACGTAAAACAAGGTGGCGTCGAGTTTGGCCAGGACCCCGACATCCTGAAAAAGCTCGTTGCTACTGTTCGTCCCCATGTTCGAAGTGCTCTATTCGTTAAACTATCACCCAATGTGGCGGACGTTCGGCCATTTGTTGCTGCAGGCGAACAAGCTGGTGCTGATTCCATCAGCCTGATCAACACACTTCGGGCGATGGAAATTGATATCAAGAAACAGAGACCTACTCTGGGTAATATTTCCGGTGGGTTGTCCGGACCGGCGATTCGACCCATCGCGCTTTATCAGATCTACCGTGCCTATCAGGTCGCAAAACAACCCGTCGTTGGTATCGGTGGAATCGAATCCTGGGATGATGTCGTGCGCTTCCTTCTTGCGGGGGCCGCTGTGGTTCAAGTGGGAACCGCACTGTTCCGTAATCCGGCAAGCCCGTCCCTTATGTTGAACGGGCTTATCGAATATATGCATGAAAACAATATAGACACCGTCTCCAAGCTCGTTGGTCGAGCGCATGGAGAGTGATTAAAAAGGCACGCAAGTAGGCTGTAACAGGTGTCTATAAGCCAGGTTCTGTATCTGAAACGGTCTCCCTGTTTTCAGATCTCCGCCATTCATCTGGGAGATGCGTCGCCGCATCCCTCAAGCGACCTACCTGGGAAACTTACGAACGGATCACTCGCTCATCGTAACGATGAAAATTCCCTGCTTGGTCTTGCTTCGGATGGGGTTTACCGCACATATACGTCGCCGTACATGGCCGTGGGCTCTTACCCCACGCTTTCACCCTGGCCCGGTTTTTTGAGAGGGCTAAAATTAATCAACCTATTTCAAAGATCCGGGTGGTCTACTCTCTGTGGCACTTTCCCAGGATTTCGCCTGGTTCGATTTCCGAACCATCCGTATCCTTTGAAGCCCGGACTTTCCTCTGATGAATTCACATCAGCGACGGAGCAACCACCTATTACTTCCCACTTGCGTGCGTAGGCGCACCCTATCCTTTATTTTTCCAGGAAACAAGACAACTGCGCCCTTTGGGGTAAAACAACTGGAAAACCCTCGCTTAACTCAGGGGATATTGTTGTGGAAATATAGGGGACAAATTTGCCCACAATTTACCCCCTCTAGTTGTTCCCTGAGTTTCCCCATATCGACAACCAATTAATCTAAATAAAACCTTGCGGTTACATTGTTTTCCAAACTGTCCACAAAGCTGATAATTATGAACTTGTAAGGAGTGTAAATTCCCTATATACCTTTCCGAGTTATCAGGTGGTGTTTCATACATCTTCGTCCATATCGGGGGACGTTGAAAAAACGAACACATCCGACACCGAGGTGGGAGTTTACAGCATGGAATTAACCGTCGACCGTTCGGTCTTTCTAGAGTCCTTGTCCAAGACCCAGGGCATCATTGATAGACGAACCACATCACAAGTTCTATCAAATGTGCTTATTGAGGCAGTAGCGGATGGACAATTAACGATCACATGTACGGATTATGATGTGATGTGGTCCGGAACAATTCCGGCTGAAGTATCCCATGCGGGAACAGTAGCGACAAATGGGAAACAGCTCTATGAAGCGGTTCGAAACTTTGTAGATGGGCGAATCACGATCACGCAGGAAGAGCCATGGCTTCGGTTAAACTGTGGGGCTAGCCAGGCCGAGTTCTCAATTTTTCCTCATGAGGAGTTTCCACGACTTCAAAGCGATGATGATCTTGAGACTTTCACGGTTTCCAAGTCCGCTTTACGCGAGATGTTGGAACTCACCCAATTCTCTATCAGCAACGATGAGGCCCGACCCGCATTGAATGGGGCGCTTTTTCGGGTGCAAAAGGCTGCCGATGCCACAGGCCTGAATCTTACAATCGTGACGACGGATGGGCATCGTCTATCCAAGGTGGAACGGCGACTCGAAGGCATTTCCTATGGTCAAACCCCCTCGGAAGGAATCATCCATAAAAAGGGTGTGCAGGAACTACGCCGTACACTTGATGGTACGGATGACGTCGTAGAAGTGGGATTTATCGGTAATAAAGAGGTTATGTTCCGGAATGACGGAGGAACCTTGAAGGTCCGACAGGTGGATGCCAAATATCCGAATTATGAGAAGGTTATACCCACCGGTTCCGATCATCGCGTATCGATTCCGAGGGCACCTTTCTTACAGGGTCTTCGGCTTACCAGCAGCATTACAGGCAGTAAGACGAGTCTTGTGAAACTCAACTTCAGCGAAGGTCGAGTTCAGGTCGTGGGAACCAATCCGGACCTGGGCGAAGGAAAAGCCGAAGCGCCGATTGAATTTCAGGGAGAGGAGGTCACCATTGGCTTCAATTCACGATATCTTATGGATATTACAAGCGTCTTGAAAGACGACGCCATCGTAATGGAATTCAGTGATCCGGGAAGCCAGGCGCTGGTACGTAATCCTGGTGATTCGGGCGTACTCTTCGTCGTGATGCCAATGCGGGTGTGAAATGATACCGGAGGAGCCTATCCACAAGTTGGAATCGGCTCATACCCAATGCAGAGTTCATGCAATACGGGTAGAAAGGTTTCGAAACCTGGGCAAGTTGTTTCTGGAACCAGCCGAAGGTCTGAATGTACTTGAAGGACTGAACGGACAAGGAAAGACGAATTTTCTTGAGAGCCTTGTGTTGTTATCTGGCCTTCGTTCCTTTCGAGGGGCTCGATTCAACCAGATGGTGGCCACCGGTGAGGAGGATTTCCTGATCGAGGGACGATTCATAGGGTCGGATGGTCAGGAACATGTGGTGCAACAGTATTGGAAAGATCGGGGTAAGAAGATCCGCTTGGATGATAGACCGATTCGCAAGCAAAGTGATGTGTTGAAGCTATTTCCGATCGTATTCTTTGGGCCCGATGACCTGGAAATAGCCAAGGGATCTCCTTCGCATCGGCGTACTTTCATGGATGAAGGAATGGTATTGCTTATCCCTTCACAATTGGATCAACTACGGACCTTTCAGGAGACGCTACGACAACGAAATAAAGTTCTGAAGGATGTGCGTGAGGGTGTCGGGGACAAGAGGCTTCTTACCGTATACACCAGGAGCCTGGTCGCGAGTTCGGAGCTCGTGGCGGCCGCTCGAGAGACATTCATCGAGTCGTTTCGCAGCGTTTTCTCTCGGACGATAGAAGATATGACCAACGGTACACAGAAGGGCGATGTAGAGCTTATTGGTTCCGATATAGGAGAGGGTTACGACATAGGGGATCGGGAGAGTGACGCCTTCATAGAGGCGCTTATTGCACGCGATTTGGCGCGCGGAACAACCGCGACCGGCCCCCATCGTTCGGATCTAAAACTGTTCCTGGATGGGCATGATATACAGGGTTGGGCATCGCAGGGGCAGAATCGTCTTATTGTCATCGGGCTCAAGATTGCGCTCTTACGAATGGTCTCGGATGAGAGATCGTGTGAACCCATCCTCTTATTGGATGATGTGTCCAGTGAGCTGGATGCGTACCGGAGCCGTATGCTGAGCACGCATCTTTGTGGGCAGGGTGGACAGGTCTTTGCAACCACAACAGACGCGAAATCCGTAGGACTTACAGGACCGGACATCTTACGGTTGAAAGTGGATTCAGGTCGTATTGTTGCGGTCCTGGATGGCGAGGTTATGTGATGTCACAACATTCGATCCCAACCACGGAAGTAGAGTTTATCGAGGTGTTTGAAAGAACGCCCAGAGACTCCAGGTTCGAGTACAAACTGAACAAACCGATCATTACTTCCATGTTTCTGTTTGTGGCTGTGTTTCTCGGCGCGATGGCAATGTTCTGGTCCGAAACGCAGCCATCTACATCGATCATAATGGCGATGATCGCAACAGGTGCAGTCTGCGTGATTGGGGTGGTTACGGTAATTTTTCTGTGGCGAACGTTTGCGCGGCGGTCTGCCGTCGTTCTTATGGATGATGCGTTGGTCTGGATGGATAAGACCGAAGTTCACCATCTCCTCTGGGATGATTTAACAGCAGAACGATTTGGCAAAGCCCTGGAAGGTGCATCGAGTAACCATGGGACATTGCGCTTTGGTAGCTCAAGCGATAGCAAGGCACTTACCATTTATACGCCGTATATGCGTATGAACCATTCTTCATTAATGTTGGGAATCCTACTTCGCATTAAAGAGTTGGATAGTGACACTGGGGACACCAAGGAGCCCTGAACATGGAAAAGTTTGTAATTGAAGGGGGTCATCCACTCCAGGGACGGATTCGCCCGAGTGGAAGTAAGAATGAGGCGTTGCCTACTTTGGCGGCGGTTCTTCTGGCGGATAAAGCAGTTACTCTTCGAAATCTTCCCCAGATTGCCGATGTCCTGGTCATGATCGATGTCCTGGTGAATCTTGGAGTGGTCGTTGAGAAGCTCGACACAAACACCTATCGGTTTGACGCAAGCGGAGTAAAAACTACACGCCTGAATCCTGATCTCTGCGCTCGAATACGAGCGTCGATCTTATTTGCGGGTCCGTTACTGGCTCGTCATGGCTCAGCGATATTACCGCCTCCTGGTGGGGATGTAATCGGCCGACGCCGTCTCGACACCCATTTCCAGGCGTTAACGCAGCTTGGCGGAAATGTGGAGCTGGGTGAGAACTTTCACCTTCGCTCCCAGGGGCGCTTGAAAGCAGCGAAGATCTTCCTGGATGAACAAAGCGTAACCGGCACAGAGAACGCTGTAATGGCGGCCGTATTGGCGGAAGGGCATACGGTGTTAGAGAACGCCGCCTGTGAACCACATGTCCAGGGTCTTTGCCGTTTACTTTGCGAAATGGGAGCCAAGATTGAAGGAATAGGAACCCATATTCTTGAGATCGAAGGGGTCCAAAACCTGGGTGGTGCAGACCATACGATCGGAAGTGATTATCTGGAAATCGGTTCCTTTATCGGCATTTCGGCTGTTTGTGGTGGACCCATTTCGATCGAGAACTCAAACCCCCGTGATCTCCGGATGATCCAACTGGTGTATCGCAAGCTGGGTATCGAATTTGAGATCGGGGAAGATGATGTTCTTCATGTGCCCGCCGGACAGGAACTGGTGATCCGGAATGAGCTTCTGGGTCAGATCCCCCAGATCAGTGATGCACCTTGGCCCCAGTTTCCGTCGGATCTGATGTCGATAGCCATTGTTGTTGCCACCCAATGCAAGGGCACAAGCATCTTCTTTGAAAAGATGTTTGATGGTCGGATGTTTTTTGTCGATCATCTGCTCGCCATGGGGGCGCAGGTGATCTTATGTGATCCGCATCGGGTTGTGGTTGTGGGCCCATCTACGCTCTACGGCTCTCGAGTGGAGAGCCCCGATGTCCGTGCGGGTATGGCGATGCTGATAGCTGCGCTGGTCGCACGGGGCACAACCGAGATCCGAAATATACGCCAGATCGATCGTGGATATGAGTCTATTGAAACCAAACTTCTTACGCTTGGCGCGAAGATCAAGCGTGTGCCTATTTGAAGATTGCAGGTCGTGGATTTCGATATGACTGAACAGCACCAAGAGGCCCGTGCGGGCCTGGCTAATGCCCGACGAATCGTTATCAAGGTGGGTAGTCAGGTCTTGACCTCCGAGGATGGTCTGCCCGATGAGGGTATTATCGAACAACTTGCCGTTGAAATCGCCGAATTGCACAGGGCAGAGAATGACGTCGTTCTGGTCAGCAGTGGTGCTATCGCCTATGGAAAGAGGGTTCTCGCCTGGGAGGATGAGGTTCGAACGGTGGCAGAAAGCCAGATGCTGGCCAGTATGGGCCAACCGGTTCTCATCCAGGCACATCGTGAAGCCCTCGATAAGATGGGGATACAGGTAGCGCAGGTTCTCTTAACCCATCGGGATATATCCGACCGGGCCGCCTATCTGAACGCGCACAATACTCTTATGCACCTGCTTCAGCGGGGGGTTGTACCCGTAATCAATGAAAACGATGCCGTTGGATACGAGGAGATTTGTTTTGGGGATAACGACAAGCTAGCAGCCCTCGTGGCCGTTATGGTGGAAGCCGATCTTGTGCTGCTGTTGACGGTGCCGGATGGGCTGTATGATCAGGACCCCAACCAAAGTAATACGGCCCGTCGGATCGCATTTGTTACACCGGGTGCAGAGCTTCCTTCCACCGAGCAACTAAAGGGCACCAGTGATCTGGGGCGTGGCGGTATGGCATCCAAAGTGATAGCCGCCCAGATCGCCAATGAAGCTGGAATACCGGTAGTGGTTTCGAGCGGTCGTGTGGACCGACCGGTTCGACGGATCCTTGATGGAACCGATGCGGGCACTTTCTTCCAGGCCGCCGGGGGACGGCTGGAAAAGAGAAGGCATTGGGTTCGGTATGGACTGAAAGTGCAAGGATCTATTGTGCTGGATGCAGGAGCCACACGAGCGGTTTCCGATCGAGGGGCGAGCGTCTTACCGGTCGGGGTTGTTGACGTAGATGGTGACTTTCAACGAGGTGAAGCCATCCAATTACGAGATATGAATGGCCGGATCCTTGGACGTGGATTGGCCGCTTATGCTGCCAATGAGATCCGAAAAATCAAAGGCCGAAAGAGCTCGGAGATCCAAGAGGTGTTGGGCTACCGATATCTTGATGTCGTGATTCATCGAGACGACCTGATTCTCGGCGAGGATGGACAGGGGTAGACTGTACGGGTATTGCGAGGAGAAGGTTTGATTGCTATGGAGCCAGTTCTGAACAAACGGAGAGTCCTAATGAGACGAGTTTCAATCGTTCTAATGTGTGTAATGGTTCTTGCTGCCTGGTCGTGCTCGAAAAAGGCCAAGAAAACGACAGACAAAGCGGCAACAGACACACAGGCCGGACAGGCATCGGAGACCGCAGAGACGCCAAAGACAACCGCAAGTTCGGACACGGGATCGTCCGCAAAGGGCCCCGTCGAAAACGTAAACCCGCCGATTGACGCGCCACTCAAAGACAAGGTGCCAGCCCTCAGCCTGGATGAGTTGCCCGATCCGATTGCGACTGTAGACGGCACGGCGGTGGATGCAGAGGCCTTCCGAGCATCGATTTCACGCTATGTCCGACCTGGCCTGAAGATCCCCGAATCCCGAATGAAGAAGGTGAAGTCACGACTTCTGGACAGACTTATCGACGACACTCTTATTTCGAATCTGGCCAAGAGCCAGGGGGTGAAGGTCTCGCACAAGACCCTGGCAGAGGAGTACAAGGACTATACCGGTCGTTTTAAGACTGAGGGCCACTACGCCAACTATCTCAAACATAGCAAGCTGACGCCGGAGCTCGTGAAGGAGCAGATCAAGGTGCGTGTATCCCTCGAGACGATCTTAACAGATCGGGGTGAACTATCGGTCACCCCGGACGAGGCAAAGAAGTTCTTTGAAGATCACCCCAATTTGTACCAACAGCGTGAATCGGTGCATGCCGCGCACATCTTGATCAAGGTATCCAAAGACGCCGAACAGGCGGACCAGGAGGCTGCGGAAAAGCGCATTCGAGATATCCACGAAGAGTTGAAGAAAGGGGCCGATTTCTCAGAGCTCGCCAAGAAACATAGCGAAGGTCCATCCAAATCCCGGGGGGGCGACCTGGGGTTCTTTGGTCACGGCCAGATGGTGCAGGAATTCGACAAAGTCGCATTCAGTCTGGAGCCCAACACCATCAGTGATCCGGTTCGAACCGTCTTTGGCTGGCATATCATCAAGATGCTCGAAAAGAAGGAAGGGGAGCAAAAAGACTTTGCTGAAATCAAGCCCAAGCTGCTGGATTCTTTGAAACGAAAGAAGCTGGCCGTAGCGAAACGAAAGCTCCTCAGTACGCTTCGAAAACAGGCTAAAATCGAGCGTCTCGTGGACTTCTGAAGCCAGGCCATCCGATCGTGCCAGAGTCAACCCAAGGGCGTCGCCAACGGATCGTAGACGCGACCCTGTGGAGCCTTGTGGCGACGACGATGTTCTTCGGGCTCTGGTCGGGCTCGCTCTTAAATACCGAGGATGCCCTGTATGCGGACATGGCGCGTACAGCATGGCGCAGTGGCGACTTTCTCGATTTTCGTTGGCATGGGGTTGTGCTGTATGACAAACCGCCGGTCCTGTTTCTCCTGGTCGGCGGGTTGGGGGGGATCTTTGG
>CAUZEG010000036.1:0-24619 GCA_963578775.1 Myxococcales bacterium
CACCTATGACTGCAACGATGGATATGTCGATGTGGATGGGAACCCTTCCAACGGTTGTGAGTGTGAGTACCTGGATGCGTCTGATGGCCCGGCTGACGGCAACGACCTGAACTGCGATGGCGTGGATGGGGAGATCGACGCAGCCATATTTGTTGCCAAGAACGGTAATGATCTCAATCCGGGTACGATCGACGAGCCCATGCTTTCGATTCAAGCCGCCATCAATACGGCGGCAGATCTGGGGAAGCGTGACGTGCTGGTGGCGACCGGTGTGTATAACGGAAGCATTGAGCTTTTGACTGGAGTCTCTGTTTTTGGCGGATATTCGGGCGATTTCCAGATCTGGGATCCGGTTCTCTATGAGACGGTGATCATGGGGACGGATGGAACCGAAAGCCTGCCCGGGGCGGTCAACGCAGCCTGGATCAATGATGAGGAGACCGTCTTTGGCGGTTTCACCATCTTCGGTCGTGACAATAAGGACGTGAGTGGTAGTTCCTATGGTATCTACGTAAAGAACAGTGGTGCTGTTCTCAGCATACGAGATAACCGCATAATCGCCGGAGACGGCGGAAAAGGTGTACGGGGTACAGATGGGACCGCAGGTCTGGATGGCACCGATGGGGGGCCGGGAGTCGACTCTCACGACATCAACACACAAAGCTGCAATTCCACCCATTGGGCGGACGGTGGGACCGGAGGGGAACAGAGCTGTAATCAACTCGATGTAAGTGGCGGCGACGGTGGAGACAGTCACTGCCCCGTATACGCCCCGGCAGATACGTCCAATGGTGAAAACGGTGATAATGGCTCCAATAATGGAGGCAATTTCTGGGACCAGGTAGGTGGTGAGGGCGGTGAGAAGGGCTTTGATATGAACCACTCCCCGAGTAATTGTGGCAGTTGTAAAACACCACCGAACGATCTTCCCTGGGACGCCGAAGATGGAACGGATGGTATAGACGGCGATTTTGGCGATACCGGTTCCGGAGCGGTGGATGCGGATGGATTCGTGGATGGAACTGGACTCTGGGTTCCGACACCGGGCTCCGACGGTGGCATAGGGAGTGCTGGTGGCGGCGGGGGCGGCGGTGGTGCTGGAAGTGGCGTGGAAATCAAAAATTGTTCATTCAACAATGTACACGGTGATGATCTCGGTGGATCCGGTGGCGGCGGTGGATCCGCGGGATGTGGCGGTACCGGAGGCCAGGCCGGAACCGGAGGAGGGGGCTCGTTTGGGATCTTCTTATTCTGGTCCATACCTCCTGCCAATATCCCTTCGCTGGTAGACAACTTTGTGGAAACCGGCTTCGGAGGAGACGGGGGCAATGGCGGAACCGGTGGTACTGGCGGTCTGGGTGGTGACGGAAAACCTGGTGGGGTAGAAGGCCCGGCGGGATCCGACTATTGGTGCGCCCGCGAGGGCGGACGTGGCGGCCAGGGTGGTGATGGAGGTCATGGTGCCGGTGGCGGCGGTGGTGCCGGCGGGATAGCAGCCGGCATATTTGTGGTTGGTCAGGGCGCCATCAGTCTGGATCCCTATGCTTCCCCTATAAACAATGTCGGCCTGGACGGGGCGGGTGGATACGGTGGTTCCGGTGGTGCTTCGCTGGGTAGTGCCGGAACCCCAGGCGTAGATGGCCCCTCGATGGACACCAATTTCTAGGCCTACGCCGTCGACAGCAGCCTAGGAGGATTGCGTCTCGAGGGGCAGCATGATTCGCATGGTTGTTCCCGCACCAGTCTTTGACGAGCAGCTTATGGTGCCGTTGTGCCGTTGAATGATCTGACGACAGATGTCCAGGCCGAGACCTGTCCCCGACAAGCCCTTTGTGGTGAAAAAGGGTTCAAAGATACGTTGCTGGACTTCTAGAGGGATACCCGGTCCATTGTCTATCACCTCGATACAGACCCGGTCCTCGCCGTCTGCGGAAAGGATGATGGAGATTTGCGGATTGCGGTCCTCTGTGTTGTGGAATGCTTGAACGGCATTACGGATGAGGTTCACCAGGACCTGCTTAAATCGATCCGAGTCGATGTCTACGATATACACATCGTCACTGGTCAGATCGATGGGAACGTCCCGGCATTCTCCGTCAAAGCGAAGAAAACGGATGACCGATTCGATTAATTCCACGAGATTGGTAGGCACCAGCGGAATGCTTTGTTCGTCCTGGTCCTTATGGGCGTATCCCCGCATTTCTTCGACCAGGCGCAGAATACGCCGCTGCGCGTCGCGGATCATTTCTGCACATTCGTGGATCTCCTCATCGTCGGGAAAGCGTTCCTTCAGCATGTCCAACAAGGCCATGGGTCCGAGTTGATTCTTGATTTCGTGCGCCAGGGCTGTGGCTGTACGGCCGACAATAGCGAGCTGTTCCGACCGGACTAATCGGGTCTGGGCGTGCTGCAATTTGGCGATAGTCTGCTTCTGGTTGTCGAGGAGGCGCGCGTGTTGGAAGGCTTGTGCGCCCATGGATGCGATGGCTACAAGGAAGCGCAGGTCCGGCTCATCAAATCGAAGTCCAGGCCTGCGATCGTCAACTTGAAGGACACCGAAGCACTGGTCACCGAGGAGAAGTGGGGCTGCCATCAGCGAATGGATTCGCAGCAGTACCAGGCTTTCACTGGCGGAGAATCGCTTGTCGTGAGGGGCATTTGCTGTAACCACAGCCTGGCCAGTGGATATTACCGTATCGATAACGGTTCGAACGTAGGTTTGTTGACCGTCACCAAAGTCCTCGTCGTCATCGAGGAAGGCCTGGGCTGCGATCTGTGGCTCTGTGTTGGGGTCACATAGGACCACCATAGCCCGGTCACTCCGAAACACATGCAAGGAGGTTTCGGCGAGGGTCTGTACCACGCTGGCCGTGCCTTTCGCCGGGTCCAGGCTCATAGAAAGCCGGTACAGGCTGTTCAGCTGGTGGGCGCTCAAGGCGAGCCGCTGAATCATCTCTTTGAGGTCGGTCTCGCTTGTACTCGACTTCTGGAGTCGTGCCAGGGTTCGATCCACATTGTCATCGATCAGGGCCCCGGTATAGAACCGGCGTACATCCGTACTCGGCATCGAAAACGTAATCGTCGGCTTCTTCGGAGTGTTTTTGTCAGTCATGTTCGTACAGGTTTCAGAAGAGCGACGTAAGAATTTGGCCAGCGGTTCTTGTCGAAGAAAGCATCCTTCGGTTCGTTGTGTAAAGGGAGGATTCACGCAAGAGGTGCGTTTCGCAGATATAGTCTGAGGAACCGGCCGCGGATTGTGGTGGACGATAGAGCCATTACCAACGTATAATCTGCCCCGTTGGTACGATTGTCTGGTTTCATCAAAAGGTAGCAGTGTTGTCTGAGGAACCGAAAAACCGTAAAGAGAGCATCTGGTTGGATGATGCGGTACATTCCACGCAACCGCCCCATGCTCCCCATGCTGTACAGATCACCAATAGTTATCTGGTTCTGATCGTTACGGATCGAGAAAAAATCTCCCGGAAGTTTTCGGAGCATCTGGAACCGTTTGGCTACACAGTGCACCAGGTTTCTCGACCGGTTCGGGCCCTGGAAGAGCTCATCACCAAGAAGCCCGACATTTTGTTGGTGGACGCGGAAATGGAGCGTATGGCTGGCTACGAGCTATGCCGTACCGTAAAGGGCAACCGCCGGATGGAGCATATCCCCATTGTGCTGTGGGGGGAAGTTGTCACAATTGATGACAAATCGCGTGCTTATTATGTGGGAGCCGATGGTTTTATGGCCTGGCCCTGCCACGAGGTGGAACTCCGTGCGAGGGTACGGTCGCTGGTTCGAGTCAAACTCTATCATCAACGTCTTCGAAATGAGATTCGATCGCTAGAGGCCAAGCTGAGAGGGCGTACGCGGGAGCTTGAACAGATCACGATGGGATTGGTGATCGCGCTGGAAAAAGCGAATGAGTTCAATGATACCGATACGGGGATGCATATTCGGCGTGTTTGTCATTATTCGAAGATCCTGGGGGAGGCTCACGGATTTGGTCCGGCAGCGAGCCGCAATATCTTCCGATATGCGTCTCTCCACGACGTTGGAAAGGTGGCCTTGCCAGACTCCATTCTTAAGAAACCGGGCAAACTTACTGCTGAAGAAGTCATGATCATGCGTAAGCATACGACCTTCGGCTACAATCTTTTGAAGGAAGCGCGCGCCGATCATATGGCCTGTGACATTGCGTTACGCCATCACGAAAAGTGGGATGGTTCTGGTTATCCAGATGGCCAGATCGGAGATAAGATCCCCATTGAGGCGCGTATTGTTGCCCTGGTCGATGTCTATGATGCCCTTACACAACGCCGTTGTTATAAGGAACCGTGGCCAATCGAAAAGGCGATGGACTATCTGCGCTCCGAGTCCGGCAAACATTTCGATCCGCGACTGGTAGAATTGTTTATAGCCAATCGTGATCTGGTTCTGGAGATCCAGAACGAATATAAAGATGATCCGGGCGCAGAGCCGGCCCATCTGTGAGTGACTTGTCCGTGAACTGAAACACGAGATTACGGCGAAACCAGTCGGGAAATCAGGGGGTTTTGTGACGGGGCATTGCATGCCTGCGCAGGGCTTGCTAAAAGCGGCGCTCTTCATTTGCTTTATTGCACAAGATGGAAGGAGTGCACGATGAACGAACGAACTCTGGGAATCATTAAGCCGGACGCAACCGCTCGCAATCTGACCGGCACAATTCTTCAACGGATTGAAGATGAAGGATTTCGTGTCGTAGGTATGCGGCAAATCCTCTTGAGCACAAACCAGGCTGAGGGCTTTTATGCGGAGCATCGTGAGCGACCGTTTTTCAACGACCTGGTGTCCTTTATGACATCTGGGCCCGTTGTTCTATTGGCGATGGAGCGCGAAGAAGCGATCACCCATTGGCGGACTACTATGGGTAAGACAAAGCCTTCCGATGCGGCTCCGGGAACCATTCGGAATACACATGGCGAAAGTATCGAACGTAATTCTGTCCATGGATCCGATAGTCCCACCAGTGCGAGCCGTGAGGTTAGCTATTTCTTCAGTTGTTTTGATCTGGTCTAAGGATGAAGGGATACAAGCCCTTTGAGGTAGAATGATGACCGAATATGCCGAACGTCGAACGAAACTTCTCGACATGCTTCCGGATCGGACACTGGCGATCGTACCCGGCGGACGAATTGCGGACCGCAATTCCGATGTAACCTATCCATTTCGTCAGGACTCGAATTTTCAGTACCTGACGGGCTTCCCGGAACCGGATGCGATCTTATTGCTCGTAAAGACAGACGAGGAGGCCTTGTCCATTCTGGCGGTGCAGCCTCGAAATATCGAACAAGAGGTGTGGACGGGCCGCCGAGCGGGTCCTGAGGGTGCCGTGGCTCAGTATGGAATGGACCATGCGGTAGAGATCGGGGTGTGGACGGAGACCGTCACAAAATACCTCCCCAGTGTTGATCATATTGCCTACGAACTCGGCCGGAATACGTCGATGGACGAATCCCTGATTGGGGTGATTCGTCGTCATTGGACTCGTCCTCGATTGCATCAGTCTGGCCCTGACATTTGGCTCGATCTCGCGTCATTCCTGTCGGAGTTACGACTCTTCAAGGACGAAAAGGACCATGCTTTGCTCGAAAGCGTGGCGGGCGCGGCGGTCAAAGGACATATCCTGGGTATGCAGTCGGTAAAGCCCGGCTTATATGAATATCAGTTACAGGGAGCGATTGAATTTGGCTTCCGCTCTAATGGCGGGGCCGGAAATGCCTATAATAGCATCGTGGCCGGCGGGGCCAATGCTACTGTCTTGCACTACGATACCAACCGCGAAAAGCTTTGTTCTGGGGATCTGGTTCTGGTGGATGCAGGTTGCGAAGTAGAATGTATGGCGTCGGACGTAACCCGAACCTATCCGGTCAACGGTCAGTTTTCGGGACCCCAGCGGGATCTCTACAATCTTGTTCTCGAAGCCCAGCAGGAGGCTTTAGATCTGGTCAAACCAGGAGCGACGCTTGAGCTTTTGCATGCTCGTGTGATCGAGGTCCTGTCCCAGGGGCTTCTTGATCTGGGATTCTTCGATTCGACCCTCCAGGATGTAATCCATGGTGGGGATTTCCGACGCTATTATATGCATCGCACCAGCCATTGGCTGGGGTTGGATGTTCACGATGTGGGGCGCTACGCGGTGGGGCCTGATCCCCGCCCGTTTGAACCGAATATGGTATTTACGGTGGAACCGGGGCTTTACGTTGCGGCGAATGACGAGCAGGCACCAGAAGCGTACCGGGGTATCGGGATTCGGATTGAAGACGATATCCTTGTGACATCGGATGGGCACGAAAATCTGACAGGTGGTTGCCCGAAAACCTGTGACGACATCGAAGCTACGATGAAAGAAGCAGGGCTGGACATACCGGTACTGTCGTGAAGGCATCCGAAATCCGCCGGATGGCGGCGGTCATGGATCGCCACTTCTGGTTTCGGGGCACTCGTCGGGTAATTCTGCACTGGGCCAACGATGCCGTCGGTGGGGGCCTGGAGAAATTACGAGTGGCCGATGTGGGCTGTGGGCCGGGGACGACTTTGAGTTGGCTCTCGCATGTGCCGAGGATCGTGGGCATCGATAGAGCTGCCTTATGCCTGGAACTGGCCCGTGAGCGGGCTCCAACCGCAGAGCTCGTTCAGGGAAATGCGGAACATCTTCCGCTTAAGGCCGAGCAATTCGATCTGGTCCTCTGTCTTGATATCCTCGAACATCTGGAACATCCGGACAAAGCGGTGAAAGAACTGCATCGGATACTCAAGCCGGGCGGCATGTTGATCTGTACAGTTCCCGCCTGGCAGTTTCTCTGGTCGGAGCATGATGTAGCCCTGGGCCATCATCGACGCTACCGGAAGAAGGCCTTCAAGAACATGCTGGAAGAGGGCGGTTTTCACGTTCCTCGAATATCCTATTACAACTTCTTTTTGTTTCCACCCATCGCATCCGTTCGGGTCGCACAGCGATTGATTGGGTCGGGTAAAACGAAGCAGGACGAGGCCGCCTCAAGCGATGTAAAGGTTATGCCAGGGGCTATCAACAGCCTTCTAGAGACGATCCTGGGTGGAGAACGGCATCTCCTTCGTCATATGAATCTTCCGTTCGGTGTAAGCCTGATTGCAACGGGCCAACGGCCGTTGGAAGGAAGTCGGAAAAATGAACCCGAATAAGGCGGAACATGATCGCCGTTGGTTGGATCTGGTTCTATCGGATACCGAAGCCCTGTTGAAGGATCACGCCCATTGCGAGAGAAAGGCGGCAGGGACCGCACTGAGCTTGATCGCCCGCTATCCGGAGAAATCGGATCTTGTCGCGGCGATGTCGGAACTGGCCCAGGAGGAATTGGGTCATTTCTCGGAGGTTCACCAGAAAATACGGGCGCGGGGCTGGGAGCTTGGACCCGATCCTGGAGACCCCTATGCCAAAGCTCTGGTGGATGAAGTGCAGGGAACACGGATTGAGCGCTATATTGACCGCCTCCTTGTTTCTGCCCTTATTGAGGCACGCTCCTGTGAGCGATTACAACTATTGGCCGACCATCATCCCGATCCCGACCTGAAGGAGATGTTCGGACGCTTCGCGACCGCCGAAGCTGGACATGGCCGGATCTTCTACGAACTCGCCCGGGCTGAAGACACCGATCGCGCCCGTAAACGCTTTGCTGAGATGAAAGAGCTGGAGCAGCGTATTCTGTTGCAGACCCCTCTACGCCCTGCCATGCATTAGCGCAGCCACGGCCGATGGAATCGGCGGTTGACATCGCAGAGCAACTCTGTTGATATTGCTGTTGATAATCAATATCAATAAAGAAGGTTCTCGGCAGTCGGATGGAACGGAGTCCAGAAAAAGCAGCGCGAAGGCGGTCTAGATTACGGCTCTTGCTAGTGGCCGTTTTGGTGCTGGGTTGGTGCTTGGAGCTATCTGCGAACGAACGGTTGTTCACCTATACCTACGAGACGGCGACGTTGCCGGAAGGCGCCCGGGAGTTGGAGATCTGGACGACGGCCAGGGTAGGTCGAGACGGGTATTACTCGCGCATGGAAAACCGTCTGGAGTTCGAGTGGGGTGTAACGGATAACCTGCAGAGTGCCCTGTATTTCAATACCAAGGGGATCCTACAGGGGAGTGGATCGGATCTGGAGAAAAAGACCTATTA
Source organism: Myxococcales bacterium (assembly GCA_963578775.1). Taxonomy (GTDB): domain Bacteria; phylum Myxococcota_A; class UBA9042; order UBA3505; family UBA3505; genus UBA3505. Next base: position 8,190 of record CAUZEG010000036.1, read on the forward strand.
TCCGAGCGTGTCCTGGGAGTGGAAATATCGACTCTTGAATCGGAGTACCAGCCCGGTGGGAATCGCGCTCTACGGTGAGCTTGGCTACGCCCCCCACGAGGCCGAAGTGGAATTGAAGCTATTAGCCGACAAAAGGATTGGCAAAGTATTGGTAGCGGTCAATTTCGTATTTGAGCGGGAATACAAATATGTAAATTCTGACGTCAGCAAGACCGAGGACATTCTGGAGTTGGATCTGGGGATAAGTTATAGCGTTTCACCGAAACTGGCACTGGGCTTCGAGGGGCGCGTACATGGAGCCCATGAGTGTGCGGAGAGCAACTGTTTCGAGGATATCGAGCGATACGCAGTGTACGCAGGGCCGGTTGTGTCCTGGTCAACCCGCGCAGCGTGGGTTGCGTTGACCTTTACAAAGCAATTGATGGCCAGTGGCGGTGAGGGCCTCGACCTGGACGAACACGAACGATACAACGCCCGACTCCTGACGGGATTTCATTTCTAAGCCAATGAAGCAATACCGATTCAAATATCGATGGCTGTTATATGCGATGCTTTCAGGCTTGAGCTTTGGCTGTGCTATTGGTCCGGGCCTTCCTATCGTATCGGATCAGGACGCAGAGAAGGCCGGTGTCGAGCGGGTTACTCTAGAGGCAGGCCGTAAGCTATACGCATCGAAATGTTCGGGTTGTCACGAGCTCTTTCACCCGGCACGTTTCTCCGCCCAGACCTGGGAGATAAAAGTGGAGGAGATGGGAGAGCAATTGCATATGAAGAAGAGGGATTTGGTACTCATCTATGGTTATCTGGCTACCTTCAGTCGAGATGAGAATCCTACCCTTCAGAGTTCTGGCTCCGGGGGGGTATCCGCTCCGCTTCAAGCGACACCGTAGAGTTTTGCTCCTGATCGAATCGCTGCCTCCAGTATGGAAGCTATGTGCGTGGAGAAGGGGAATGACCGTTGCGTAATTGATGAAATTATGACACGGATCCCTTCGAGATCGGTTGAAATGGAGTTTGTTCATGAGCACTAGCTTTCGTGTCTGGCACAACCCACGTTGCAGTAAGTCACGGGCCGCGCTTAGTTTCCTACGTGATCGCGGGATGGAACCCGAAATATTCGACTATATGAACGTCGATCTCAGGGTAGATGATCTTGCGCAGGTGCTTGGTCTCCTTCGCTATCAGCCCCGAGAACTCCTTCGTAGTAAAGAGGCCGTTTGTCGTGAACTGGGCCTTAGTGCCTCGGACACAAAAGATAGCGCGATCCTGGCGGCCATGGTGGAGCATCGGCGCCTGATAGAACGGCCCATTGTTATACATGGAGGTCGAGCCGTTGTGGCCCGGCCGACGGAGCGAATAGACGAATTGCTATGACCCGAGTGGCCGCGCGATCTTCGTGATAGCGGCGCTCAGACGGAGAGATTGATGATCTATGATGTCGTAATTCTTGGAAGTGGTCCGGCCGGTTATACCGCGGCCCTGTACGCTTCACGTGCGAACCTCAAAGTACTCCTGCTCGAGGGCATTGAGGTCGGTGGGCAATTGATGATCACCACGGACGTGGAAAACTACCCCGGATTTCCGGACGGGATCATGGGCCCTGAACTCATGCAGAAATTCAAGGATCAGGTAGAACGGTTTGGGACGGAGTGTCGTTTCGGATCGGCAACGTCTGTTGATTTCAGCCGTCGCCCCTTTGCCGTCACGGTGGATGGACAGGAGGTGGTCGAAGGTCGGGGAGTGATCATTGCGACCGGCGCGCAAGCTCGTTGGCTGGGCCTCGAGAGTGAGACGCGTCTGAAGGGCTATGGTGTTTCGGCCTGTGCCACCTGCGACGGATTTTTCTTTAAAGAGAAGGACATTGCTGTGGTTGGTGGTGGAGATTCGGCTATGGAAGAGGCCAATTTCCTGACCAAATTTGCTAGCAAGGTGACGGTCATTCACCGCCGTGACAAGCTGCGCGCTAGTAAGATCATGCAAGATCGTGCTCTGGCCAATCCCAAGATTGAGTTCTTATGGAACCACGGCGTGACTGAGGTTCTTACAGAGACCGGTCGAGAGGTCGTTGGGCTTCGTGTGGAAAATACCCAGAGTGGTGAGGAGTCCACCCTTGAATTGGAGGGGTTGTTCCTTGCGATCGGTCACGATCCCACCACCGCGATTTTTCGGGATATCATCGATCTGGATGACGCCGGGTATATTCTTCCCCAGGACCATACGATGACCAATATACCGGGCGTATTTGCAGCGGGTGATTGTGTGGATCACCGGTACCGACAAGCGGTAACGGCCGCCGGGCTGGGCTGTCAGGCTGCTCTCGATCTAGAGCGCTGGCTAGAGGATCAAGAACACGCCGGTTGAGTCCGATTAACTGAATCGGCCACCCTGCTTGGCAATGCTGGGGCCGCCGCGGGCGAGAAGGTCGACCAGCTGCACCCGCTGGTCCGTACGTGAATATTTCGGAGCGGTATGCTCCCCACTATCCATCCGAATCGCGTCGCAGGGGCAGGCCTCTTCACACATACCGCAGTAGATGCACACCAGGTGGTCGATGTCGAAGCGTACCGGAAACTTCTCAATGGTGGGATCTTCGTGTTCGCCGGCTTCAATATAGATGCAATTGGCGGGACAGGCGGTCGAACACATGAAACAAGCCACGCATCGGACCTGATCGTCTTCGCGACGCATCAGGCGATGGTGTCCCCGGAAACGAGGTGGATATTCTCGTTTTTCTTCGGGGTAACGGATAGTCGCGATCTCTTCGCTACCCCTCTTGGACTTTTTGCGGCCCGAAACCAGATTTCCAAGGTTCTGTACGAAGTGCCGTGTCGTTACGCCCAGCCCTTCCAGGATGGCAGGAAGATAGGCCTTCATGGCCAAATCGGGAACGACTCGTTCCACCTTTTTTACGGTCGCAGTCATAATTATTATCCGTGAATGATGGCTAGAACGATACCCGTGATGAGGACGTTCAAAAGGCTGAGTGGAAGGAGAATTTGCCAACCCAGACGCATGATCTGGTCGTAACGAAATCGTGGCAGGGTCCAGCGTATCATAAGTTGGAGCCAGCAGAGGAACCAGGTCTTCAAGGCAAATCCACTGACCTGTAGAACGGTGTACCATCCGCCTGTTTCCTCCAGTCCGGGGATCTGCCAGCCGCCGAGGAAGAAGGTCACCGTTACGGCCGCTACGCCGACAATCGCGATGAACTCGCCCAGCATGAACATGGCAAAGCGCATGGCGCTATATTCCGTAAAATAGCCGGCGACCAGTTCGCTTTCTCCCTCGGCCACGTCGAAGGGACCGCGCTTCGTTTCGGCGATGGCGGCGGCCATGAAAAGAACGAAGGCCAGGGGCTGGGTGACGATCCCCCAATGCAGGACGTTCGAACCCTGACGAACGACGATACTCTGCAGGTTGACGTCTTCGTAGACCATGAATATGCCCACCAGGCTCAACCCCATTGTCACTTCATAGGAGATCATCTGCGCGGCGGCGCGTAGCCCTCCAAGAAGAGCCAGTGAGCTATTGCTGGCCCAGCCGGCCAGGGTGGCGCCGTACACCGAAATTCCGGTGACCGCCAGAATGAACAGGACCCCAAAGGAAGCCGAGCTGATGATCAGATCACCTGGGCCGAAGGGAATCACCGCGAACATTACGATGGCTGGCATAAAGGCGATGAGCGGTGCGAGTTTGAAGAGCCAGGGATTCGGCGTGTCCGGTATTAAGTCCTCTTTGGTGAAACTCTTGATCGCGTCGGCCGGGATATGAAGTAATCCGCCGAGACGGAAACCGAAAACTGAAGCGCGGGCCGGGCCAATTCGGTCCTGTGCCAGTGCGCTTTGTTTTCGCTCGACCCAGGTTAGAAGGGTGGCTGTGAGCATCACATAGCCCAGAACAAATCCCACGATCTTTAGCAGGGCATATAGAATCACCGGAGTCATTAGATTGTACCTGCGGAAGTGGTCTCTTCGGTGGAGACCCCGTCACCTGGCAGTTCCTGATAATCTAATCCCGCGAATCTGGGGACCATCTCGGCCATACTCGCAAATACATCTGATATTCGGTCATACTGCACGTCCCATCCACCCGCTCGTGCGATGGTAGAAAGGGCGTGCCAGGGGGACAGTATATTGATGTCGTGCATCTGGGTTTTATGGAACCGCTGAAGATGCCCTTCAAAGTTTACGAAGGATCCGCCACGCTCAAAGACAAGTCGAGTCGGGGCGATCAGATGGGCCACGTCCAGGATCGGGGTATGCCAGGCTGCAAGCGCCACAACCTCTTCCACCTGACCGATGGCGGTAATAACGGACTCGGGTAACGTATGTTCGCCGTCCAGAATTAGAAGGGTTCGGATTGTGCCGGCCTGAATGTCGGCCGCCAGGCTATCGACGCCGGCATTCGGGATATCGATGGCATCCAGTATGAGGTTCAACCCATATCGATTGGCGTTTTTATCGGCCCGAATCAGAATATTGTCTTCATAACCATCCGCGGTTCGCCCACCTACGTAGAGGCGCAGTCCGGCCTCCAATGCAAACTGGGACGCCACAAAGAGATCTTCGTTCGACCAGGATGGGTGTAATAGCAGCCCAACGGATTCGCCACCATGGGCTTCTACGGTTTGGCTGAGTTGGCTACCGACACGATGGTAGCTATCGGATGGAGCCAGCTCGTGGGTGGTCCCCTCATGCCGGACCTGGCCTCTCAGGAATCGACCTTCCTCATATTTCTTGAAGGCCATGCGTCCTTCATCGCAGGCCCACCATTTGTTGACCTCGGCGTTGGTGCGCGGGCTAACACGCTTTACGTCGTTACGTAAGGTATCCACGAAGGTAGAGCAGTTGCGTGAACATTGGTCACATACGCTCTTGGTCCGTTTGTTATTCCAGACACGTGCCTTGAACCGGAATCCGCGGCTGGTCAGCGCACCTACGGGACAAATATCTGCCGTGCAAAGACTATATTTGTTGGTTAGATCAAGGCCCGGGAAGGTTGTGATCTCACTATTTTCGCCCCGTTGGGTCACTCGAAGTTCGTGGGTCTCTGTGATCTCATCGCAGAATCGGACGCAGCGGGTGCAGAGGATACAACGTTCGGCATCCAAAACGATGTTGGGTCCAAGAATCTTCACCTTCGGCTTATGAACCTTTACGTGCCGTAGGCGAGAGGGCCGAGCGGAATAGTCGAAGTAGTGATCCTGTAGGACACATTCGCCCGCCTGGTCACAGATGGGACAATCCACCGGGTGGTTGAGGAGAATGAATTCAAGGACTGATTTCTGGGCCTCTTGCGTGGTCGGACTGTCGGTCTTGACGACCATGCCCTCACCGGCCTGTGTATAACAGGCGGGCATCAGCTGTGCACCACGCCCGCCATCAATTTCGACGAGACACATTCTGCAGTTGGCCGGTGCGGATAGTCCCGGATGGTAACAGAACGTTGGGATCTCTACTCCCGTCTCGGCCGCTGCATCGAGTACAGAGGTACCCTGATCGACGGTAACTTCCTGGTCATTTATTTTCAGGGTCGGCATGGGTATCACTCAGCGATCGATTTCGCCCCCGATCATATTGATCGAGTCGAAAGTAGGTACAAGGTCGGCGATCATACCACCAAGAATCATCTTGTGGATTCCCTGCATCAGATGAAGGCTCGGCCCACGGACATGCATCTTATAGGGGCCGCGACCACCGCTGCTCACCACATAGAAGCCCAACTCACCGTTGGCTCCTTCCACATAGCTGTAGGCCTCTCCTTCGGGAATATCACTTCCGTGCATGATGATCTTGAAATGGGCAATCATCCCCTCGATGGTGTTGTAGACCTCCTCTTTTGGAGGTAGGACCACGTTCCAGTCCTCGATGTTCACAGGGCCATCCGGCATATTCTTGAAGCATTGATCGATGATGCGTAGGGATTGTTTAATCTCTTCTACGCGAACCAGATACCGGTCGTAATTGTCCCCCTCGCTGCCTACCGGTACCTCGAAATCAACATCTCCGTACGCCAGATATGGGTAGTTTTTTCGCACATCATAGGTGACACCCGTACTGCGGAGCACGGGACCAGAAAACCCATAATCAATGGCGTCCTCGGCTGAGATCACTCCCGTTCCTGCCATTCGATCATAATAGATACGGTTCTTTGTCAGCAGTCGATGCACATCCTCCAACAGTTGATGAATCCTGGGCAACCGCTCCCGGTAATGGGCCTCAAAAGTATCGGTCAGATCATGCCGAAGTCCGCCAATCCGGGCATAGCTGACCGTGAGCCGAGCACCCGTTAGTTCTTCGATGAGCTGATACAGGAGTTCGCGTGCTTCGATCCCGTATAAGAAGGGCGAATAGGCGGCCAATTCCAGCGCCTGGGCACCGATGCAGGTGATGTGATCAGTAATGCGGCTAAGTTCCGACACCAGGGTTCGAATCCACCGGCAGCGTGGCGTGATCTCGATCCCGGCGATCTTTTCAACGGCCATCGCGTAGCCCATATTGTTGATTAGAGGCGACGAGTAGTTGAGCCGGTCCGTATAGGGCATGACCTGATTCCAGGTCTGTTCCTCACACATCTTCTCAAAGCCCCGATGAAGGTAGCCCACATGAATGTCGGCATCCTTGATGGTTTCACCGTCAAGGGTGAGAATCATCTTGACCGTTCCATGCATAGCCGGATGCGCCGGGCCCATATTCAGAATCATCTCGCGAGTGTGCAGATGGTCTGCCGCGGTATGTCCTTCTTTTCCGTATACGGTCATACCAGATCTACTCCTCGGAATCTTCGCGATCGACAGGAAGGGACGGCATATCAACCAGGGGTTGGTATCCACGCACTGGATAGTCTTTACGGAGCGGATGGCCTTCGAACTCCGGATACAGAAGGAGCCGTCGAAGATCAGGGTGTCCGTCAAAACGGATCCCATACATGTCCCAGGTTTCTCGCTCCGGCCAGTTTGCGCCGCGCCAGATTCCTGTAAGAGTGGGGACGGTCAGATCCTCTTCGGATACGGCTACTTTAATTCGCAGGCGGTGTTTCAAAGAAAGGCTATGCAGGTGGTAGACGACCTCATAGCGTTCGGAGCGCTTCTCCTGCCAATCGATCGCGGTTACGTCCACCAACATCTCCATCTGGCACGATGGATCTTCTCGAAGATAGCGGCAGACATCCACAAGGGCGTCTTTTCGTAGCGTAACGGTATCGTCTCCGGCCAGATCATGGCTATCGAGTATGGCGTCTCCAAAGCGAGACTGAATGGCTGCGACCAAAGCAACGCTCATCTCTCTACTCCCAATCCAATGCGCCACGTTTCCAGACGTAGGCAAGACCCACCGTCAGGACCCCTAGGAAGAAAACCATTTCCGCAAAGAAAAACCAACCATTACCTGCACTTAACTGCTCTCGATACAGGACAGCCCAGGGGAATAAGAAGACAACCTCGACATCAAATACGATAAAGAACAAAGCCGTGAGGTAGAATTTCACATCGAACCGTTGACGGGGATTGGATGCCGGCTCATTCCCACATTCGAAAGGAGTGGACTTCTCTTTGGATGTTCGTTTGGGTCCAAGGATGCCGTTCAGGAAAAGGATCGCGACTCCCAGGCCGAGAGCCAGGAGCAATAAGATGCCCAGCGGAAGATATGGATCGTAGATCGGGTTCATGCTGTCACTGTATACGGCGGGCCGTGAAGTGCGATAAAGGGCGCTAGCGCCCTTTTACGTGCGACGAACCCGAGTGTCAACGTGCCGGACCTGTTCCCAGGGCTTTATTCATGCCAGAGCTGGTGAAATTGAGCTTGTTTTTCGTTGTGTTTCCAACGTGATACATGGTAAGTCAGCCTTCGAAAATAACGGGGTAGGCCCATGACGGACAACGGCAAGGATTCGACCATTTCCTTTCCCGAATGGGAAAAGCGAATTGCGGAAAAATGGACGCAGCGGAAGTCGTCCTTTTCGACTATGTCCGGCCTGAGCACTCCCTTGCTGGGTGTTCCCGAGGATCTCGATGAAGCCTATATGCAGCAGATCGGGTTGCCTGGTGAGTATCCATTTACACGGGGCCCGTATCCTACCATGTATCGTGGTCGACTCTGGACCATGCGCATGTTTGCAGGCTACGGGACGCCAGAAGATACCAACCGGCGTTTCAAGGTGCTCCTTGAGGCCGGTCAGACCGGTTTATCCACGGCCTTCGATATGCCTACTCTGATGGGGCGTGACCCAGACCATCCATTAAGTCTCGGAGAGGTGGGACGCGAGGGGGTTTCGGTGGCAACCCTCGAGGATATGGAAAGACTATTCGACGGGATTGACCTGGCAGAGGTTACAACCTCGATGACCATTAATGGGCCCGCGATCATCTTATTGGCCTTTTACGTGGCGGCGGCCGAAAAGCGTGGCATTACGGCCGACCAATTGGGTGGTACCCTTCAGGCCGATATCTTGAAGGAGTTCATCGCACAAAAGGAGTGGATTGTTCCGCCCCAACCCAGCATGCGTATCATTCGTGATATGCTCGTATACTGCACGGAACATATGCCACGTTGGCATACGATTTCTATCAGCGGCTACCATATTCGCGAGGCGGGAGCCACGGCGATCCAGGAGTTGGCGTTCACCCTGGCGGATGGGCTTGCCTATGTAGATGCGGGTATTGAGGCCGGTCTGGATGTGGACAGTTTTGCTCCGCGTCTTTCCTTCTTCTTTGACGTACATAACGACTTTTTCGAAGAGATCGCCAAGTTCCGGGCGGCTCGGAGATTGTGGGCGCGGCTAATGAAAAAGCGCTATAACGCCAAGAACCCGAAGTCATTGATGTTGCGAACCCATGCCCAGACGGCCGGGGTCTCGTTGACCGCACAACAGCCCATGAACAATGTTGTACGGGTAGCATTGCAGGCTATGGCTGCGGTACTGGGCGGGACACAGTCTCTGCACACAAATAGCATGGACGAGACCTATGCTCTGCCGACCGAAGCGGCCGCTCGACTTGCGTTACGAACCCAACAACTCATTGCCGATGAGACTGGCGTAACGAATACGGTCGATCCGCTGGCTGGTTCCTATTTCGTCGAGGATCTCACCGATCGGATGGAGGCGGAGGCCCTCGCCATAATCGAGAAAATCGATAAGATCGGTGGAATGGTAACGGCGGTAGAGCAGGGCTGGCCCCAACGTGAAATCGGTCGAAGCGCCTACGAATTCCAACGCCAGCTGGAAGATGGAGACCAGGTAATGGTCGGTGTGAACCGCTATCGAGAGGATGATGAGTCGTCAATCCCAACCCTTGCGATCGATACCGAAGTAGAGAGTCGTCAGCTTGCGCGTCTTCTTGCCTTCAAGAAACGTCGCGACGCGGCAGCCCATGCAGAGGCAATCGAAAAAGTACGTACGGCCTGCACCGGAACCAATAATCTGATGGAGGCAGTTCTGGATGCGGCCCGGGCGGGCGCGACGGTCGGTGAGATCAGCGACGTCTTTCGAGAGGTCTGGACCAGTTATACCGATCCCGGTTATCTGTGATCGACTTCCCGGTCGATGCCCAACACCAGTCGAATAGATGTTGGGGATTAGCGGTCGGGGCGAGAGGATTTGAACCTCCGACCCCCTGCTCCCAAAGCAGGTGCGCTACCAGGCTGCGCTACGCCCCGAAGGAGAGGCGTATCTATGCCATATCCCAATGTTTTTCAAACCCAAAAGTAATTTAGCTGCTGGTTGGCCCCCAAAAGAAAGAACGGCCGGGCCCCACCAGCAGTGGGGCCCGGCCGTGTGACTCGTCATACGTGCCTGGTGGATCAGAAACTGGAGGAGAATCAGAAATAGTACTTCAGGCTGGTTGTCGCCTGGAAGTTATGCGCGCTGACGAAGTCGCTCAACTGGGGGAGTCCCGACTCAAGGCCTTCGGCCGCCGAGAGGGCCCCAAAGGTCTGAGAAAAGGGATCGTTACTCGATTGATTGGATGCGTTCAATACGCGTTCAACACTCGCCGCACCGGGCAATAACACCAGATACTCAAAAGAAAGAGCTACGCGATCAATGATGTACATCTCCACTCCCCCACCCGCATGATAGGAGTTGCCGAGGGATTGGACTTGTACCAGCTCATCGACTTGATGACCGCCAATACCGGCCTTGAGGTATAGGGACCCGACACTCGTCGGGATCAGGTGTAAAAGGGCCGAAAGACGAAAACGAGCGTCGTAGACCAGACCATCATGGGATCCTGGATTCTGTAGATCGCCCATATTGTACGCGAAATCCACACCCAGTACCTGTAGTAGATCAACGCGAACATTAAGTTCAGAGATTACCCCGCTGGAGGCATCTGTTCCCAGACCTGAAGCCTGCTGATACCCACCGCCGGTGCCAATGCCCATACCGAACCAATCCAACGCCTTGGCGTGTGCAAATCCGGGGGCCAGGACAAAGCATATTGCTATAACAATAAAAATACGTCGCATATCGAGCCTCATAAAAAAAACAAAACAAACAGATTCTGTCCTGACCAAGATGCATAGGTCGTGCCAGGTCTGGTTTAGATCGGGGAAACCAGACGGTTTTAACCCAAACGTCTATAAAAACGCACCGCGCCAAACCGGTGTTTTCCCAATAAAAACAATGCGCTATGTTGCTGACCGAAAAGCCGCTCGAAATGTATTAAAAGCGCTCTCTTCAGGCCGAAAACCAAACAAAAACCAAGGCCAGAACCACGGCATTTTGAGGTCACATGGAACCCTGGGGTCTTTGGGGACCCCGCTAATTGGGCTGATGTCGTTATTCTGGCGGAATGTAGATTTCTACACTGGCCGTATTCCCCTCGGGTCCGCGACCACCAACGATATAGAGCTGGCCAGCAGCTGGGATCCAGGTTGCTGTGTGTTCTTCTCGTGGGGTATTCAGCGGAGCGGCTTCTATGAAGCTGAGGCTCGTGGGATCGAACAGTTCTGTGGTGCCGATCTTGTGGTCCGCCATATTATAGCCTCCGACGATCAGGACCTGACCATTGGGTAGGAGTGACGCCGTATGGTTATAGCGTGGCTTGAGGAGATCATTAATTGTTGTCCATGTGTTCGCTTCCGGGTCGTAGATCTCGGCGCTTGATTCCTGGAACGAACCGGCGATTAGCACCCGGCCATCCGATAAGAGGGTGGCCGTGTGGCGGAATCGCGCCTTTGTCATACCGGTAATGGCACTCCATGTATCCGACTCCGGATCGTAGATTTCCGCGCTTGAGGTCTGTTGGCCTGTGGCCGTGGTGCCGCCGCTGACCAGGATGCGTCCATCGTTCAGGAGTGTTGCAGTATGGTGGGCACGGGGAACGTTCATGGGATCGGCTTCGGTCCATGTATGGTCCTGTGGGTCGAAACGCTCGGTGGTATTGAGTTGGTTTCCCCCGATGCCTCCGGCAACAAGAACTTCACCATTGGGTAGGAGTGTTGCCGTATGACCACTCCGTCCGGCAGACATATTGGCTGCGCCACCGAAAAAGTTGGTTACCGGATCCCAGATTTCCGCGCTTTTGGATGGGCTGGTGGGGTTACCGCCCATGGCCAGCACCCGACCGTCATTGAGAAGAACACTCCTATGGGATTCACGCCAGGTACTCATCGAGCCGGTATTTTTCCAGGTCATCTCATCTGGGTCGTAGATTTTGGCATTCGTGACCGGGGTTTCACTCGGATCCGACCCACCGATGACCAGAAGTGTCCCATCGGGGAGCAGGTTGGTCGTATGAAGGGTGCGGGCCTCGGGCAGAGGGATCCCCACATACCATCCACCACATTCCCCAGGTGGGCAGAAGGATGAATCCGTCGGATCGGTGTTGTCTGTAGTCGTGCCTGGATCATTGGCGGTCGAATCGGATCCGGTATCGACCGTCCCGGTCGTATCCTCAGTAGTGGACGTGTCGCTCAGGACATCCGCGTCGGTTTCGCCGTTTCCGGAACAAGCGACGATGGATGGGATCCCAAAACAGATCAGAAAGAGTACGGGGATATAGGTTCTTGCATACACGGTTTGGCTCCGTATCTGGATGTGGCGCTGATAGGATAGGCGCGCGGATTAGGCTCACATATCCGGGAAGATGCGTCCAAAGCTGAACGCACCGGGTATAATATGACAGCTCATACAGGTGTAGGGTGCCGACCCTACGACAGTGTCACCGGAGAAGGCCATGAAGGGACTTCGGTCCATGAGCTTGCCGTCATGGTCATAGACCAGAAAATCAAGGGCGCTATCGGATCGACGTCCACCCAGGAGGATCTCGGTTTCTCGAACCAGGGGGTCGGCTTCGTCCTCTGCGTCTACGGTCTCGGCGATATAGACCAGAAGTTCGTGGTTTTCACGAATGTATCGGGTGCTATCTTTGATCCCGGATTCAAAGAAATAACCGGAATCGTCCGTATAGTCGTAGATGGCTTTCTTGAAGCCTTCCAACGTGAGTGGAAACGCTCGGACGCATTGGTAATACCGATGGAGTCCACGGCGGAGAAAGACAAGATCGATACCCTCGTCGCCCTTATTCTGAGCGATCATATAGGCGGCCAGTACTGCCTTTCCCATTGGACCTGCGGCGAGCAGGGTGTCTCGATCCAGAACGGACGGCAGTTCTGGAAACTCTTGTTCCAGCATATACGCCACGATGCCACGACGCAGGGAATCCTCCGTAGACAGATCGATTTCCGCTGGGAGGGTACTCAGATCCAGAGCGGCCAGTTCTTCGTCGTAGTTGGGAAAGGCCTCTACCGCGATATCCGTAGACATGGGTATGGGACCTCCTACGTAGTCATCGCAGGGGGCGAGTGCTACCGGGACGTTTGCCTGGCTATCCGCGCTATCGACTCCGCCGACCAAATCCGAGCCGGATTTGGGGGCCGCGCAGTTTGCGATGAGACATACGACAATAAACAGTGCTGTCAGCCAGCGAGTCATAACTGTCCTGCAGCCCCAGGGGCCTGTTCCGAGCAAGGGGGCGGGATACTTCACTGGTTGCCCAAAGTCCAGCAAAGACGTCCAAAGCCGTGGAATTCCGAACGCTTTGCCAACAGCGCCTTCCACTTGTTTCCAATGTAGATTCCGGCAAAGGCGGATCGCAGAGGTTGTGATAATCCCTGGGAAGATCCCATGTTTTTCCCGTCAATCGATATCGAATTAACAGAAAGCCAGACGCCCGAATGCACCTATTTATGCGCGCGCGGAAAAATTCGGTACCAATTCTTTGAATATGAGGACCTCAATGACGTACACTATGGGCCATGTCGTCCGAGGTTCTGAGGTTGTCTGTGCAGAATCCATTTGGACTTGCTCCGGTTGTCTCCCCGACTGAAGCTTGTCCCTGGTGTACACGTATGTCCGTGGTCGACCGGCAATTGGTTGTGAAAAATTCGGTGAGACGAGCGCAGATTGGCGCGTATGGAGCGTATTGTCTCCCAGGAGAGAAGCGATGAATCGGTATGGGTTCTGGTGGGTTTTTTGGCTGATAATTATTGTGGTGGTGCCTGGTCCAGTGTCGGCCGCCGTCCCGCAAACCCTGCATTATCAGGGCTATTTGACCAACGCGGAGGGGGAGCCCGCGCATTGCCCAAGCCCAACCGATTGTCCAGAGTATCAATATGATGTGATCTTCCGGCTTTACAGTCAGGCGCAGGGGGGTACGTCGTTCTGGGATGAGACCCATTATTCCATCAGCCTGCACTACGGGAGTTTCAATGTGGTTCTGGGTAGCACCAAGCCGATTGATGGCTCGCAACTGAACGAAACCACCCATCTCGGAGTGGAAGTTGTTATGCGTGGGCCCTGGGGTAGTTGGGAACCGGGCGAAATGGAACCCCGTCATAGCTTTGCATCGGCTGCATTTGCATTACAGGCAAGTTCTGCCTTGCGAGCGGACCTTGCGGATGATGCCGCTTTGTTCGGAGGGCAGGCTCCCGAGGATTTCGTGACCTATGACGACGTCGGAAATGTATGTGTGACTGACGACGAACTAACGGTATTTTTGAGCGATGGTGAGTATATCAACGACACCAATATCGATGGCTATCTCACGTCCCACGGCTATGAAACCGGGTCGGTTTTCAGTGGTGACTTTAACGATCTGACCGGGGTTCCTCCCGACCTTGCGGATGGCGATCATGACAGCTTCAGTCTGTTGGTGTGCGCGGCCGGGCAGATCGCGAAATACAACGGTATCGTCTGGGTCTGTCAGGACGACGCGGATACGGTGGCGAGCCTGCTCTGTGGTGTTGGGCAGATCGCCAAATGGAATGGCATGATGTGGACCTGTGCCTACGATGAGGATGTCCTCGATGCGATGGGCTGCGAGGCGGATAAGATTCCCCGTTTTAATGGTGCGGCCTGGGAATGCCAGGACGATCGGGATACCGTTGCCTCTCTGATATGTTCGTCGAACCAGATTGCCAAATGGAATGGCGTTTTCTGGGCTTGCACCGAGGATGTAGACAGCCTCGGTAGCATGACATGTCCTCCCAATCGGATCATATATTGGACGGGGACGGCCTGGGAGTGCAAGGACGATGCGGATACCCTGGCATTTATGGTCTGCACCATTGGGCAGGTCGCCAAGTTCGATGGGGCCACCTGGCGCTGCGAAGATGATATCGATACCGATACAGATACCCTGCCTACTCTATCCTGTGTCCTTGGGGATTCTCCCAAGTTCAATGGTACGGCCTGGACCTGTGAGGTCGATCTGGACACTCTGGGGCAACTGATTTGTGTAGATGAACAGGTGCCGGAATGGACGGTGTCCGGCTGGCAATGTCGAGAGGATGACGACACGGTTGGAAATCTGGCCTGTGCGTTTGGGCAGGTACCCAAATGGGCGGGGGCCATCTGGGACTGTAGTGAAGATATCGACACCGTTGGTTCATTGGCCTGTGCTCCGAATGAAATCCCCAAATGGAATGGTGTGAACTGGGCCTGTAAATCCGATGCGGATACGATGGGTTCACTCATATGTGGTGTGGGACAGGTCGGGAAATGGATGGGTACCGGCTGGCAATGTGTGGCCGATGAGGATGCTCTGGGGGGGCTGCTTTGCGCGGACAATCAAGTTCCCAAATGGATGTTGGGGGGGTGGAAATGTGGCCTCGACACAGATAAAAACACCCTGATGGATATGCTTTGCCAGCTCGGGGAGACCCTGGATACCATTGGACCAAACTGGGTCTGCATTGCTCTGGATGAGACCGTACGAGCCGTTGATTGCTTGAACGGTGATATTGCCAAATGGGATGGCGTCAGCTGGAGCTGCCAGGCGGACACGGATTCGCTGACCAGTTTGTCATGCGGTCCGGATGATATTCCCAAGTGGGATGGAACGATCTGGGCCTGTACCGCTGACGTGGATTCCCTGGGTGCATTGACGTGTCAGATTAACGAACTTACCAAATGGAATGGGATCGCCTGGGAATGTCAGGTGGACTCCGACGTGGTGTCCAACCTGGTATGTGGCAATGATCAAGTGGCCAAATGGGACAGCGTCAGCTGGTCGTGTCAGGACGATGTCGACACGGACACCCTCCTCGCCCTCTTATGCGAGGACGATGAAATCCTTGAATTTCGAGCCACGTTGGGAGAGTGGGCCTGCCGTACGATCAGCGATTCCTACAACCCGCTCAAATGTGCCAATGATCAGTCCGTGATCTGGGATGGCCTGGACTGGGTTTGTGCGGATGATGAGACCTTGACCGAGGTCGAGGTGGACAACTTCGTAGCCAATAATGGTTACACCCTGGATGTTGATCTGGCGGCCATCGCAAAGAGCGCGGATTGGGCGGATCTACAGAATATACCAGCGGATCTTATGGACGGGGATGCCGACACAGTGATGACAATGATGTGTCCGACGGGAGCGATCCCCGAATGGGTGGGTCTTTTCTGGGTCTGTAAGGCAGCCGACGGATCCTTAAGTACTTTGAATTGTTCCGCAGGTCAGATCGCCAGCTGGACTGGGGTGGATTGGATTTGCGCTGACGACCTGGATTCCGACACCGATACCCTGGCCAGTCTGTCCTGTACTGTGGATCAGGTGGCCAGATGGAACGGGGGCGCATGGGTCTGCCACACCAATGTGGACACGCAGCTTACCGAGGTGGAGGTGGACGCCTTTGCCAACAATAATGGCTACGCCCTGGATGGAGATCTGGTGGCCATCGCCAAGAGCGGCGATTGGGCGGATCTGCAGAATGTGCCGGCCGATATCGCCGACGGAGATGACGATACCGATACGCTCGCCGCGTTGACCTGTACGGTCGATCAGGTGGCGAAATGGGATGGGACGGCATGGGTGTGTCAGACCAATGTGGATATAGATACGCAGCTTACCGAAGTCGAGGTGGACGCCTTTGTAGCCAATAATGGCTATGCCCTGGACGCGGATCTGGTGGCTATCGCGAAGAGCGGCGATT
>CAUZEG010000037.1:0-24564 GCA_963578775.1 Myxococcales bacterium
CTGCTTGGCAAGGCGGTGGCGGGCGAAGCGGGAGTTCCCTTCTTTACCATCAGTGGTTCTGAGTTTGTGGAGATGTTTGTGGGCGTCGGCGCGTCCCGTGTTCGTGATCTCTTCGACCAGGCAAAAAAGCACGCTCCCTGCATCATCTTCGTCGATGAAATCGACGCCGTTGGACGTCATCGTGGAGCAGGCCTCGGCGGTGGACACGACGAACGCGAACAAACACTCAACCAGCTACTCGTGGAGATGGACGGCTTTGAGAGTCAAGCGGGTGTCATCATCATGGCCGCGACCAACCGACCGGATGTGCTCGACCCTGCGTTGTTGCGGCCTGGGCGTTTTGACCGGCGAATCACTGTGCCGCGACCGGATATCCGGGGCCGCGAGCAGATCTTGAATGTACACACTCGACGGACTCCCCTTGGTTCGGACGTAAAGCTGGCTGTAGTCGCCCGCTCCACTCCTGGATTCTCTGGAGCCGACCTGGAAAACCTGGTCAACGAAGCCGCGCTATCGGCAGCACGCAATGACAAGAACTGCCTGAATATGATCGATTTCGAAGACGCCAAAGACAAGGTTCTGATGGGCACCGCCCGAAAGAGCATGGTCTTGTCAGAGAAAGAAAGGAAAACGACGGCCTGGCACGAAGCAGGACACGCAATTGTGGCCAAGCTCATTGACGGCCCCAGCGATCCTGTCCATAAGGTCACCATCATCCCGCGTGGTGCGGCCCTGGGATTGACACAACAGATCCCTGAAGAGGATCGCCACTCCTATTCCAAAGACTACCTGCTCAATCGAATCGCGGTTGCAATGGGTGGCCGTATCGCCGAAGAGCTTAAATTCGATGAACTCACGACCGGTGCTGGAAACGACTTCCGCCAGGCAACCGAGTTGGCTCGGAAGATGGTCACGGACTGGGGTATGACCGACCTGGGACCAATCGCCCTTGGGAGAAACGAAGATCCGGTTTTTCTGGGCATGGAACTAGGTCACAGCCAGAAGACCTACAGTGAGGACACAGCGCGGCAGATCGACCATGAGATCATGCAGACCCTGAGCAGCCAATACAAACGGGCGCGCACACTCCTCGAAACCAACCGGGCCTTATTGGATACGGTGGCCGAATCCCTGCTGGAGTTGGAAACCATCGACAACGAACATCTGGACTGGTTGATGGAAGGCAAAGATCTTCGAGTGCTCGAAGAGCAGCGAAAACGCAAACGGGAAGAAGACATGGCCAATACCACTCCCGACCCCGATCTCGGCCATAAAGCCAAATCGGACGACTCGGTTCCCGACCCAGAGATGGCCTGAGCCGTAAGCCGGCTCCATTGGGCACGACGCCGACTTGACGTCGAACAGCCAATCGCGCACAAAGCCTACTCCGCCTTCGAATCGAGAGGTTTCCAATGGTGCGTGTCTGGACCGTGACATTTTGCCTGATCTTCTTCTGGCAGCCGTCCATTAGCACGGCAAAACTCCCGACCGACTATAGCGACCTGCTGAGTCGCGACGTGGTAGGGGCCAACGCTGTTCGGCGCGCAAAGCCGGCTCTCGATGGCCGCAACGTCGTAGTCGCTATCCTGGACACAGGGGTCGATCCGACCGTGCCGGGGCTCCAAACAACGCCCTCCAACCGCCCCAAGGTGATCGCCGCGCGAGACTTTTCCGACCAGGATCTGGTTTCACTCGCCCGGGCGCAGGTTGAAACTACGGACAGTTCGGCCCTTGTTCGGCACGAAAAACATACTGTACGCGTCAACGGCAACCAATTATCGAAGGCCATCGACGGTCGGGTCTGGCTCGGCAGCTATTCAGAAGAAACGCTGAAAGGAGCCGAGGGAGCCGACGTGAACGGCAATGGTTCTACCAATGATCACTTCCTATTTGTGGTGTTTCGGGACCGGGATATCCCGGGCCAGGAGGGCTGGCGAATCCTCGTCGATGCGAACCAGGATGGGCAAATAGAAGGATCGGGCAGCCGACCATTCAACGCCACAGGAGATATTATTCTCCTGGGGAAAGAACAGCCCGGACGCTCCAAAGTGCAGGTTCCGGTTCTCGCCTATATACGTCCGGCTGGGCCGACCCTCGAATTACATATGGCCTCTGGCTCCCACGGCACCCATGTGGCGGCCATCGCCGCTGGCCACCGAATGATGGAGCGGGACGGTTTTGATGGCATCGCGCCCGGGGCCCATATCATCTCGTTGAAGATCGGAGATACCAGTCTATCGGGGGGAGCGAGCACCACAAACGCCAAAAAACGAGCGCTGGAATACGCCGCCCAATGGTCCCAAGTCCATGATGTTGCGGTGGTTGCAAATATTTCCTACGGGATCGGCTCCGAAACGGAGGGGCGCCATGAAATCGAGACCTTCGTCGATGACCTTCTTCGACGAACTCCACGGCTTTCAGTAGTGATAAGCGGTGGAAACTCCGGCCCGGGTCTATCGACGATCGGTACACCGGCTGGGGCCCTGCTCGTTATCACAGCGGCCGCCGGCTATACCCAGAAACAAACTGGCCCTCTACTCCGGAAGAAACGTCGAATCGGCAACCAGACCTTCTATTTCTCGTCCCGAGGGGGGGAATTAGCGAAGCCGGATATCCTCACACCCGGCATCGCCTTTGCCACGGTACCTGACTACGATCCGCACCCCATAAAGGCCGGCACCAGTATGGCCGCGCCACTCGCTACGGGTTTGACCACTCTGTTGTGGGACCACGCCCACCATTCGGGCTACAAAGTCCATCATGGGGATGTTAAGGCGGCTCTTGTGGCGTCCGCACGCCCCGTCAAAGGCCAACTCTACCTGGACCAGGGCGCAGGTATCCCGAACCTTCGTCAGGCGCTGAAAAAACTCGACATACTGGGGCGGTCAAAACGCCCCCGGCCATTGGCTCTTACGGTCGCCGTGGAAGATCGACGCCACCCAGAAAACCCAACATCCGCATTCTTCTGGCGCCTCAACGCCCCGCCTGAGCCTAGCGACCTGTTTCAGCTCAAGGTATCGGCCGTCCTACCCGATTGGTGGAAACCAGAAGATCGTGCTCGATACTTCAGCCGCGTCAGGTGGTCGGGCCAACCCGGCTGGGTGACAACCCAACGAAGTCGGGCGGCCATAAAAGGTACCGAGCCTGTGTCATTCGGTTTTCGTGTGCCGCGCACACCCAGAAAGAAACAAGGGTTGGTAGAGAAAGCCACCGTTCTACAGACCGATGACGGACTCCGACAGGTTGTTCCGTTCCGGTATGTACGATCGGAGTCCGACGGAAACGGATCTTTATTCAATGGGTCCGTTTCGGTAGGTCAGGTTATCCGCCGATTCGTATATATCGATCATAATGTGTCCGGTTGGACTCTTGAGATCGCAGCCTCCAAGAAGGGCCGTAATGCGGTCCCGGGAATCGCATACGTACTGCTACATGACCCGGAGGGAAGACGCATCGAACCATACACCCACTACATCCAGGTCCCAGGACATACGAAACATACGATTCATCTGGACCGGGAGAATGGCCTGACCGCCGGGATCTGGGAGGTTCTGCTTTATGGTCACCATCGAGGCGAAGGCCCTGTTCCGGTCAGCCTTACGAGTCAGACCAGCCGATGTACACCCACCCGCGTGGGCAACGTGGAACGAAAAAAAGACAAACTGGCCTTTTCTTTTTCCCTACAATCGCATGATACGGATGCCCGTAGACTGACAGCGGATGGGAAATTGCAGGGCACCCTGATTCGCAAAACTCTGGAATCCAAGACCGACGTCATAAACCATTCTTTTACCGTAGACCAGACCGCTCATCCGGTGGAATTTGAATTGAATATGCCTGCGAAAAGCTGGGCCGCCATTACAGATGTCGCGGTGCTCGTCTATGAGCCCGGCTCAACCAAGGCGATTGTCACCGACGCGCTCGGACAACGCATTGCCCGGTTCCGATTCAAGCCGCGAACCAAGGGGAAATACACGCTCAAGCTCGTTCTGGGACGAACGCGCGGAAACAAGGCCTCACTCCAATGCGGGCTACGACTCAAGCTGCCATTCGCGACTCCCAGACAACTGACCCGGAAAGATAAGAGCCTACAGGTCCCAATCTATCCGGGAATCGAACGTAGGCTGACGTTTGTTACTTCATCATCAGTACCTGCTCCTGGTCCCGACGGCTTCTATTTTGGGCGCATCGATTTTCGCCATCGGGACACTAAGGCAACCTGGCATACCGTCTACCTTGAATCTCCACCTCCCGACTAAGAAAGCCATACCACCTGACTTATCGTTTACCCTACGTTTGAAGTTCGCAATCCCCAGACCATCTCTGTTAGTCTGATAGTATGATAGATGCCCCATCCAGAGCCGATGGCCGTGTGCTACTCGGGCGTTATGAAGTCCTCCGGCGGCTTGGACATGGCGGTATGTCTGTCGTTTATCTGGGTGAAGACCGGGTCTTGAAACGCGCCGTTGCCATCAAGGTCATGCTGCCAGCCCTGGCTGAAGATCGAAACGCTCGTCTACGATTCCAACGCGAGGCCGAGGCTGTCGCTGGTCTTCGACATCCGGGGATTCTCCAGGTCTTCGATTACGCGGCACCAGAAAACGAAGACCCCTTCATCGTCATGGAATACGTGGATGGTCTTACTCTGAAGCGATTTCTGGATCGGTATGGGCCCATTGTTCCCGAAGCCGCAGCCCGGATTGTGTCGGATATGTCACGTGGTCTACAAGCCGCCCATGAGGCCGGAATCGTACATCGTGATCTCAAGCCTGAGAATGTGATGTTGGCCCGCGATGGCCGCATACTTCTTATGGACTTCGGAATTGCCCATGTGATGGGGGTAACAAAGCTTACCCTGACCGGAGCACTGGTTGGTTCACCAGCACATATGGCCCCCGAAGTTATCGAAGGGGCTGACATTGGCCCCGCGTCCGACATCTTCGCATTGGGAACCGTCCTCTATTACACCGTGACCAATGGAGAGTTGCCCTTTCAAGGCCGGACGCCTCATGAGGTCATGAAGCGTATTCTGGAAGGTGATTTCCCCGACGTACGACGGTCCGAACCACTCGTGGGTCAGGAATTATCGGCCATCATTCAGACCTGCATGGCTCGAAATCCGGCAGATCGGTACCCAACGCCGGCTATTGTCGCCGATCAGATAGATCGGATCATACCGCCGGACCTGGTACCAAAATCGCGACTGTTGGTTCGAAATATGTACCAGGCGCCGGAGGCCATGACAGAGGAACTCCGCGAAAATCTACGGCTGCATCTGGAGAACGAACTATCCGAAGCGCAGCTTCACCGCGATCGAATCAAACAACTCGATATCATCAATCGACTACTTGCCCTTGATCCGAAACACGAGAGCGCCCGAGAAGGCCTACAGCATTTGTCTCGCCATAACTCGATACTCCGCTGGGTTCGGCTGACCGCCTCAGCGGTGCTGCTTTCCCTCGTGGTCTTCGTCGGTTTCCGACATTTTTCTTCGTCGTCTCCTACAGACAAAGGTGATCCGGTGACAAACACCGCCGATCCTACCAAAGTCGAACCCAGAACTTCGACTGTAGATTCGGACGACCCCGACATAGCGAAGGCGGTTCGAACGGCGAAAATAGGTGCTCCAGAAGACACCACTGGTGATGGTATGCTCGAACCGCTCCGTGGTCCTATATCCGACCCCGCTGACGCACCGGCTGATCCCATCCCCTCCGCTTCGAACGCAGACGAACCAGCCACCCCCATTCAACCGGCGCGACGAATCGCCCGGCGGCGAGTTCCTCGGCGAAGTATCAAGCGAGTCACGACTCGGACCACGACCGACACGGTGACACCTGCGTTCGTACAGGATGTGCCCGTGACAATACGGGTCCAACCTCTTGCTGCCCAGATCTACGTGGATGGAGTTCCGCGCGGTTATGGCGCCGCCGTCGGTCTCAAGCTCAAGCCGGGTCGGCATAAGCTTCGGATCGTACATCCGCATTGCCTGGAGTGCGCCGAAATCAACCGGACACTCACGGTTCCAGCCTCGGGAAAAGCGGTCGAGATCAAGGAATCCCTCCTGGGTAGATACAAGCCTGCCAAATTGAAGGTTCGGGTCCAGGGAGATATCAAAGAGGGTAGCACGGTCTATTTCAAGGGAAAGCCCCTGGGGCCCCCCAATACCGTGCTACGGATCAAAATGACCGACCGGGAGGGAGATAGTGGCAAGGTGATCGTCATGTCTGCGGGACAGGTGGTCGTTGGAGCCCAGCAGGTAGAACTCCGCCCTGGCGGACGGACTACACTCGACTTTTAAGCTACGATTCGTCCGAGGTGTCCGTCTGGTCGTCTGCGTCCGACGGTTTTCTCCGCAACCGGGCTTGACGCTCTTTAATCAACCGACGGCGACGGCTTTCCTGCGCGTCGCCCCCAACAAATGGAGCCGTGATCAGTCCGGCTTTCTTTTTCGGCTTCTTCTCTTCTGTCTTTCCATCATCATACCAATGCGGGTCGGCATCTTTCGGTGGAGACGAGGAAGTCGGTGGGCTCGGACGGCTGGCACCTCGCTCGTCCGGATTGGGGTATCTGGAACGAGCCGACTGTCTAGGTGCCTCCGTGGGTTTCGAACTCGGGTCTGGGGTCGGGCCCTTGACGTCTCCCTTCGGACCGGGTCCCCCACTCGGGTATTTAGAACGGGCCGACTGTCTAGGCGCCTCCGTGGGTTTCGAACTCGGGTCTGGGGTCGGGCCCTTGACGTCTCCCTTCGGACCGGGTCCCCCACTCGGGTATTTAGAACGGGCCGAGGATGGGGGAGATGCGCTGGCAACCTCATCAACGGTGCTCGACTCCACTCGCGGCTCTTCCCGTTGTGGGATCGGCGACCCTTGCGGTTTCTTTGGCGCCTTTTCTGGTTCAGCTTCCCGGGCCACGGGTCGAGATTCTTCCTTCAATCGGACCCTGGGCACTGGTTTTGGGCTGGTAGGCTTGGTGGGCTTCGGTTCCGCCGAAACGGTGGGCCCCTCCTCCGGGCCCAGATGACCAATGGCAGAACGTAATTTTTCATCCAACAAGTCTTCTGCCATTCTTTCGACTGCAGCCGCCCCCGCCATTAACCTGGAATCAAACTTCTTTCCTTCCACGAATTCATCTGGCGCCGGGGCTGTACGTACGAGGTATTCATCAGCCACCCAGGTCACGGTTTCACGTTTCAAACTCACGTCCAGACAGGGCAACTCGTGGGCATCGAACCAGTTCAGCGCACATGTTTCGCAGCGCCAGACGACCACATCGCTGGTCACGTCCAAAGGCAGGTTCGTCATTCGCGCCGAGCAACCAGGACATTGAATGTCCGTGTATATCCGTGACTGCGACCTGTTCTCGTTAAGGTCTTGTACTTCCCTTTCAACCGATTTTCTTACAACCTTTCGGAAACCGGGGGACATAGAAGAATGACGCTCAAGGGTAAGAGCATTCAAGGTTGGATCGCCAACAGCATAGCCACGGCAACGAGTACAGTGCCGAAAACTGTTTTCCCCATGTGCAACTACCGACAGGGTGACACTACATCGTGGACAGCCATTCTCCCGTTGCTCAAAAACAGCCGCAAATGCTGGGATCTTGGACGCGAACGAAGGAAAACCGCTGTCTCCGGTTGCACGCACGAGGGTCTGTTGGTTCAGCCACCCTCGTGTGGCGATCTCCTCTGGAAGGAAGGGGCCTTCAATGACCTGGTTCCGCATCACATGAAAGCCTTGCTTTTCTTCCTTACGCTGCGCATCGACCGACGCACGTCCATCAAACGCAGCGGCCGAAGCCTCCCAAACCCTATCCACGAGTTTCCCAACACGTACACTCGGCGACGCACGGAGGCTTCCTTTGGAACCCATACGTTCCGTCCGGGTCACGGACAAGGGCATGCACGCGCATTGCTCGAAAGCTGGACTAAGCCACTTGTCACCACGCCATTGTAGTAAGGTTAATTCGATAGCTTCGGCCAGAGCAAGGGCATCTCCGGTGAGTTCAGCTGCAAGTTGATCCGCAAGCAGATCCATCTCCACGCTCGATGTCTTTCGCCACAATTTCCAGCATAGGGACAATACCGGACTGAGATATTTCACAGTTCCCAGAGACGGAATTTTCGTAGAATTTGTGGATCGCCGTTTCATCCCCGCAGCCTGTCCGGCCGCTCCAAAAAAGACACTGGTATTCGCTACCTCCAGGAACTCGGGTTGAATCGCTCGACTCAGGGCGTGTGCTACCATTGTCCGGACTTGACGATCGGTACGTCGCCGCAGCGTTCCTTCGGTACATACAAGTACAATGCTGCCCGTAGCAGTTTGGACTGTACAAACGTTGATCGCCATCCAGTCGGAAACCATCGGTTCGACACATGGAACACCAATTGCCACCGCCAATTCATCGACCATCGTTAAGTAGCGGCTGTGATTGGGGGTTTTCGGATTCGGTGTGGCAACTCCCATACCCACCAACGCCAATCGCCCCGCACTCCTCTGGTAGCTCCAGGTAAACCGCCAGCTGAAAACCGAGAATACCACTCCAACTAACAGAACTTCCCAGAGTCCAGGCAGAACACCGATTTGGTCGACGGCTAGACCAACCGGTAATCGTACAGTCATATATACGAGAACAGCCAAAGCGGTCATCCAGACAATCACAAATAGATACGCCAGCTTGACTCGTCTTAATGCATGGTCTCGACGTTCCCAGAATGGGTTCATCACATTCCCCTCAAACGATATGATCAGGCCTAATTTAGCACAGATTCTAGACCACGCCATACGTAAGTTGCAAAGCTCGCCAGGTGATGCTTGTTTCCTCTATGAAGCAAACCAAGTAAGAATCGATAAAACCCGGTGTATTCCATCGATGAGCCCTGCTGTAACCAATCCACTCGCCCAACATTTCGTCCTACGGGCACCGGACGATACCACCGTGCGGTGCCACCGTGACGATGCCGGCGTTATGGCTATTCACGCCAGCTCGTGGGTTGGTGCCTACTATGGGTGGGGAGTCGCACAAGGTGTCGACCGGGCGGCACAGGTCGAGATTATCAGCCGACTAGCCACTGGTCGTACCGCCGAATACGTAGGAGATCTACAATTCCCAGAAATCAGCGGTCGGCTCGGTGGTGGCCGATTGAGCGACCTTGACCGCTTCAACAGGCTGGTGAATCACGTAGCAATCGGCCGTGCCGCCGCGGAAAATCTCGATGACCAGATGCGGTCCCTGATCAACGCTTTCGTCCAGGGTATTCGTGACGGTGTCCTGACCGGGCGTCTGAGCCCTGAGTTCCTGGTCCTCGGCTCCCCCATGCACTTTGCCTTGGAAGACTGCCTGGCCATTCCCTCCTTCTTCGGTTTCACTGTCGATCTCTCTGCCCTTGATCTCTGCCTTCTGGGGATGGATCTGGTAGAGCACCTGGGCTGCGGGTTGGCTCAATCGCTGGTTCCGTCCTTGAAGATTCCGAACGATTGGCTCAAACCCCGCGCAGATAAACGGGACACACCACGTGTACTCCAGGGTTTCGCTGAAGTCGGCGGCGGTAGCAATGCCTGGGCTGTGGATCGGGCCAAAACTACAAACGATGCGCCTCTATTCGCCAATGACCCACATGTGCCCTATTCCCCGATGCCCCCGTTCTGGTATCCCCTCTCCATTTCAGTGGGGGACCATCAAGTCAGTGGCTTCAGCTTTCTTGGCACACCCATCCTGGGTGTGGGACGAACGCCCGGAGTTGCCTACGGCATTACCAATGTGATGCGTGACCCATTTCTACTATATCGACTCGAAACCACGCCCTCAGGCTATCGGGTCGATGATCAAATCGTAGCACTCTCGCATCGCCCTGAAATCATTGAACGGCGCCTCAGCACACCACAAAACGTCATCTTTCAGGAAGGCCCCCACGGTACCATCGTCCCGGACTTTGATACTCCAGATGGATCCCGTCTGTCTTTAACCCATGTCCCCGTAGATACCGCAGCAATGATGCGTGGATACCATAATGTGCTGCAGTCGACTCGTTACGAGACCCACGTCCAGGCCCTGGAGTATATCTCCAAGGGACCGCTCGCCTGGAACTGGACCTTTGCCACCGCAGATCAGCATATTGGCCATCATGTGGTGGGACAATTCTGGGACCGCGGCCCGACTACGCCCTTTGTACCGTGTAGACCGGAGGATATGGAAATTCCCGCAGTCGTCGCCTATGAAAACCTGCCCAAAGACACCGATCCAGATTCCGGCATTGTCGCCACCGCCAACGACAGTCGCCTCGATCCAGACACCGTCCGTACATCGGCATATTATCCTTCTTTTCGTGTCGACAGAGCCTATCAACGACTCCAGGAGGCTCAAAGGCACGACGTGGAACTGATGCGTTCCGTTCAGCTGGATCATATCTGTCCCCCGATGGGAAAGGTGGCGCATAGTGTCGCTCAGGCCCTTACCCAGTCCGACTCCAGGCTATCGATCGATGAACAGGAAGCATGTCTACTCCTTGAGAACTGGGATGGATCCTACGGGCTGGACGAAGCGGCTCCCGTGGTGTTCAGCCTGTTTTTCGACTCTCTTCTGCAAGAGCTCCTGAAGGATCTGCCTCCGGCCCTGATACAACGAGCCCGGTTCCATTTTAAAATTCAAGAACGAGTCCTTTGCTGGCTGGTCAATGAAGACATCGAAGGCCGGACACAATTTACCGACGTACGTGGTGACTGGGATTCCCATCTGATCCGCTCCATCCAGGCTGCCGTCAGTCGGGGAACAAGCCTGTACCTGAATCCACCATCCACCTGGAGGTGGCGAAAATTTCAACAGGTAAACCTCGAACACGCCCTGGGAGATATTCCGGGAATCGGCTCGCTCTTGAATATGGGGACAATCCCCTTTGAAGGGGGGCCTTTCACATTGAATGCTGCGGTCTCCCATATCCTGCCTGAAGGCGCAGTGGTTCATACGGGACCCGTAGCTCGGTTCATCGCCGATCTGAGCGATCCGAAGGCAGCCTGGTATAATTTATGTGGCGGCCCCAGCGCAAACCTCATGTCGCCATGGCGTATATCGCTGTTCTCCGGCTGGCTTACGGGCCGTTTACGCACCTTCCCCGACCCCAAATAGGGTGATGTAGATTATGGAGCGGAACAGTTTTGGCGTTCCAACTCCAGGGCTCGGCGCGTATCTTTTTTCAAGGCCTTCAGATCGACGGACGACCCAGCCTTTTTCAACGTGCGGCGACACATCAACCGAACCAGTGCCGCCCGGATCTGCAAATCCCGGGATCGGGCCAGGCGTTCAAGCGGACCCCGCAGCGACGAATCCAGAGGGCGGTCGGTGATACTCTCCAGAAACGCCAAAGTGGCCAGCGTATGGGCCTTCGCTCCCGGGTCAAGCCACCGTCCTATAATGGCCGGATCGATTGGCAGCTTGTGCCGAGTCGCCAACTCCAACCATTGCACTCGTAGGCTCGGCTCATCCATCCAGGGCTTAAGGGCTTTTAGCGTCGTGGGGTGAATCGGGTGTGAACTCTCCGTGAGTCGGGAAAAAACCAGAACAAGCAATTCGTACCGGACATTTTCCAGTTCCCTGATCTCCAATGCTCCCTGGCAGTCACCAATAAGAGAGACTGCCAGATAGCCAGGCATAAGCCCCTCCTTCAACTCCATTGACGATATCGTCGTCATCAGGCCTCGGCATAACTCTCGCCGGTCGGACGACGATAGCCGTTCATCAAGCGCGGCCCGAACCTGCGCCAACCGTTCCAGAAGTCTCGTTATTTTCTTGCGCTCCTGATCCTGACTCATGGAATGCACCACCCGTTGGATGGATGCATTGATCAGTCCGACATCGATCGCATCCACAGCTGAATCCTGGGTTATCACCTGGCGGGCGAGAGCGGCGGGGAGGAAAGCCAGAAAATCGAGCCGAGCCGCTGCGGGTTGGAAGATTCCACGCCATAACGGCTGCAAATCATCGAGCGCCATATCCCCGTTCGGATCCAAACGCGCCAGATGGAGAAGGTCGCCGAGAAGCTCCAGTTTCCCCGATAGCAACGCACGGGTCATAGCATCACGGGCTCCATCACCGGCGAATTTTCTAGCCAGTGCTCGGCCCGCCAGAAGCACCATGCCATGCTCGGACGCGATGGATTCGAAGGTCGCACGGACGAGGGCTTCGGGAGCTTCCGCTCCCAGTTGCGCCAACGCAAAGGTCGCGCCCGCACGAAGGCTGTCACTGGAGTTGGATAGTTCATCGCGGATCAGTTCGATCGCACCAATGTCTTTCCGAATTCCTGCGGCTAGCAGTAGACCGAGCCGCTGATCCAGACGGGCTCTGCGCTCATACAAGCGCGCCCACGGAATCTCTACAGATTTTGGAAATACTCCAAGCGCCCAGATCGCGGCCAGAACAATCCGGTCATCCATCCGGCTTCGTTGCCGCACTGCGAGTACCTTTCGGTACAAAACATCAAAGGCTGTCTTCGACCGGCATTCTGCAAGAACAGCGATGGCAGCAAATTGGATGGCCGGATCCGGATCATCGAGGACCGAGGCTATCACCTGCTCGGTGCCAGGGGTTGGTGTCAGTGCCAGGATCTCAAGAGCCTTTGCTTTCGCCCCTCCATCGGTTCCACCCAATGCTTCCATAAGTCGTCCAAGGGGTGGTTTTCGCGCCGGTTCATGGGCAAGCCCCAGGATACCAAGGGAACGAACCAGACGGGCTCGACGAACCTGTACGTCAATCCACAGATTATAGGCGGCAGTCGGATCACCCACACCCATCAGAATGGCACCAAGGACCCTGTCCAAGGAATCCAGATGTGCGGACGTTCTCGCCAGGGCTATCAGGCGTCGCCCGGCACGTTGCACGTCAATCGGTTTCCGTGACACCTGGATGACATGTTCGAGTATGGTTCGTTCCTCTGACTCCCGGCCAATTCGGCGATATAGCGACGATAGTCGAAAGGCCAGCGCTACCTTCTCGGGATAGCTCCTTAACGCCCGTTGCAGGGTATCCGCCGCATCCCCGATTGCGCCCAGCCTTTCAAATAGATCGGCAATGCGTCGAAGAGTATCGGTATCGCCAGGTGCACGCGCCAACACGCCGGCCAACACCTCACGTGCCTGCACCTCCCGTGAAAGCCGTATCAGTATCTCGGCCCTCTCCACATCCAGGGTCACATCAGCACGGGCATCATTATCTTTTACCAGTTGGATAAACTGCAGAATCTGTTCGTGATTGCCGCCACGGCGAGCCACCCCCAAAAGGGCGTATAGCATTGGCACCGGGTAATTCCTTGCGGCCGCATCCTCCAGCCCCGCCTTCAAAGCCTCGGCCACATGTCCAAGTCGAGCCAGGCCACGCAACCCCAGAATCGACTCTGCCATTCCGTGCTCTTTCGAAGCTATCCGCCCGGAATAGCCCTCTACCCGACGACGAAGTTGCCCAACCTCCGAAAGCAGGTCGAGTAATCGGTCCCCTGCCTTATGGGTCTCCTCATGTTTCTGGGAGGGATCGATGGACAAAATACGGTCCCACAAAACGATGGCATCAGCCGGCAAACGCAGATGCTCTTTCCACTCGGCGACCGCCGCCAGTACTTCCGGGTCTTTGGGCGATAACTCAACCGCTTTTTCGAAATGCAGAGCCGCATCCTGGTCGAAATGGTGGTCACGGAGAATCCGCCCCAATCGCAGATGTGCCTGGGAGCGAGGTTTTACCAGTTTGAGTAGCTTTGCCCAGGTCGCCTGTGATTCATCCAGTTTATGCTGCCCATATAGATACGCTCCCAGAGACTCCAGATGCTCTGGCTCATTGGGTTCCAGGCGACGTAGTCGATCAAATTGCTTTAAGACCAGACGGGCCGGGGCCTTCAAACGAATCAACAGGTCGACAACTTCACTCTGAACGGACGGATCACGAGAAAACCGCGCGCTGGTCTCATCCAGTAACCGTGTGGCTGATTTCTCCCGGCCAAGTTCCCCAAGAACCCGGGCCAGCTCAAACCGTACTCGAACTTCTCCGGGCATCGACCGCATCTGCTTTTTTAATAGTTTTGCAATATCAGCCAGACGACCCTGCAAACGATAAAGTCGAGTCAACCGTTCATACGGCTCGGGGGCATAACGATATCGCCGCAACATCTTCTCATAGGTCTTGATGGCTTCGTCCGTTCGGGCCAGTTCTTCCAGAATTCGCGCCCTCGCCCGGAGCCGATCCAACCCCGACACATAGCGTTTTAGATTGCCCAGCAACGCTTCCAGATCCCCGGACTGGCGGTGAAGATCCAGGATTCGTTCAAATATTTCAGGACGTATCCAATGATTTCTGGGCAAGCGTTTCAGAAACCCTGAATACAAACGTAGAGCACCAGAAAGATCACCGAATCGTTCCAGGTTTTTGCCGAGCTCACGAATCGCGATCTGGTGCTGATCATCAGACGCGGGCGTCTTCTTTATCACTTTTCTCCAGATAGTCCGGGCATCCAACTCATACCCAGCCGCCGCCAGAGCAGACGCCCGATCCATCTGTAGACCTCGGGATTTCGCGCGTGGATCCACAATCTGGAACAGGGCCTCAATTCGAGGTTTTTCACGAAGTCGAACCGCTAAATCCACAGCTCGCCGAAAACGAGCAAGGCGCACATCTTTTGAAGAGCTGGCCTTTATAGCCCGCTCAAGTACCGCCAAAGCATCTCTTCCTCTCCCAATCTCGGCCAGATATACGCCGAAAACGGCAAGTGCCTGGCCATGATCGGTGCCTTTCTCAGCCGCTTGTTGATAATGGCGTAGGGCATCCGAAGGCTGCCCTTTGAGACGGGCCATATGCCCGGCCAGTATCAGGGCCTTTGGGGTGCCTGATTCCGCCTTTTTTGCAATCCACGCTTCAAAAGCCCTGGTTTCGAAGCGATCGGTAACTTCCCGCCAAAAACTTTGAGCCAGAGAAAAATCGAGAGGATCCGCAAGAATCTGTCGGGCGCCCTCGTCAAAACTAATCTTTGGGCTGTCTCCCGGAGCGGAAAGGGCCAGTTCAACTCCCCCGCCAAACAGCAGAAAAAGGGCCGCAACTAGCGTTATAACGCGTAATACAACGCCACCTCTCCGAATGGGATCCGTGGAGGAACAAAAAGACGTTGCGTTGCGTTCGTCACCGTGGTCATTTGGGGTTCGGTACATTTACAAAGAAATCCTACACCATTCATCGATCATACATCGCCAAGGTTAAACACACCAAGATGACTGGTTCATTCCGAGCGACAATCTACTTTGTGAACTACCCCGCGGGCAAGAGTCGGTTTGAAGCCACAATCACGTACGGAGCAGATGACAAGTGAAAAAGAACTTCGTCCTGGATACAAACGTTCTTCTCCACGACCCGAACGCCATTTTTCATTTTGAAGACAATAATGTCTACGTTCCGATCTATGTGATCGAGGAAGTGGATAAATTCAAAAAACAGCTAAATGAGTTGGGTCGAAACGCCCGTCAGGTCTCTCGCGTAATCGACGAATTTCGCAAAGTCGGGAATCTTAAAGACGGCGTCCTGATGAAGACCGGTGGGATACTTAGAGTTCCGTTTCTGCGGAATCGAATCCCCGCCGAGATATCCATTTCCCATGAAATGGATAGCGCCATCCTTTCCGTGGCCAAAGAACTGCAGGACACAGAGCCCGACATACCCGTTGTTTTCGTCAGTAAGGACACAAATCTTCGAATTCGGGCCAACGCCATTGGCATCCATGCCGAAGATTTTGAGGCTGGCAATGTAAACGTCACGGACCTGTATTCCGGAATTGCCGAACTCGTGGTTCCAGGAAATCTCATCGAACGGCTCCACGGGAGCGGATCCGCTCCGGTGCCAGAGGACCTGGAGTTGTATCCCAATCAATATCTGATGCTCCGTAATGAAAGCCGTGACCGCGACACGGCCCTGGCACGATATGACGCCGAAGAAAAGACATTCTGTACCCTCGCCCCGTTCCGAACGGGCGTATTTGGGATTCGACCTAGAAACCGTGAACAGTACTTTGCGCTGGATGCACTCCTGGTACCGGAAATCAAGCTCGTAACCCTGGCCGGGAAAGCCGGTACGGGTAAGACTCTGCTAGCATCGGCGGCCGGACTCGACATGGTCATGGAGCGGCAAGAATGCACCAAGCTTCTCATATCCCGCCCCATTTTCCCGCTCGGCAGAGACATCGGATACCTTCCTGGCGACATCGACGAAAAGTTGAATCCCTGGATGCAACCCATCTGGGATAATCTCGAGTTGCTTATGGGACTGACCCAGAAAGAGCGTAAAACCGGACGGGGTGCACATGAGTTGGAAATGTTGGGGGTGGTTCAGGTGGAGCCTTTGACCTACATTCGAGGCCGGAGCATTCCCAACCAATTTATGATCGTCGATGAGGCGCAGAACCTTACACCGCATGAGATCAAAACGATCCTTACACGTGTCGGTGAAGGCACAAAGATCGTCTTTACAGGCGACGTATACCAGATCGACAATCCGTATGTTGACCCTGTAAATAATGGGCTGTCTTATCTCGCCGAAGCCTTCAAGGGAGAATCCATCTCTGCCCATGTTACCCTGGAAAAAGGTGAAAGAAGTCCACTCGCAGAAAAGGCCGCAAACCTTCTCTAGCCTTTGCGGCTGCCTGGGGTTCCTTCTCATCGGCCTGATCCCCATGACGGGACGGGCTCAAACCCAACCCGTTCGCCCTGGTGCCCAGCCAGCAGCCGGGACAATCATCGACATGCACACCCATCTGCACCCACGGGTCTGGCGGTTCACAATACGGATGATGAATGAGAACGGGCTGGATAAGGCCGTGAATTTGTCCGGCGGAAGCACCGAACAACGCATGCGCGTGAACCAGCAGATCACCCAACTCAGCAAGGGACGAATCGTTCATTTCTTTACCCCTTCCTACCGCAATATTGACGATCCGGACTGGGGGACGAAACAGGCCGAAAGCCTTCAGCTCTCGGTACGTAAATACGGCTACCGTGGGCTGAAAATATCCAAAGCGTTGGGACTGGGTGTTCGATGGGAGAGTGGGGTACTCGTCCCCATCGATGACCCCACCTTCTTTCCCCTATGGGAGATGGCCGGACAGCTGGGGATCCCCGTGTCCATTCATACGGCGGATCCCAGAGCGTTCTGGGAACCACTCGACCCGACAAATGAACGATACGATGAGCTGGCCGAACACCCGTCCTGGTCCTATTACGACCGGAACCAGTCGGGTGATGTCCCGTCATGGCTGGAGCTTCTCGATGCGATGGAGGAAGTTGTCCGGCTCTTTCCAGAGACACCATTCATTGGCGTCCACTTTGGCAATGCACCCGAACGATTGGACCGAGTCCAACAGATGCTGGAGACCTACCCGAACTTCCATGTAGACATCGCCGCCCGACTGGGTGAAATCGGCCGCCACTCCCCACGCCGGGTCCGCGAACTATTCCTTCGGTTTCAGGATCGAATTCTCTTTGGTACCGACATCGGGATCAACCCCTACGGACTCATGTTGGGAGCGCCCGGACCGATCCCGGCCAAACCCAGCGACATCAAACCGTTTTACGATCTGCATTGGCGCTGGCTTGAAACCAACGACGCGCCCATGCCCCATCCGGTACCCATCCAGGGGAACTGGTCCATCTCCGGGTTGGGACTTCCTCGGGCCGTGCTCAAGAAAATCTATCGCACAAATGCACTGCACCTGCTAAGACTGAACGGCGCGACGTCGCGCGAATAGATTGGCCGTCCCGCGAGGCTACTAACTATGTTGCTAGCAGTCGACATTGGAAACTCGAACACAGTCCTGGGACTCTTCGACGGCGAAGATCTCAAGGTTCGCTGGCGAATTTCGACCCAGACCGACCGAACCGTGGATGAAACCCATCTGACCCTGCTCTCCCTGCTCAATACGCAGCAGCTCGAGCCCTCAGCCATTCGGGGGATGATCATCGCCAGCGTTGTTCCACCTGTAACGCCGGTGTTCAGCCAGATGGCCCAACAATTCCTGGGGGTTCGTGCCATCATCGTGGGGGTTGGAACACGCACCAGCATGCCGATCCTGGTGGAAAATCCCCGCGAAGTCGGTTCCGACCGGATAGTAAACGGTGTGGCGGCCTATCATCTCACCCAGACGGCTAGTATTATCGTCGACCTCGGAACGGCCATCACTCTGGATGCCCTGGATGGGCAAGGACGCTACCTCGGCGGAGCCATCGCTCCGGGACTTTCCCTCAGCCTGGACGCCCTTTTCAGCCGAACAGCAAAATTACCACGCGTCGATCTTGTCCCTCCCCCCCAGACCATCGGCCGTAATACCGTGCAGAGCATTCAATCGGGTGTTTTCTTTGGATCGGTTGCCCTCGTCGATGGACTTGTTGATCGAACACGAAATGAAATGGAAGACGACCCAATCTCCGTGATCGCTACTGGTGGACATGCCCAGGCGATTGCCGATGCGTCACGCTGTATCCAACGGGTGGAGCCCGACCTGACGCTGCTTGGGTTACGGCTGATCTACGAACGAAATCAGTAAGCCGCGTCACGCAGCCAATCCCGGGGCGTCTCGAGTACCGCCACCAGCTCCGCTTCTGCGCTACCTGGCGCGGGTTCATGACAATAATGCCACTGTGCGTGCTGAGGTAGCGACATCAAGATACTCTCAATTCGGCCATCGGTCTGAAGGCCAAAGCGTGTACCCCGATCGTATACAAGATTAAACTCCACATATCGCCCACGCCGGATTTGCTGCCAGATTCGATGTTCCTCATTGAAGGGCATGTCTTTGCGCCGCTCCAAGATGGGAATGTAGGCATCCAGAAAGCTGTCTGCGCAGCCGGATACGAAGTCGAACAGGCTATTGGGCTCGCGATCATTCAAGTCGTCGAAGAAAATCCCACCCACACCGCGGGACTCCTTGCGATGCTTGATGAAGAAATATCGATCACACCAGTCCTTGAACCGAGGATAGAATTCGGGATCAAAGCGGTCACATACGTCCTTATGGGTCTGGTGAAAATGGCGCGCGTCCTCGGGGAACAGATACGACGGCGAAAGATCGGCTCCACCACCAAACCACCAGGCCACCGACGGATCGCCTCGCTCAAAGTACCGATAGTTTGCATGTACAGTCGGGGCGAATGGATTCCTTGGGTGTAATACCAGGCTGATACCGGTGGCGAAAAAGGAGCGGATCTCCGGCGAAACAGCTCGTCCGCCGCCCATCGCCAGGACCGCTTCCTCGCTTAGCTCACCCTCAACCACCGAGACATTGACCCCTCCTTTTTCGAGGATATCACCGCCCTGAAGGACTCGGCTTCGACCACCTCCTCCCTCCGAGCGGGTCCATCGATCCTCCAGGAACGTCTGTCCATCCACCCGCGTGAGTTCCGCGCAGATTCGATCTTGAACCTGGTGGACCATCTCAATCATACGATCCCGCATGGGGGTGTCTGTCATGACTCTATCCCTGCTAACCAATCCATGAGGCAAACTACTTCGAAAGAAAATCCGGCACAAGCCCGACTCAATAGGTCTCTATCTTCAACCCAGTCCGAACGGATTCGGTCACGGTATTGGTGTTCACCAGCTGTTTCAGCTGTTCCGGGGTATCGAAATCGACCAACTGCATTGGATTGAGCCCGGCCGCTACCGCTTCCTCGGCTTCTACCCACCGAACCCGCATGCCCTTCAATACGTGCTGAAGGGAACGCTCGCCCTCGGCCCACGCCTGTCGAAAATGCTGTAGGGATTCCTTGCGGTAGTACGCGACCATCGGTTGGGCCCAACCATCCAATCGTGGAACACAGGCGTCGACCTCATCATGCATACCGTTCACCAGATAACTCACCCACCCATTGGTGAGCATCGGCACATCGCAGGAGCAAAGAAAAAAGTTCGAATCATCC
Organism: Myxococcales bacterium; assembly: GCA_963578775.1. Taxonomy (GTDB): domain Bacteria; phylum Myxococcota_A; class UBA9042; order UBA3505; family UBA3505; genus UBA3505. Next base: position 19,926 of record CAUZEG010000037.1, read on the forward strand.
AACTGCTCAAAGGCGGAGATCACGGCCTGCAGCGGACCAGCCCCCGGATCTTTGTCGGCGAGTCGAGCTTTGGTCCGTTGGGGCAGAGGCCCTTCTCCACCCACGACATACACACGAGGGAAACTCATAAATGCGTCTACAACTCGTTCCAGAGCGGTCTTGCCCCAGATACGCTCCCGCGCTTTATCTTTTCCGAAGCGAGTAGAACGTCCACCCGCGAGCACCAATGCGACACCTTTTTTTGACCGATTTGTCACGCACTTACCTCCGACCCCGGATCAGACTGTTCCAAACGCAGGATCAGATCTCGGATATCACTGTCTGGCTGCCAGACACAAATCTCAGTACCGGCCAGAACCACGTCCGACTCAGGAGATAACTCCCCCAGCCAGGATTGGCTGGCGGCCGATCGTAACATAGCGCTGCCCTGATACTCGGCTGGCTCAAATCCGTACCCCTCACGCAAGGGAACGATGCGTCCCCGAACGAAATGAGCGCGCCCCGGCCGTTTTTTCAATTCCCGGGTTATGGGCAGGCGCAATCCGAGTGGGCGAACCGCTTTATGCCCCATCATCCGGAGAATAGCCGGCGCACCAAACAACTGAAACCCCGTCCAGGCGGAAAGGGGGTTTCCGGGAAGCGCAAAAACAAGACAGTTCCCTCCTCCGGCCCGCACCGCACGGCCAAAACGAAGCGGTTTCCCGGGCTTCATCGCCACCTTCCAGAAATCTGTCTGAATACCGAGTCGATCCCAGACATCTGCTATGAGATCATGGTCCCCGACCGACGCACCACCAGTGGTCAATACTACATCGGCTTCGGAAACCGCCTTCTTGAACCAGTCCAGCTGTTTGGAAGGATCATCTCCACATTGATCCTGATAGATCACTTCCGCCCCCAGGCCAAGCACGGCCGCTTGCAGCATCGGACCATTACCATCCACAATCTCACCCGGTGCCCCAGTGGCCTCTTCCGGTGTTGTAACCTCATCTCCCGTGCCCAGGATGGCCACACGTGGTCGCCGATACACTGCAACGCGAAGAACTCGGGCGGATGCCAACAAACCAACGGCTGCAGCCCCAATGGCCGTACCTGCTGCTAGCAGAACATCCCCGGGCCGGTAGTTTTCACCCGCCTTTCGAATATTCAAACCCTTCGAGATCGGTCCTGAGAATTCGATCGCATATCCCTCGTCCTGGGCCGAATCTCGGGCATGGCTGGTTACATTTTCCTGGATAATGACGGCATCTGCGCCGTCGGGAATAAGAGCACCGGTAAAAATACGCACGGCCGTGCCCGTTGAAAGCGACCCGACAAAGGGTTGACCACAGCGACTACGCCCAATCACACGCAACCTCGTCGCGGTAGTTGATTCTGCGGCATCACCAGCGCAGATGGCATAGCCATCCATGGCGGAGTTGTCATGGACTGGTTGTAGATTGGTGGCAACCACATCTTTCGCCAACACCCGGCCCATACATTCCGTATATGCAGCCTCCTCGGCGGAGGTGGGTGTTACCACCGCTTGAATTCGAGCGAATGCTTCGTCGGGCGGTAACATGCTGTTCTACCTCAATGCCACATTTCCTGACGCTACCTCACCAAATAATAGCGCTCCCGTAAAGAGCGTCCGTGAGACTTGACGGGAAACCCCGCACGAATAGACTCAACGGGGACTCACCCCGTGCACTGACAATACTTCGGATCTTGGCCAATGACTGAACCCGCGTTAATTGTTCCGGGCCTCGTGCCGATCGCACGCACCGTGCGTTCGCAAGTCGAGGCGCTTGAAAATACGCGCTGGTCCCATAGCTTCAGCTATCGAGAGCTGGAAGAATTGACCACGTATATGTCCAGTTTCAAAGCCATCAAAGGCACTGTTGTGTTTTCGGAAGGCGCGAGAGAGAGCTATATGTCACTCATCGTCGATGGAAAGGTGGCAGTCGTAAAGAGTGGGACTGGTAGAAAGCGGCGGGTCATCTCACAGCTGGGACCGGGGAAAATTCTTGGAGAAATGGCGCTGGTGGACGGCGAACCCAGATCCGCGTCCTGCATAGCGCTTGTAGAAACGGAACTTATGGTCATGGCCGACGGGGACTTTAAGACCCTCAAACGGGAGTCTGCGCCCCTGGCCTTAAAACTGGTAGTGGACATCGCACGCTCGCTCAGCCAACGGTTGCGACTGACGAGTGGCGAACTTATCGATCAGCTACTCTCATGACGGAATTCACAATTATGTGGCGCATGGGATGCGAAGCCCGGCCGGCTTTGGTACAAACTGTAGAGGGATCGGGGAAACGAGGACCCAATGCATAGAAATTTTCCAGGTATTACCATTCTTTTCTTGGCTTTCTGTTTTGCATGCGGGCCCGGTGGAAACAACATACCGAAGACAGACACCGGTGGCACCGACGGAACGCCGGATACGACCATTGATACCGGGCCACAGAGCTGTACCGACGATAGCGATTGTCCGAGCAGTATGATCACGTCTGGTGGTTGCGTAATACCAAGTTGTGTCTCGGGCACTTGTGTCCTGGGGCCGGCCGAGCAGGGGACCGTCTGCGATGACGGTGATAGCTGCACAGAGGCTGAAACCTGTACTGCCGGGACCTGTGTCGGTCCGCCAATCAATTGCGATGACAGCGACACCTGTACCGACGATACCTGTGATGATGGAACCTGCATTCATCTGACAAATGAAGACCCATGCGACGATAACAATCCCTGTACCGTCAACGACACCTGTTCCTTTGTTGGCTGCCGTGGAATTCCCAGAGATTGTGACGACGTCAATCCCTGCACGGAAGACGCCTGCGATGAAGACCCGATCAGTGGCGGGTGCATCCACACCGCCAACACCACCATCTGTGACGATGAAAATTTCTGTACGGAAAGCGATGTATGCGTAAACAAGATCTGTGTAGGCCAGGACGTCGATTGCGATGATGGAACCCCATGTACAGCCGACTCATGCGATCCGGCGCTGGGCTGTGTACATACGGTAGTATTGAACACCTGTGACGACGGCCAGGGATGCACGGTCGGCGACACCTGTGAATACGGTCTCTGCCAGCCTGGAAGCTGGAACTCTCTCTGCAATATCCCCACCTGTGGAAACCGCGTCTGTGACGGGGATGAGACCTGCGTCAACTGTGTGCAGGATTGCGGGCTTTGCTGTGGCGATGAGAGCTGTTCGGAAGAGCAGGGTGAAAACTGCCTCAGCTGCTCTACAGATTGTGGGGCTTGTGGAGACTGTGGCGATGAAATCTGCGCCTCAGAATTTGGTGAGGATTGTGATACCTGCGCAACCGACTGCGGAAGCTGTGATGATGTCTGTAGCACCACCGAAGTGGTCCAATGTGGCGCTCTTGTTACGGCCAATCTGTCCGATGAAGCCACCACCGATACAATCGAGTCCTATAATTGCCAAGCCGTCGAAGGCCTGAACCATGCCGGGGGCGAACGAGGCTTCAGCTTTACGCCAGCCTGTTCCGGACTTACCACTGTACAGGTTCTACGGACCGGGGGCGCTGGCGGCCTGTTGAATGTCCTGATTCTGGACGGTACCCAACCGTGTCGTGGTGAAAATTGCCTGCGCGCCGGACTTATGGACTCTCCAGAGCCTACGGCTGGCCAGGCTGTGGTCGAATTCTATGCCCAATCGGACCACCCCTACCGCATTCTGGTCGATGGGGGCGTCGGAGCAACGGGCAGTTTTAAGATGGCCATCTCCTGCCCGTGTGGAATTCCGCCGGAAGATTGCTCGGATGGGGTGGATAACGATCTCGATGGTAAAAAAGACTGTGGTGATCCCGACTGTTTCGAAACCGCTGGATGCGAAACAAACGAGTTCCAGTGCTTCAACTTCATCGATGACGACCTCGACGGGCTTACGGATTGCGCCGACGCCGATTGTGTCTCCGATGAAACCTGCATTGACGCTATCTGTCCCGATGGCCTGCCTCTGGGATGTGGCGATAGCCTGAACGGATTCCTCGGCGCTCTGAGTTCGGTCGACAAGTGGGACGCCTATATCTGTCAGGAGGGTAGTTATCAGGGTAGCGAACAGATCTTCCGTATTGTGCCCGACTGTGACGGAACCGTAACGTTGTCCTGGACACGCAGCGACGATGGCGGGGGCTCCATCGATGTCCTTGTCTTTGACAACGCTTTGAGTTGTGATGTGTCAGGCTCCTGTCTGACGGCCGGGTTGGAAAGCGAAGAGACGGATAGTGGAACTGTGACATTTGAGGCCGCTATCGGCTCCAGCCGCGTCGCGGTGGTCGATGGCCGAGACGGGTTGATCGGCGACTTCACCATCTCTGCCACATGCGACTGCGAAGGACTGGCAACAGAACTCTGCCAGAATGGATTTGATGATGACGGGGATGATGCGGTGGATTGTGCGGACTCCGACTGCGCCGCCAACAGCGTCTGCGCCCCTGAGAATTGCGCCGATGACACGGATGATAACAATAATTATCTAATCGACTGTCTAGACCCCGTTTGTCATACATCGGGTAGCTGCCTGTCGGCCGGTGAAGCGTGTACTCTGGACGATGCACCGGCCCTGGTTCCCGGCCTGTTCGATGGCTCTACCATCGGCAGGATGGATTATTTCTGGGCCCTGGCTGAC
>CAUZEG010000038.1:0-24338 GCA_963578775.1 Myxococcales bacterium
CATCGATTGGGGTGACGACGACTGTGCGACCGCATGTGCTGCATACAGCGCTGATGGTACGGACGGCGACGCCGGTGGTAACACCGTGCAATGTCGTATCTATCATCTTGGTGTAGCTGCCGACGATCCCGCCACGCATTGCCCCCACGGCTCTGTTGATGGTGGTGGTGTATGTATAGATGCTGCTCCCAGCCTCTGCGACACCTACTGTGACCTCGCATCCACCAACTGCACTGACGACAACGCCATCGATTGGGGTGACGACGACTGTGCAACCGCATGTGCTGGCTACAGCGCTGATGGTACAGACGGCGACGCCGGTGGTGACACCGTGCAATGTCGTATCTACCATCTTGGTGTAGCGGCCGACGATCCCGCCACGCATTGCCCCCACGGCTCTGTTGATGGTGGTGGTGTCTGCGTACCAGAGTAATCACTGATTTATTCAGAGATACACAATAGAAACGCCGCCGGGGCTTACGCTCCGGCGGCGTTTTCTTTTTTGCTACTTGGCTCGTAGTCGATAGATGCGCTGTTGCGCCGGATATACGCCGATATCGTACATCTTATGAACAAGAACCTGGATATCATCCATCACAGGCTCATAGGGCCCATCGATATGGTCGGCCGCTTCGACCACATAAAGTCTGGCTGGCGATAGACCGGTGGTCGAAATGTTCAAAATGCCGTCTTCATAGCTGAGCACGTCACGACCAAAGGGCCGAGCCAGAGGCTCTCCAATAAATACCCCCTCGCCCGGCCAACGAACGGACTTCCAATAGGCCTCCAGGACGGTCGCACCACGAAAGTACTGGTCCACGAAGACCCGTATCTGGGGAAACTTCGTCTGGTAGTTACAAGGCTCCACGACCGTGCCGTAGCTGGCCGTCACTCCGGCCTCAAGCCAGCGGAGGGCGCTCATCTGATCGCCCGAGTCGAGGAGGCTTCCGCCAAAGGAAGTCAGATGGTCTGCCACAGCTCCCGGCCGATAGGTATTGGAGTCGATAAACGGAACATCAATCAGGCCCGTAAAATAGAATAGGACATCCGATGCGTCCGAAATCCAATCCGGATCGTCGGGATGCGAACGATCTTCAAATCGAAGGTCCAGCCCACCCTCGTGGTCCCAGTCCTTTACGGTATTCCGAAAATCCGACCAGCGAACACTCCGATTCGCGTCGCTTGTACGTACAAGATAACCCGTACCCGTGGGAAAGGTATGATCGGCGGCAAAGCCTCTATCAACCAGTTGCTGGACATATTCAAGGGTCTGCCCCGCCAACATCATGGCTGGACGGATAGCATGATCATCAAAGGGCCTGGTCGATTCCGAATGGAAATAGTCTACTTCCTTTGTGAAACTGCACGGCTCATCCGATGTATTGCAGTATTCCGGCGAAAAACCACCCAGAGCGAAGGCGCTGGTCATGGACATGCATTCCACGCGGTAGGGAGCAAGCCAGGTCAGTACAAAGGCCTGAATCTCTGGGGTTAAACCAGCTTCTACGTCCGCGTAGGCAGCAGCAAAGGCTGCGCTGGAGATCGTTGTTTCGGCCGGATCCAGGTCTATGTAGATAAGGTTCGATTCGGGGATCTGGCGCAGAAGCGCGTAGGCCGGCCCAATCTCCATGGATATCGGGTCCTGGCTATTGATGACGACGGCTACCTCGTCCGCCAAAATGGATTTGCGCGGCAATTGCACCATCGGAGCCCCGTCCTCAAGGGTCTTGTAGATCGTCAGATGGGCTGTCGCCTCGTGACTAACTCCCGACTCCAGGACGATTCGATACCGAAAGGAATCGTAGCCATTATAGTCGGCTGCAGCCTCAAATAGGATGCTCTGATCGGCTCCGATACTAAGCAGCCCGTGGCGGGGAAACTCGGCAATTTCAAGAGATGCCAGGTCCACTGGATTATCGTTCGCCAACACATCCAATGTTTCCGTGGACCCCTCCACGACCGTGAACCAGTCCTCTTCCATCGAAAAACCCGATGGCTTCGGATCGGTTGAAGTCGTTTCGACCGCATCCTCGACGCGAGAATTCCCATCAACCGCGTCCTGCGCGACATCCCCTGAAGAACAACCAACGACGAAAAAAAAAGCCACAGAATTTCCACAGAGATTTACCCAAAAACAACGCTTCGCAAACAGGGCATAACCATTTGTTTTGTATTGCTTTTTTTGCATCATAAAAAATCTTGTGGAAAACGTTGAATTTCTTCTTGCTTTCCACCCGGAGTGGGTTTAGTTACGGGCCTTCTGAAATGTCTGAATTCTATCTTTTTGAACGGTAGATTCATTATTTTCAAGGGGGTGCAAAAGTTTCGCTGTTTCTGTCCGATTGTCTGTATATCTCGATCTATGTGGAAGTCTTATTATGAAGAAGAATTGGTCACCTATTCGAACTCTACGATCTTTTTTTGGAAATCAACCCAATAATGAAGGCACTCTAGCTGGAAAATCGCTAGAGTCGGCAAAAGGCGCCAATCAAACGCCTACGGATGAAGAACGGTTTCCCACCGCCATGTCCGTTGGCCTGCAATTGGTCTCGGCGATGGAGCGCGCCCAGCACCGAAGTGGAAAGATAACAACCCGACTGTCTGACGTTCGGGTTGTGCAAAGCGCGGTTCCCCGCAAAGTCGTCCGACCGAAACACAACATAATCGTACGCTGACCAGGCACGGATCCACGCGGATCCAGCTTGCTCCGCCACCCGGCTGCCGCTAGTCTACGCTTGTGGACTCCTTGATTCGCCGTACAATCTTGGTCTTAGGACTGGTTATCCTCGCAGGACCCAACTGCGGTGGCGACGAGTCGTCCAATCCACAGGTTTCCAATCTGTGCCCACCGGATACCGTTCCGGTTTGTTTCTGTAGTGAAGGAACCGATGGGGTGTCCATGCAATGCCTTCCAGTGGACTGGACACCGACCGGCCAGGAATGCCCTTGTCCAGGTGAGCCAACAGATGACGGCGTTGGTATTTCCGATGTGCTGACAAGTACAAAACCCAACTCTCAAATCGCCACCACATCTGGTGGTGCAACCCTGACTTCTCCCAATTACAACCTGCAAATCTTCGTGGCCCCGGACCGTGCTCTGGGAGATCTGGAGAGTACAAACTACCGGTTACGGCTCTCGGCACCGACCCATAACGACACCTCGAAATGAGGGAACTCATCATGATTGAAAAGAAACTCTTCTGGGGACTACTTGGTTTTCTCGTTCTTGCGAGCACATCTGTGTTTGCAACAGCCCCCACTGTAATTCCAGTACAGGGATATCTGACGAATACGAATGATGAGCCGATCGACGGAGACGTAAATATCTCCTTCGCCCTGTACAACAACTATACGAGTAACGCAGAGCTCTGGACCGAGATTCAGAGCTTAAGCCTGAAGGAGGGCTTCTTTACCGCCTACCTGGGCCAGGTCAACCCGGTACAAGCCAGTTTATTTCGCGATAATCACGCCATGTGGCTGGGTATAACCATTGAAAACGACTCCGAAATGAATCGAATTCATTTGGGTTCCCTACCTTTCGCGGCCTACGCAGAAACCTGCGGGCAGGGGCCAGAACACACCCATTCGGCCCAGCAACTTAGCGGTGTCGTCTATAGCAGTCAGAGTTGCGCCGTAGGTCAGGTCGTCACGGGATTCGATCCGAACGGTTTCGCCATTTGCGAAACCATCTCCGGAGCCGGCGGCTCCTATAGCGGCCTCGACTTTGCGGTGAGCAACCAGAGTTGTCCCCCCAACCAGATGATGACCGGCATCAATTCGGGAGGGCTGATCGTTTGTGCTCCGGCATCAACCGGTGGCAGCGGCGGCGGGATCCAGGGAAGTGGTACGAATAAGAGGATCCCAAAGTTCGATGGCAGTCAATCCCTGACCAACTCAATGATCATCGAATACAATAATAAGATTGGAATCAACGAATCCTACCCCGACAAAACGGTGGAAATTAAGGGTGACCTTAAAATCTCCGAAGACTTCTTCTGGGGCGGAAACAGCTTTTCGACGAGCTCCTGTATCGTCATGGGAGGAACCTCGTGTTCATCCGCCTGCAGTAAGCATAAGATGAGCTGTTATAAGGCTCTGCGAATCGATGGGGATGACAACAACAACTCCTGTTCGCAATCCGGCTTCAAAATGTGCTGCTGTAGAAATTAACGGGCATCTACAAACTGCACATTATGGGCTTCTACCACCGCAGCGAGCTGATTCTTTAGTTGGCCGTCATATATCCCGGGTACGGTACTCTCCGCCTCCGAACCGTTGGAGTACTCCAATCGAAATGTTGTCATGAAACCGTCGATTCGGATGATCTCAATCCGAGCCAGCCGCGACAGCTTCAACCGTTCGACAGTCCGACCACGCTGGGAGAGCCAGACCCCATTGGATTCGATGCGCAAGAATACGCGTTCACGCATTTTCCGGTCGGTCAGACGCACCAGAAATAATAAAAGTGCCGTAATCCCCAGTCCCGTACATGCAAATAGGATCATGGGCCAGATCCCTGCCACCAGAAAAACAGCCACACCCACAGCCAATACAACCGCCCCAAAGGCGATTATCTTCACGTACAAGGCCCTGGGTACTCTTGGCGCATGAAAAAATGTTTTGGACTTGGACATTCTGCCTCAATACCTGGCTGTGTCTGGCCTATACCCGATTCAGAATGGAATCCAAAACCCGACTAAATCCCTGCGGGCACTCCAGATGCGCCGCATGCCCCACGTCCGGCAAAACAATATGCTGTCCAACGGGCAATCGAGTGGCCATCTTCTGAGCAATACGGCCATACTTTGTATCGGATTCCCCGGTGATGAGAACCACGGGTACTTTGATTGTAGTCAGGTTCTCCCACTGGTCGGGACAGACCCCCTGGCCGAGACCTTCCAGCGACGCGACGATCGTCGACATAGAGAGTCCTCTTCGTTCGGCCTGCATCAATGTGCGATACGGTTCAGGAATGGTCTGTTGTGTTTGTATCAGGTCCTGTGTCGCCCAATAGGAACTAAAATCTGCGCTTCCCAGACGACGGGCACGTCGGGCCAGCTCTTCATCCGATTGACGACGGTCACGACGTTGTTCTTCCCCTTGTAGCCCGGCCGTTGCCCCTACCAGAATCAGCCCGGAAAACCGGTTCGGATACGCCAGCACAGTCGCGAGAGCAATACGCCCCCCCATCGAATAACCCAGAAGAACCGGGGCCTCCAGCTCAAGTGCATTCGTCGCCTCCACCACCTGGTTCACCGTTTGATCCAGAGTCAACGCCTTGGCGTCTGGGATGGGAGCCGACCCACCATGGCCCAGGAGATCCAGAGCAAGTATTCGACCCGTATAGGAATCCGCACAGATCTGGAAATCATGCGCTGCACCACAAAATCCATGAACACATAGAATCGAAGCGCTCATATCGGATGTGGAAGCCCAGTCTAGAACCTGCAAAGAGCTCCCCTGGACGGGGATGTTCCGGGCTGAATACCCGCGTACCGTCGTGTCAGTGATCGTGGTCATGTTGGTGGCCACCGTAGGCGGGATGAATCTGTGCGAGCAGATTTCGGATGCCGCGACGGAACAGTGCCGCCAGAGTTACAAGTCCCAGTAATCCGAGACAAACCGACTGGAAACCGTGGGCATGGATCTCTCCACCGGACTCGATCGTGGGGATCGTAACCTGGCTGAGGAACAGGTTGGTCGTCCAACCCGCCAAACAGGCAAAAATGGCCATGGACAGACCAAAGAGAATCGCAATGGAGCGTCCGTGCAGACGGCTCAAGACACCAAATGTGGTCACATTGGTGGCCGGTCCGGTCAAAAGGAACGCGATCGCAGCACCAGGCGAAAGCCCCTGGTAGATGAAGACGGCGACAATCGGTGTAGAGCCAGAGGCACATACGTAAAACGGTATTCCTGCCACGGCCGCAATGATCACCTGTAAAATCGGTGAAATCTCGGACAATGCCAACTGGTGGAGAAAGGGATTGGCAACCGAGGCGATGATCAAACCAAAGAAAATCCACGGCATGATATGTTCAAAGAGCTCCCCAAACCCATAATGCACACTTGTCTGCAGGCGCTGGCCAATGGACCGCGTCGGGCCCGGGTCGTCGGACTCTGTATCCGAAGCAACCCTGGCGGACATGCTTCTGGATACAACCATTGCCACCAGAAAGGCGACCAGAGCCGCTGCCACCAATCTGGCAATCGTCAACTCCGGTCCCAATAATGGAATAGAAATTAATATTGCATCCAGACCGATCTCCGGAGTTGCGACAAGAAATGCCAGTCCAGCTGCAGGGGCTAAACCGCGCTCCATCAGCCCCGCGTAGACCGGTAGTGCACCACAGGAGCAGATGGGAAGAGGAAGACCAAGGGCCATACCCTTTACACTCTGGGCCGCTCGCGACCCGCGCCCAATCCAGAGTAATGAGGAGGGTTTCATGAAGCCGTGCAAAAGTCCTGCTCCAAGAAACGCGATCAGCAAAGCCGGGGAGGCCTCCAGACTAAAGGCGATGAAGGTGTCCCACACACCCGGACCGTGCTCGACCGCATGCGAGTTTCCGAGCACAACCATGGCCCCGATACCCCCGAGAGCGCCAAGGGCGCCTGCAAGAGGCAGTCCCTTTTTTCCCCCGTCCTGTAGGTGCAACGGATGCGCAAAGATTACATGAAGGAGAGTCCCGATCATCAAGGCCTGGAAGATGGCCAGGAACCGAACAGACGCATCGGGCATCGCCTGCAGTCCCACAATATATCCGGCTATCGTAAATAGAGTAACGATCACCGCGACGAAGATGGCCAGCTTTAAACGCATGTAACGTGCACCGAGGGTACCGATTGCGAGCCCGATGGGGAGACGATGAAACACCACCGCCAGGGCGAGTTCGTGGCCAGAACCGTGCGCGGCTTCGTCGGTCACGGCCGGCAGTGCCAGAGCGCTCCCATCCAGGAAGGCATGCACACAAAGCCCGAGCGATGCCAGTGGGATTAAAGCGAATAACCCCGCGCTCCGGCTATGCACAAAGCCGCGCTCAAAAAGCCAGGGGACCCATAAGCCCAACAACACAGCAACGAGAGCCCAGGCTCCGACCTCGTGAATCGTATGGGGGAGTAGATGCGTCAACACGAGGCCCGCGACCGATACCAGAACAAAACCGTCCAACGCCGCCACAAGATGTGGGTACCGACGTGCCCAGGGCATAACTAATACGCCCACAAATAAGGCCACGAGACTGATAATGAGGAGATTCATCTCCGAACCCGTTGGCAGAACCATAACTAGAACGTCGGCCGGGTCTTAACAGAAGGAGACCACTGTTACAATGCGATTTCTTATATTATAAGGTCCGTCAGGGTCAGATTTACTACACATCGAACAAAAAAATGAACGCTCTTCCAGAACTCAAGACCAATCCACCCAAGATACGAAAGGCCAGCCTGCAGAAGCTTCTCAAGGTGGTATCGGCTCCAAAAGGGTTACGAACCATCCGGATGGGTTACTGGGAGGGTGCCGCCGGGTTCTTGACGGCTGCCTTTGCTGGCGCGTTGGTCGTTACCTTATTGGTGGGCTGGGTTCTCTTATGGGTTTCTCGTGAAGAAGGACCCGACATCACACTCCTCATCCTGGGCTCTATAGGCTTCACCATTATTCTCGGTATCATTGCATTGCTCTGGAGTAGCTATAAGTCTCAGGCTCGAATCCGGGCAGCCGAGGCCCGCTTCCTGACCGGCACCAGCCATAGTCTGCGGACACCACTGGCCGGGATCCGAGCGGCCTGTCAGACCCTCCAGAAACCGAATATATCCACCACGGAAGAGGACATGCTCCTGAACGCAATTCTTCAGGAGACGAATCGGCTCAACCTACGAATCGATAATCTTTTGGAGACTACACGCCTGTCCCTCGAAGATACGGTCGTATGGACGGAACATCTGAAGGTGGCCGATCTCTTCGAACAGTTGAATCAATCCCTTTCCACTACGGTTCACACCCATGGAGGAAAGCTGCGCTGCGTCGCCCCGGTTGTTCTGACCATCCAGGGAGACCCACGGGCCCTTCGCTTGATGATCGAAAATCTCATCGATAACGCAATCAAATACCGGACCCGTGAGCTGGATATCCTGGTACATGGCGAACTCAGCCACGGATTTGTCCTGATTCGCGTCATTGATAATGGAGAAGGATTTGAGCCCGGTACGGAGCAGAGGCTCTTTCGAAAATTCGAACGGGGTGATACGGGTCAACCCGGTATTGGCCTTGGCCTCCCATTGGCGCGCTCGATCGCACGCGCCCACGGTGGAGAACTGAATCTATGGAGTCCAGGTCCGGGACAGGGAACTGTGGCGGAGATATGGCTGCCATCGGTCGCGGTTAAGACAAATCACATGGACGCGCCATCACCGGTAGAGCAGGAGACCCACCATGGCTAGAGTGCTGCTAATCGAGGATGATAGCTCCCTGGGGTTGTCGGTACGCATCAGTCTGACGAGTGACGGTCATACGGTACATTGGAGTCAAGCCCTCGCCGAGGCCACCGATATCTACAACTCCTTTGAAGCGGAGTTGATCATTCTTGACCTCGGACTACCCGATGGCAATGGTCTCGACTTTTGCACCATGGTTCGCAACGAGGGCAGCACGGTCCCAATTATCATCCTCACAGCACATGGTACGCTCCAGGCGCGACTCGACGGACTGAATACCGGGGCGGATGATTATGTCACCAAGCCCTTCGATATGCCCGAACTCCTGGCACGGGTTTCCGCTTTGCTTCGGCGCCGGGGGTGGCATGGAGTTGGCGACCAGGTTCAGCTCGGGCACCTGAAGGTAGATTTTCGACGCCATCTTGCCTGGCAGGACGAAAGTTCCGTTTCGCTGACCAATCTCGAACTGAAACTCCTTCGCTATCTGGTAGAGAATCCCAACAAACCTGTTTCACGTAATGAATTATTATCACGTGTCTGGGGTATTTCGTCTGGGGTTCAGACGCGAACAGTCGATGTCTTCGTTGGCCGACTTCGAAAGTTGATTGAAGATGATCCCTCCCATCCCATGGTGCTGCGAAGCGTTCGCGGCGTGGGATACCAGCTCTTTATGGGAGAATCGTCCTGAGTGCTTTTTTTGGCGGCGTCCATTTTCGTACTTATGATTCGAAGGAAAATCCGGTAGAATCGTCGGCCCCACCTCGTTTTCCCGGATGATTCGTTGAAGCCATTCGTACACATCCACATCCTGGCTTTCCTCCTGGTTTATGCCGCATGCGGTGATTCGGTGCCGACTGCATTGGACGCGACGTCAGATATTGCATCTGCGGATCAGACATCTGATCAGACATCCCCAGCTCCAAAGGTTTGTGATCCAGCAATCAATCCAGGCCAGGTCACTCTCCATCGTCTGAATCGGGCGGAGTATAACAATACCGTGCGCGACCTGATGGGCGATGAAAGCCAACCGGCGATAGACTTTCCGGCGGACGACCACGGACACGGTTACGATAACAATGCAAATGTATTGGCGGTCTCCCCCCTCCTCATCGAGAAGTATGATCGTGCGGCAGAGCAACTCGTAGACGCGGCATTGGAACTGCCCAATGACCAACCCGTAGAGTCCGCGTTTGAAGCCCAGTTTCTTGAGGCCACTACCGGAGGTGGCGGGACCGGGTTCTGGAATCTCTGGTCCAACGGCGAGGTCCTGGCACCAATTGAAATCACAAAAGCAGGAACCTATATCTTTTCAACGGTAGTATCGGGCCAACAAGCCGGTCCCGATCTTGTGCAGATTGAACTGCGGATCAACTCCGTTCCCTTCGCTGCATTTGAAGTCGCTGCCTACCCCGAAACGCCGACCATCTATACGGCCTCCACCTATCTGGAACCAGGCAATTACGAGTATGGCGTCGCCTTTATCAACGATTATTACATGCCGGATCAGGACGAAGATCGAAACCTCCTGGTCTACACTTTAAGTATGAACGGACCGTTCCCCGACAATCCCGTTGCCGTTCATTTTGAGGCCGAAGATATGGAAGGTGCTCAGGAGGAAACTCTCGACCAGGGCCTTGTCCGGCTCGGTATAGGCGAGACGCTGACCCATACATTTCACGCGCCGACCGAGGGAACCTACCTTGCGCGATTGCGCGCCGGTATCAACGCAAGTGGGTCGTCGGTAACTGGTCTTATTCGGGTTGACGACAACGTGTTTTGGAGTGGAGAGGTTATCTCCCCGGCCGAAGCAGCCACCGTAATCGAGGAGAGTGGCCAACTCAGCGCCGGTACACATACCCTTTCCGTTTCGGTCGATTCCGACAATGCCGACGCAGAGATCTGGGTCGACTGGGCCTATATCTCGGGGAATCTCCATGTTCCCGAACCAACCCCATCCGACGAGCGGGCCCAGATCATGCTCTGCTCCCCTGATGAGGGACAGGATCTCGAATGTGCCCGAACTATCTTCGAGGCCTTCGCAGACCGCGCCTGGCGTCGCCCGGTCACAGACGAGGAGCTGGACCGACTGGTCCAGTTTGTAACACTGGCCCTCGAAGAAGTGGCCGATTTTGAAACCGGCATACGCCTGGGCCTGCAGGCGATCCTCTTATCCCCACATTTTCTCTATCGCGTAGAACTCGACCCGATCGAAGCAGGAACTACGACTCACCCCCTTAATGACTATGAGCTGGCCTCACGATTATCGTACTTCCTATGGAGCAGTATGCCCGACGAAGAGTTGCTTGCGCTGGCGCAGGCCCAGCAATTGCAGGATCCGCAGGTTATTGAAACGCAGGTTCGGCGCATGATTGCCGATCCCAAAGCCCGTTCTTTGACGGATAACTTCGCAGGCCAATGGCTCTATACTCGAAAATTGGCCGATGTGTTTCGAGATTCGGTTCTATTTCCGGAGTTCAACGACGATCTCAGTGCTTCGATGCGAACGGAAACCGAACTGTTCTTTGAGTGGTTTCTCTCCGAAAACCACAACGTCTTGAATATGCTCGACGCCAATTTCACCTTCATGGATAGCCGTCTTTCCGAATTCTACGACATTCCGCTATCGGGTGATGGCAGTAATTTCGAAACGGTGACGACCGACGGGTCCGTTCGTAATGGTCTGCTCACACAGGGAACTCTGCTGACCGTCACATCCCATACCTTCCGGACTTCACCAGTAAAACGTGGCAAATGGGTCCTTTCACAATTGATGTGCCAGGAACCACCAGCTCCACCTCCCGGAGTAGAATCGCTACCGGAACCCGATGAAACCGTGAAAACCTTGCGCGAACGGCTCGAATTACATCGAACTGATCCGGTCTGTGCCGCTTGTCATTTGATGATGGATCCCATCGGATTGGGGATGGAGAATTTCGACGCCATTGGTGCCTGGCGCGATACCGATCATGGCGAACCCATCGATGCCAGCGGCGTCCTTCCGGGCGAGTTGTACTTTGACGGGGTTCCGGAACTGGCACAGATCATAAAAGCCGATCCAGCCACCGCGCGATGTATAACCCGACATATGTTCGTCTACGCACTCGGTCGTGGAGAAACAGCCCTGGACTCCTGTGGACTCGATGACATCACCGATGCGTGGGCCAAACAGGACTATGGCCTGGGCGATCTGATGGTGTTCATCGCGCAACACGAGCTGTTTCGTACCCGCCAGGCCGAAAGTACGGAGGGCGTACAATGAGCCCGAAAAACCAACTGTCTCGTCGCGCCTTCCTTCGCGGAACCGGCACCGTGATGGCCCTTCCATTTCTTGAATGCATGTGGCCCGGCTTCGCATATGCGGAGGAACGAGTCCCGGCCACATTGCCGCACCGCTTTTTGGCTTTCTATCTTCCCAACGGCATGGTGATGGATGCCTGGACTCCGGAGGGCGCGGGCTCGAGTTTCACCCTTAGCCCCATCATGGCACCTCTTATCCCCTATAAGAATAACATTCTGGTCCTGACGGGCGTGAATAATCCACCGGCCGTACCAGATGGTCCGGGCGATCATGCAGCTGGAACCGCCTCGTTTTTGACGGCAACCCACGTATTCAAGACCGAAGGTGTCAACATCCAGAATGGGATCTCGGTGGACCAGATGATTGCCAATCATATCGGGAACCAGACCTCCTTCCCGTCCCTGGAATTGGGCACGCAGGGGGGCGGAGGCACTGGCGACTGCGATTCCGGGTACAGTTGCTCGTATACACGAAATATCTCCTGGGCAGGTCCGCAAACCCCCATGCCCAAAGAGGTCAATCCGGCCTCCGTCTTCGATCGACTATTCGCAGGCTACGACTCCCAGATGACCGAGGAGCAAATCGCACGACGTCGCCTTTTCAAGCTCAGCATTGTGGACTTTGTACGCGAAGATGCCCAACGTCTCCACGAGCGCTTGGGGCATACAGATCGGATGAAGTTGGATGAGTACCTGACCGGTATCAATGAGTTGGAAAAGCGGATCCTTGATATCGGCTCCGAGCAGGACTGCTATCCTGGGCCACGCCCAGTACCACCGAGTGAAGTGACCAGTCATATTCGGGCCATGATCGACCTGTTAGTCCTCGCCTTCCAATGTGATCGAACCCGAGTGAGCACTTTCATGTTTGGTAACGCGGGTAGCGATCGGGTCTATAGCCATCTGGGTCTGAGCGAAGGACACCACTATCTTTCTCATCACGAGGGAAGCGCCGACAAGATTGAGAAGCTCCAGATCATCAACACCTGGGAAATGGAACAAGTCGGCTATCTTCTCGAACGCATGTCTAACGTGACCGAACCCGACGGAAGCCTTCTCGACAACTCCACTGTCCTGGTCTCCAGTGAATGCGCCGATGGGAATAGCCATAGTCATTACGATATGCCACTCCTGCTGGCAGGGCGCGGACGGGGCTCCATAAGCCCTGGTCGGCATATCCAATATACAAATGATCCTTCCTTCGGCGATCTGTATCTACGCATCATGCAGAGCTTTGGAATGAACATCTCCACATTTGGTGATGACGGAACTACACCGATTTCTGGTCTGGATGGCTGACCGTCACAAACCGGCCCTATTCGAAAATTGGTGAATAATCCTCCCTCTACGTTATGTTCGTACTTGAACTTGAGGGACGTGAATATGAAACAACGCATTGTTTTACTCGGCTGCATACTCTTTCTGGGCTGCAACGGATCGGGCACCGATGAACCCGTTGCCGGCGAGCTCGGTGGCCCCTGCCTTGCGGATGGAAGCTGTAATTCGGGGCTGACCTGTAACGAGAACCTATGCGAAGAACCGCTCGTCAATGATGTCACTGACACGGATAGTTCGGACAGCCAGAGCACGGATAGCTCCGAAACCACCGACACCACCGACGAGGGCGAAACCTCAGCCACCGATGCGGGGGATGTGGTCGATGACGATGCCGTCAGCAGCTGTACCACCGACGCAGACTGTGCCGACGACAATACCTGTACCCTTGATCTCTGCGTGGACGATTCTTGTTTTCACCAGTCCCTGGTAAATCTGGCCTGTAACGACGGTGACGCGTGCACCCTCGGCGATTCCTGCAAGTCGGGGGGAGTCTGCGCCGGTACTCCCAAGGACTGTAGCGATACCGGACCCTGCCTTGAACCCAGCTGCAACCCGGAGACCGGTCTTTGCGACATCCCCGTGGAAGATGGAATCGCTTGTGACGACGATGAAATATGTAATGGAAATGAAGTCTGTCAGGCGGGTGTCTGCGAAGCGGGTACTGCGGTGGACTGCAGCGGCCAGACCGACCCCTGTCTGACCACATCCTGCAACCCCAACACGGGTAGCTGTGATACCCCCGTGGAAAACGGTACGGCTTGCCATGACACGGATCTCTGCAACGGTGCCGAAACCTGCCAGACGGGTATTTGTGCGGCCGGGACTGCAGTCGACTGTACCGACCAGCCGAACCCATGTCTGGCTACCACCTGTAATCCAGAGACCGGGGCCTGTGATAGCCAATTCGACAATGACACGCCGTGTGAAGACGGCGATCTTTGCAACGGCGCAGAAACCTGTCAGACGGGCGAATGTACAGACGGAAGCCCGGTTGTTTGCGAACCCGCCAACGGTGTCTGCCAGCAAAATAGCTGTAACGCCGGATCGGGCGCGTGTGAACTGCTCACTGTTGGCAACTGCTGTGGAAACGGAACCGTCGACCCCGGCGAAGAATGTGACGAAGGCGGACCAACCAATGCCTGTACTGCAGCCTGCACGGTGGCGTCATGTGGTGATGCGATACAGAACGGTACAGAGACCGACATCGACTGCGGCGGCGGCTGCCCGGGTTGCGCACAGGGCTTGAGTTGTGCCGCCAATGATGACTGTTTGAGCCTCATTTGTATCGGGGAATCCTGCCAATTCGGGACCTGTGGCGACAATGTGGTTCAAGCCGATGAAGATTGTGATGATGGCGACACCATCGCCGAGGTCTGTGACTACGAAGTTCCATCTTGCGAGGTGTGCTCTGCCACCTGTCAGTTCGAAGCCGGTATAACGTCTTCGTGTGGGGACAGTATCGTCCATGGCGAATATGGGGAAAGCTGCGATGATGGCGGTGAGTCGGCCAGCTGTAACTCGAATTGCACGACTTCCGTCTGCGGTGATGCTATCCACAATAATACGGCGGGTGAGGCCTGCGACGATGGCGGTGAATCCGCCACCTGTAACCCGAATTGTACGGTTTCGGCCTGCGGCGATGGTTATATCAATGCCACGGCCGGAGAAAGCTGCGATGACACCTATACGGATAGCTGCGGAACCTGTGACGAGACCTGTTCTGGGCCGGGCAGTGCACCGATTTGCGGCGATGGAGATCATTGCCTTGAGCTGGAGACCTGCGACGATGGAAATCTGGATCCATTCGATGGCTGTACCCGCATCTGTAGCGTAGGCGCAGAACATCTGCTCCTCAGTGAAATCGTAGTCACCCCGACCGGTGGTGAGTTCGTGGAGGTCTACAATCCGACCGATGAGACCGTCTCCCTCAGTGGCGTCCATATGTCTGATTTCAAAAGCTACTACACCATCGCTGGAGGAAGCGTCTCCTTGAACGACTCCGACTTCCTCCTACAGTTCCCCGCCACCGCATCGATTGCGGCGCATGATTTCGCCGTGGTCTCGCTGGAAAGCGCCACGGCGTTCTTTGATGAATATGGATTCTATCCAGACTTTGATCTGGATCCGGCGGACACGAACGCACCGGTAATGTTTGGTGGCTCTGGTACCTTGCCCGGACTGACGAACGGGGACGAGATTGTCGTTCTTTTCTTCTGGGATGGTGGAACCGATTTCGTCACCGACCTCGATTATCTGGTCTGGGGAAATACATCCGACGCCATGGATAAGACCGGCGCCACAATCGGAAGCCATACCTATCTGGACGATACTGCCGTAGGGAACCAGACTCCGGTCGAAACACATGGCAGCGGCCAATCTCTACACCGTTGTGACATCACAGAAGGTGCCGAAGTCGGTAGTGGTGGCAACGGGCAGCTCGGTCACGATGAAACCAGCGAGGACTTTCCCAATACCTGGCGAATCACAACCGCGCCCGGGCCCGGTGGCGGACCGCCCGTTGGAACATGCGACTAGCTGAATATTCGAGCCTTTTCCGACATATGCCTGACATCGTCTTCGAGTCCACGTATGCTGTGAAGTGCAATGGTCTGGTATCGGGGAAGCATTATTGTCGGGATTATGATCTGGGGTGCCGGATGCTCCTCGGGTAGTCCCGGTATAGCACCCGGCCCGGAGACAAGCGATGTGGTCGTAGAAGATGCCACCGCCGCTACCGATCCGGGTTGCTCGGATTGTGACATCCCTGTGGCCGATCCGGGACAAGAGATTGTACCGTCGCCCGATACAACGCCGGAGCCCGACCCAGGACAAGAGCTCCCCCCTCCCGATAGCACTCCAGCCTCCGATAGCACTCCTGCCTCCGATGGCACCCCAACCCCCGACGCCGATACCAGCAACACAACCGAGCCCGAAGATGAAGGTCCACTGATCATCCTTCTGCCAGGTGCAGAAAATATGGGACTACCGCCGGAATGTATCGGGGCGCTAGGAGACGGTGCCGATCTTCCAGGCCCGAGCCCAAGCATAGTCGGCTCCTTTACACGCGATTACGAGCTGGAGACGCAGCTGAACGACCTGGGCGATCCCGCCGATCCACCCCAGTGGGCCTATTTTACGGACGTCATTCTCTGGGACATAGATGGCGACCACCGGGTCGATATGGGAGCCTATAATTCGGGGACTAATCTGGTAGTCCTATTTGAACGAATGGGCAATAGCATTGCAGTCATTGAACCCGACTTCGGCCTGCCCCTGAGTGAATACCCAAGAGAATGCACCTTTGCCGCCGACCTGGATGGCGACAGCTACCGCGATCTTTTCTGTACTGGAAATGAAAGCATCATCTGGGGGAACTCTGCGGGGCTTTCAAACCAGGCCCAACGTCTCACTGAAAACTATCCCCCGGCTCCCATCGGAGCCCAACCCTGGGATGTAGATCAGGACGGTCTGTTGGATGTCCTCGTATTCGACTTCGGCAACAATCATAATCGCATCTACATCAATCAGGGTAATCGCCAGTTTATCGAATGGAGTAAACGCTTTGATCTGGACGATCCGAGCATGAACTTCATCTCCTGCATGGCGGACTTTACCCAGGATGGTGCCTACGACTACCACTTCCTCAAAGACGGCTTCGGACATAAAGACAATCGCAATCGGGGTTACCGCATTACAGAAATCGACGAGGAAGGCTATCCAGAGTTTGAACTGTTTTCAGCCATGAATCAGGCATGCGACCCCCTACACCTCTTCGAACCGGAAGGGGGCTGTGACGACGACTGTCTTTCAGAGGACGCCGGGCCCATGGGCTGTTCTATCGGCGATCTCGATGGAGACGGCAGCCTGGAAATCTTCTACGCCGAGACTCGTTATGATTCGATTTTGAGCTACGATGCAGAATCCGGATTGTGGAAGAATATCTTTGATCTCATCCCCGGCCTTTCCCATGAAGACACCGGGCTCGACTATCTGGGGCGCTTCCTCGAACATTGGAACTCGGTGTTCTGGGATTTCGATCACGACGGCTTTCTCGATCTGATTATGACGTCCGGCAATATTCCAGGCGGGACCACCCGCGAAGCACCGATTGTCGTCCTTCACGGACAGGCCGGTCCTGATCTGGTGCCCGTCCAGAATACTATCGGTGTCGATGCTGTTGGAGCATTTCGCTCCCTGCTTGTCGCCGATTGGGATGGGGACGGACGCAGGGACCTTTTTGTCGGAGGAAACTTCGAACAGGAGATCGTGATATACCGAAACGAAATCGAAGCCGCGGGCAACCGCATATTGGTAGAGCTTCGCGGCACCAGCTCCAATCCTCACGCCCTGGGTAGCCGCCTTCTGGCCCGAAAAGATGACTTTGTGCGCCGCTATCAATGGGGTGATAACTTCGCCTCCCGGGTCATCAACGAACCCTTCCTGGAGATCGGTCTGGGCCAACTCGAGGAACTGGATGAATTGGAAATCACCTGGCCCACTGGGCAGGTGCAGCGGGTCCTGAACATCCCGGCCGATGGATCCTACCTGGTCCTGACGGAACCCGAAGTTATTCAGGTCAATCCTGCCACAAGGCATACAACCGCGGATGGGGAAAGCACTGTATCGATCATCGCCAAACCCGTCGATGATCAGGGAAACCCAACACATCAAAACGTAACCATCGAAGCGATATACTTCGAGGATATTCCGACCGATCAGACCGAATGGATTGCACCAGTCCAAAAGGACGCCACGGGAACCTCATCGAGACAGTTGCGAGCCCCAACTACTCCGGGAAGCGTTGTCATCGAAATTTCCGTGGAACAAGAGGACGGAACCTCTATTCCCTATCGAATCCGACCGCGTATCTGGTTTGATTGAGAGGAGGGCGAATCCCAAAGTGGCTCATTCCTCAACAATCTCGTACACTACCCAGTCGGAGGAACACCGGGAAGCCATGTTGCAAGTGTTCGAGGCACGAAAAGGGATGGTGAGGACAGGCAACGGGCCTTTATGCCTGGTTGTTCTCCTATTTCTACTCAGCGGTTGCTTTTCTCCGCTCAAGAAGAAACTGAACTTCGACACGGGTCCCCCTCCCGACGATATTCTCGACACGACCGACACCAATATTCCGGACGGTTTCGGCCCAGATACCACCGACAACGGCCCTCCGGATTTCTGTGCCGATCAGGAAGACGGCACTCCATGTGACGATGAAGATCCCTGTACCCAGGACGATAGCTGCCTGGATGGTACATGCCAGGGGGGCGTCATCCCACGCGAGCCCATGAACTGTGACGAAGTCGACAACGACTGTGACGGATTCACCGATGAAGACTGCACACTTCAATTCCGCGGTGGTCTGTTCGGCGATGGCTACCAGATGGGATTCAACGAGGATGGAATCAGCCTCATCCACACCCTCGGAGTTCCCCGTTTTATCGGCTCTTCCAATAACGCATTATACCGTATCCAACCTGGCGTGCCGAAGGGAGAAAAACCATGAAGACGCCCTCTTTTATTCGTGTGTTAATGGGCCTGTTGTTTGGACTGTTCTACGTTCATTCGACCCTGGCTCTGGTCCCGTTGAAAATCGGCTATAGCGGCTATATTTCAGACGCCGAGGGCACCGCTCTGCACTGCCCGGACACCGACTCCTGCGATGACCAGACCTTTACCTTTTCTCTTTATGGCGTCCCCTCTGGTGGAAATCCCTATTGGACCGAAACGCACGCAGCAGTACCGATACAAGATGGCTACTTTTCGGTCGTGCTCGGCTCTCATCAAGCCATCGATCCGGAACTTCTGAGCACATTCACCTTCCTGGGTATCGAGTACGCAGGGCAAGGTGAACTCATGCCGCGTCAGGCTCTTGTGTCGGCCCCATACGCCCTTCGCGCCGCGAAAGCCGAGGAGGCCAACGTGGCCGATAATGCTCTAACCCTTGGGGGGATTCTGCCCGAAGACTTCGTCGTTCTGGACGATATTCCCAACGTCTGTGTGACAGAAGAGTCGCTGGCGCAGACCTTTGATGCGTCGCCCTATATCACTGAAGGCGATGTTGCCACATACCTGGACGAGCATGGTTATGTGGCGGGGGAGCTTCTCAACACCACGGATATACTGATCATATTGGAGGAAAACGACTACGTCACAGGAGACCATTTCTCGGGCCAGTACGATGACCTCCTCAACAAACCTGATCTCGCCCAGATCGCCTTGTCAGGACTGTTCACAGACCTTACGGATATCCCGGAGGATCTGCTCGACGGCGACGACAACGCGCTCTCGGATATCAGCTGTGGCAACGGCCAGATCATTAAATGGCTCGGAACCATCTGGGCCTGCTCCGACGACGTCGATACGGACACGATTCTATCGGAGTTCGAAGTCGACGAGATGGTGGGCGATAATGGCTACGCGATGGAAGCAAGCCTTGCACCGGTAGCCTTTACCGGCGTTTTTTCCGACCTGACAAACCTCCCGGAGAGCCTGATCGATGGAGATCAAGATCTCCTGAGCACCATCATCTGTGCGACCGACCAGACCGTCAAGATGGTCTTCGGCGTCTGGGTCTGCGCGGACGATATCGACACGGACACCGTCCTGTCCGAAACAGAGGTGGATGCCATGGTCAATAACAACGGCTATGCCCTGGCATTGGACCTCCATACCGTTGCAACAGACGGCAAATTCACCTCCCTCGAGAACATTCCGTCCGGTCTACTCGACGGCGACAACGACGCTCTGGCCTCATTATCCTGCGCTGTGGGCGAACTCGCGAAATGGAATGGGACGGACTGGGCATGTGCCGCAGATATCGATACCGATACCGTCCTGACCGAGGCAGAAGTCGATGCGCTGGTGGAGAACAACGGATATGCGCTTTCTAGCGGGCTGGCGCTGGTCGCCTCAAGTGGGGACTTCTTCGACCTGGTGAATATCCCGGACGGTTTGATCGACGGAGATAACGACCTCCTCAGTACCATCAGTTGTGCCAAACAGCAGGTCGTTAAATGGAATGGCAGCGCCTGGGCCTGTGAAATTGATGTCGATACGCGTATCGTGCCCAGCCAGGTACCCCGTGATCAGGAAACAGTGGCTCTGGACAGCTCCGCGATCCTTCCTCGATATACATCCGCAACAGTCGGTGGGGATGGACTTCCGGTCGTGGCCTATCGTGACGGGATTGGCAATACTTTGAAGCTGGCCCATTGCGCTGACCAGGATTGCAGCGGAGCGGTTTCCTCCGTCATCGTGGATAGCGACGGCAATCCGGGTAGCTACGCCTCCATCGGGATTGGGACCGATGGACTACCGGTCATCTCGTACTACGAGAGTGCAGACAAAAACCTTCGCTTCGCAAAGTGCAACAATGCCGATTGCTCTGATAGCACGATCACAACCATCGACAACGCCGAGAGCGTTGGGCGATATAGTGCCCTGGCCATCGGCCTCGATGGCTATCCTGTTATCGCGTATCAAGACCAGATCAACGCGGCCTTACGGATCGCCAAATGCAACGATTCGGGCTGTTTGTCCACAACCATCACAGCCCACGCGGATGCCGGGGAGCCCTGGCATATCAGCTTGGTGGTAGGCCTCGATGGTCTACCCCTTGTCGCCCTTCAGGCCAGCGCCAAACTTCAGGCGTTCAAATGCGCCGACACGGCCTGCACCGCAGGCACCTTCTTTGAAACGGACGGAAACGGTACGACTGGACTCTATACATCGACAACCATCGGTGACGATGGGCTTCCCCTTGTGGTGTACCAGGAAGGGGGAAACCAGGATCTTAGAGTGCTACATTGTGGAACCCCTGCCTGCAGCGCCGGGAATCTGATCACCGACCTCGCCACAACGGGTCTTCCGGGAACGGGTACCTCCGTTACCATTGGCTCGCATGGCCTGCCGTTGATCGCACACTACAATGCAGGGGCCGGTCATGTGGCCGTCATTCGCTGCGGTAGGCCCGACTGCACCGTTGGAAATATCGAGAGCATTGTCGCGGAAGGCAGTGTTGGCGAGTCGCCTTCCATTACTCTCGGCCGTGATGCTCGTCCACTGGTTTCCTATCGAAACAACCTCCTTAACCATCTCCAACTCACCCGTTGCGGTAATACCCACTGCATCCCGTTCTGGACTCGCCGCTGATCCATATGACGTACTCCTGTCCACATAGCACCCATCGACTACACCGAATGGTCCGGTTCATCGGAGTCCTATGTGCATGGCTATGCCTACCGTCCCTGGTACGGGCCGAATTGCCATCGACCCTCCACTACCAGGGCTACCTGGAAAACGCCGTCGGGGAACCCGTCAATTGTGGGGATCTGCTGGCCTGTCCCGAGATCAGCTTTACCGTCACCTTACGATTATACGCCGACATCGATAGCGAAGAGGCTCTATGGACGGAAGTTCATGAAAATGTGCTGGTGGATCGGGGGGTCTTTCAGATTGAAGTGGCCAGCATCGAAGCCATCGATTCGAGTATCTGGGACCAGGGGGTGGTCCTGGGTGTCATAGTGAATGATCTTGCGGAACATAGGAGCCCGATTTCTCCCACCGGCTTTGCCCTGCATAGTGGACGAGCCGATCAAACTCCATCGGCTGGCGATGCACTCGCTCTGAACGATATTCCGGTCGAGGACTATGTGGTAGATGCTGACCTTCCCGACCTCTGTGTAACAGAAACGAATCTAGGCGAGGCCTTGACCCTCGTTGATTTCTTCGATCTGCTCGAGCTGTCTAGTTTCATGCTCGCATCAGATTATTCCGCCGGTGCTCATCTGGACGAGGCCGAGATCCTGAGTTGGTTGGTATTCCAGAGTTTTCTTCCCGGAGATCACTTCAGCGGCGCCTATGAAGACCTGAACGGTAATCCCGACCTATCCACGGTGGCGGCAAGTGGATCGATGGTCGATCTTCTCAACCTTCCTGAAGGTCTTCTGGACGGAGATGATGATAGCTTCGCTGCACTTATCTGTGAGGATGGAAATCTTCTGAAAGCCGGCGAAGAGGGCTGGGGCTGTAGTGTCGACAACGATGTCGATGAACAGCTCTCACAGGAGGTTGTGGACGCCTACGCAGAAAATCAAGGCTATGCCTATGCGGTGGATATGGCCCCCATCGCCTCCAGCGGACTGCTGGTTGAATTGACCGGGCTCCCTGACGGACTCATTGATGGTGATGATAATACTCTGATTCAACTTGGCTGTTCTGACGGGCATATTCCTGTATGGCAAGGGGCGGCCTGGTCATGCCATGATGACAACGATGTCGACCTGCTACGCACAGAGGAAGAGGTTGATCTCATCGCCGCGGATAATGGTTTCGCGCTGGTGGTTGACCTTGCCACTATTGTTCATTCCGGCGATTTTCTGACCCTGGCAGACATTCCCGCTGGCTTGGCCGGTGGTGACGACAATGTCCTTGAAACCCTGAGTTGTATCAGTGGACAGTTTGCGCACTGGACTGGTGTCGAATGGGCTTGCGGCAACGATATCGACCTGGACGAACAGCTCGATGAGCTCACGATCGACAGCTATGTGGAAAACAACGATTACGCAAAGAGCGTAGATCTCTCCTCAGCAAGCTTTACAGGCATCTTCACCGAACTTATCAATCGGCCCGCCGGACTAGAGGACGGAGACCAGGATACCCTACCGGACATCGGCTGTACTACGGGCCAGATCGCCAAGTATGGATTCGGCGGATGGGAATGTGGAGAGGACCGGGATGACCTGGCACCCGGTACCCAGGTACCAGGCCAGAACATACGCACTATAGTCGATACGGTGGGCACGGTCGGCCGATTCACGTCCATCTCCATCGGCAGCGACAACCTTCCGGTGATCTCCTATCTAGACCTGACCAATGCCGCCCTGCGGATCGCAAAATGCATTGTTCCCGATTGTTCGCAAGGAACCATACTCCAGACCATCGATACAGGGAATGTCGGGGCATCCAACACATCTATTGCCATTGCTCCCGATGGCTTCCCAGCCGTAGCTTATTATAGTTCAACCGGCCATCTGCGATACCTGAAATGCAATACTCATGACTGTTCCGACACAACCGTCGCGGTCGTCGATGGGTCTGGTGATGTGGGCAAGAATGCCGCCCTCGCCTTTGGCACAGACGGCCTACCTGTAATCTCGTACCTGGATGTAACCGAAGGCGATCTCCGCACCGCCCATTGTGACGATATCGCCTGCACAAGCGGTACAACCATCTCGATTCTCGACAGCAATGGAGTCACCGGATGGTATACATCCATTGCCATTGGCTCTGATGGACTGCCCATCATCGCCTACCATGGCTTCGTAGATAATGATCTGAGGGTGGCCAAATGCCTGGCCCAGGACTGCTCCACCGGCGCCACGATAACGTCCGTCGATGCGGTCGGCTTTACAGGCGCCAATACCTCAATCTCCATCACCAACGGCGGTGAACCCGTCATTGCCTACCGGACCATTGCAACGAGGGATATCAAGGTCGCACGCTGTACACTTCCTGACTGCAGCAGCGGCACCGCTATTGTGACCGTCGTCGATGACGTCGACACCAGCTCAGAAACAAGTATTACCTTCGATGCACATGGGTATCCTGTTATCTCTTTCTACGATAGCACCAACCGAGCACTACGATTGATTCATTGCTCCGATCGTGGCTGCGCCAATGCTGTGAACGTTGCAACCGTCGATACCGACCTGAACGCAGGTTGGTACGCATCCGTAACTCTCGGAGCCGATGGGAATCCGATCATCGCCTATCAACATCGCGACTCGGAAGATCTCGTCGTTATGCATTGCGCCAACGCGTTCTGTATCTCCAACTGGTCGCGGCGCTAGGGATCCGGATCGGGATCCGGATCCGGATCGGGCTCCGGGTCGGGACAATCTGGGGTATACGGTGGATCTTCTTCACAGGTACACCCCTGAAGGTTTCCAAAGAACAGCTGGGACTCTAATCCGACAGATGCCAGGATCGCGTCCACCTGGCATTGCGCCAGCTTCGGATTGGCCAAGACAAAAGACGATCCGATGCTCTGGATGACCGGAACTTTCAATGAGACCAGCTCCGGATTACTCGCAACCGCCAAGAACTCTACCACCTCCAACAAGGGAAAGATCTGCTCTACAATGGCCGAACTGGTCACTCCCACAGTAGACTCCGCTGTCGTCAGTAGAGGCAAGGAGACCTCCGTAACCGCTTCGTTATTGAATATGCTAATGGGACCAACCGCCGCTACCATCGACGGAAGCGCAAAA
>CAUZEG010000039.1:0-24071 GCA_963578775.1 Myxococcales bacterium
CAACCAGGTAAAAGATGGTGCGGCCCTGGCGGCCGGCGATAGCTGCGAAGGCGACGATCAGGTGGCCGTATTCCAACGAAATCTGTCGATCCCGGCGGGCGGCGACGTCTGGTGGGGTACGGCCATTCTATTTCTGAACGACAACCCGGCGCATGCTGCAGCGGACACATTTCGCGACTTCCGGACCATCGACGACATCCTGACTACATGGAGCGAGTTCCTGGCCGGTCAGAGCCCGCAAGCACTACACGACAGTGCTCTGGCGGAGATGGAGGACTGGCGCGCGGATTCCGCTCCGAGCCAACTGACCAGCGTCGAAACCAGGATCTGGCGTCAGTCGGAAGTGGTTCTACGGATGGGCCAGATCTGGGAAGAACGGCAGAGCAATCGAAACAACTACGGCATGATTCTGGCGGCCCTGCCTCCGGGAGAATGGCATACAGGCTGGGTACGAGATGGCCTCTATGCCATCATCGCCCTGGCGGTGACCGGCCATCTGGAGGAGGCTCGGCTCGGACTGGATTTCTTCCTGGGAGCCGAAGGCGGCTTCTTCGACGACAACATCTATCTGGGTGCTTCCTATCGAGTGTCCTCCTGCCGCTACTTTGGCAATGGTTTCGAAGAAGGCGATTACAACGCGGCCGGCCCCAATATCGAGACCGATGGCTGGGGACTGGTCCTCTGGGCCGCGGCCGTATACCTGCAGGAGAGCTGTGATCTGGCCTGGCTCGACTCCACCACCTGGCAGGGCGATACGGTCTACGAGGCCCTGCTGGAGATCGCCGAAGACATTGAAGAGCAGATGACCCCCATCGGCCTGCCCGGACCGGACGCATCCATCTGGGAAGTCCATTGGGATCTACGCCAGAACTTCACCTATACCGGCGCCTGCCAGATGCGCGGCATGTTCGATTTCGCCAAAATCGCAGACGCGTATAGTCAAACCGAAGTAGCGAGTCATTTTGAAAGTCTTGCCCAGACCATGCTGGACGCCACCAACAACAACGCGGTGACCGAGAATAATAGCTACGCGAGTCATCCGGGGGTGGTCACCAAGGACGCCTTCATCGACGG
Organism: Myxococcales bacterium; assembly: GCA_963578775.1. Classification (GTDB taxonomy): domain Bacteria; phylum Myxococcota_A; class UBA9042; order UBA3505; family UBA3505; genus UBA3505. Next base: position 1,075 of record CAUZEG010000039.1, read on the forward strand.
ATCGGTGGTCGAAATGCTCAACTGGGGACTGACACCGGTAGATAGCCCCTACTATATGGGAACCCTGTCGGACTTTTCTCGTTTGAGTACCAATTTTGGCGGCTACCGACGGCTGGAGCCCGGCTTGTCCCTGACCAACGCCACCAGCGCCAACACCTACGATCTGAGCGAGTGGATCCTGCTGGACCTGCGGATCTCCGAGGCCTGGCGACGTAGCGGTCAAACCGACATCGCCGACCTGCATCTGCATCGAGTGACGGACCAGGTAACCGCCAACGACGACTTGATCCCCGAGCTCTTTGATCCGGATGGTGGCTTCTATACCGGAGAGATCCCCATGGTGGGATACGGCGCGGGGGCCTGGATGATGACCCAGCTTGATCGATACGACCAGCCGGCACCCCTATTGGGTACAGACTACGCCCATTGCCAGAGCACACCGGGCGAAGACATCGGAGGGACGGACGACACCGGGACAACCAATCCGCCGGACACCAGCACATCCGATACCAGCGCCCCGGATATCGCCGACACCTCTACCGCCTGGAACGATGGCCGCGCCAGCCTATGCGAAGTCAGCCGTTGGACTGGACGAGCGCCCGCTGGCACCCTGCCCTTCGCCCTGTTGGTCCTCGCCTATGCCTACGGCGTACGACGAAGGAGAGGTCATGCTTCTTAGAGCCGCATTATTCGTTGCCCTGCTCGGGTTCCTACCCACTCTCGGGCTCGCCCAGACGCCCCAGGCCGAACCCGTCGTCGAGGCGCCCATGGACGACGTCTCCGGACGGCCCAGCTTCCCGGAAGATGGTGGTTCGGGGACCGCCTGGACCTTTGCCTTTCATGGCTACGCGCGAATGGCCCTGCGGCTGCCCAACGGACAACTCATCGACGCCCGTGAACCCTACCTGATCGACGACGATTATTACCGCTCCGGCTTCGCCTATACCCGGGTCAATGAGACCGAATGGGCCGAACTATTTCTGTCCGCCGCGCGGGACGACACCCGCTTTGTTGTCGGCCTCTTCGCCTCGGGGTTTTCGGATTGGAAGAATGTGACCCTCGAAGATCAGAAAGGCATCGCTACGGCCTTTGTGGAGCAGAGGTTCCAGCTGGCAAAGCAATACGAACTGCGGCTCCGGGCGGGCATGTTCTGGGACCGGTTTGGCTTCATCGAGCCCTATGACACCTACGTATTCGGACGTACCCATGTGGCAGGGCTGGCCCTCAATAATCGCTTCTTCGATCGCTACTATCTCAAGATCGGCTATGGCGCCCACGCCGATGTGCTCGATGTAAACCAGGGCTTCTCACCGGTGGCCTGGTCTGTCGCCGGAGTGGATCTGGGCTGGTTGGATACAGGGCTCTATGCCCTCGGTACCTGGACCCATCATACGCCCGGTCTGAAGCAGGTACAGGAGGGCAGCCTGGAGATTCTGGGGGCCGACGTTCTGGTGCGCCATAACAGCTTCGGCAAAGTCTACGGAACGGTGGCGCGCTACCGTGCGGACAAAGTCAGCTTCCTGTCCACCGGCGTGGAGGCCCTCCACAGCACAGGTGGTCGCAACTTCATGCTCAATATCCTGGGCAAGGATTCGGAATACGGCACCGGAGAGGTGCTGGTCACAGCCTTCGACAGTGAATGGTCACCCTATCGAAGCCTGCGCGCCATGCAGGGAGCCGACGCGCCCCAAGCGCTCAAGGGCCTGAACCTTCGTCTCTTTGGGATGACCGCGTACGTCCTCAGCAAACAGAAATCGGACGATCCCATCGAAAATAGAAACGATCGGCTGTACATCAAATGGGGGGCCGATCTCAGCTACCGGATACCTACCCGCTCGGGACTCTTTGTAGCACTTCGCTACGATCGGGTGATTCTCGACGCCGATCACGAGGACCTGAGTTTCCGGATTGTGACGCCTCGAATCGGCATCCAACCCACCAACGGCCTTGATGTCTACATCGCCTATTCACGATACTTTTATGGGGATCGCATCGAGATACCGCAACAGTTGAAACCCGAAGGGGAGTCGAGTGAATATACCCAGCCCGACGAATCGGTTCTAAAACTCCAGGCCCAGATGCGCTGGTAGGAGACATCCATGAAGCACTACACATTCATCACCCTTATCGTCGGCATCCTATTTTGCACCGCATGCCTCGATAAGGATGAGTTCATCGATCCTACGCCGGACAGTAGCGACGCCCAGGATAGCAGCACCACGGATGAAGGACCGGCTCCCACGGATGAAGGACCAGCTCCCACGGATGAAGGACCGGCTCCCACGGACGAAGGACCGGCTCCCACGGACGAAGGACCGGCTCCCACGGACGAAGGACCAGAACCCACGGACGAAGGACCAGAACCCACGGACGAAGGGCCAGAACCCACGGATGAAGGGGACGAGCCGGACGCGGCCGCCAATGATACAGGCGGCACCGATACCGCCGCCGACAACCAATGCCTGTGTCGATTCTTCTATCCGGCAACCGACCCCCTGCTTCAGGACTATGTCTGGCTCACGGGAGACCTGGTGGATCCAGCCTGGGGCACCAATCCAGTCGACGGGGCTATTGCCCTGATCTACGACGAAAGCCTGATCAGCTGGACGGTGGATGTATCTCTCGAAGACGGTCAACTGGTGGAATATAAATATCTGATGTGTTGGTCGGATAACGACCCCGCCATATGCCCCCAATGGGTAACCCAGGACGGTGATTTTGATGGCGCTGCAGCGAACTCCACTCTTCTCGTAGAGTGTGGCACGGCTCCCTGCGATCTGTAGTTGGTATCCCTGGCTCCGATACCGATTTCATTGAAAGCCTATGGCAAATGTCGTAGGCATGCCTATCTAGCGGCTCGAAGACATGGGCTCTGCGAGCGAAATCTAAGGGGTATCCTATGCGGCATCGGTGGATAATATTTCTGATAAGCCTCCTATTGGCCTGTTCCGGTAGTAGCAAAAATACGGATACGGGCGGTGACGGTCTCTCCGGCGATGGGCTGAGCGATGTCGGTCCGGACGTACCTCCAACAGCAGAACAACAGCTCATCCTGGATATCCCCGTTACGGAGACGTGGACCGTTCCCGGACTCCAGGACGAGGTCTACGTAGTACGTACCGAGATGAACGTCCCGCATATCTATGCCCACAATCGAAACGATCTGGGCCGAATCCTCGGCTTCAACCTGGGACGCGACCGCTTCTTTGTCATGGACCTTGTGCGCCGAATGGGCCTCGGTACCATCAGCGAATTGCTCGGTGATGCCGCCCTGGAGAACGACCAGGAAGCCCGCGGACTGGGTATGCCCTACCTTGCGGATCGCCTACTCGAACATATGTCGGATGAGATGGGCGAATATCTGGACGCCTTCGCCGACGGCATGAACAGCTACATCGCCGAAGTGGAAAAAGGCAATCTGCCACCCCCCAGTGAGCTGGCGGTAACCTACGGTCTGCTGGGTGCCGAGAGTCCAACCGAACTGATGCATCCATGGGATCGCCGCAGCGTGGCCGGAATGGTGGCCGTGGTGATGTACGAAACCACATTTGAAACCGGTGATGTGAGCCGAACACAGAAGTTCGCGGCCCTCGAAAACCTCTATCCGGAGCCGGTTCCCTACGTAAACCTGAGACGCCATGGTTTCCTGACCGACGTCGCATACAACGTAACCCCCACTTTCCCGGATAGCTCGGCCGAAGGCCTCGGCCTGGAACTGGGAGACGGCGAGGAGCTTCCCTCCGGCCCAAGCCCAACGGAGCCGGATGCCGATGACGCCAACCCACCACAAGAGAACGACCCCTCCGACACTCCCAGCGCCATGCCGCATCCGGTCGAGCTCATTCAACGGCTTGCCCAACGACTGGAACGATTCGATCTACGGATCCAGCGAAATCGACGGGCCGGCTTTGGCTCCAATGCCTGGGCGGTCGCCGGCTCGGCGTCCACCGATGGCTCGGCGCTGGTGGCTGGTGATGGACATCTTCAACTGTCCATCCCGTCGCTTATGTATCAAACGGCCCTGGATACCGAACTCTTCGGCGGCGGAGACATCCACCAGATTGGCCTTCTCCTCACCGGCCTCCCTGTACTGGCGGTGGGAACCAACGGTCGGGTGGCCTGGAGTCAGGTCAATCCGGTCTTCGATATCACCGACTGGTATCTTGAGTCCGTGCAACTGGATGCCAACGGGATCCCCGAAGCCAGCAGCTATAAGGGGGACTGGAAGTCTCTTGTCGCGGTAGAGGAGAGTATCGACATCGCCAATGTGGAGGCTCTCGACAGCGTAGGCCGCACCGAAAATTGGACTCGCTGGACCACCTTCGACGGCCGCTGGATCTCCGACATTGAAGGACGCACAGCGAACGATGACGAGGTTCTGGCCGAGGGTGAATCCATCGTCAATATACAAGGGACATTGATCGTCCCCGGCGATACCGATGGAGATGGAATCATATCGGCGATCAGTTTCGATTATGCCGCCTTTGACGCGACCAATTATATCGACGCCCTGGACCAGCTGGGTCGTACGGACGATGTCTATGATTTCCGCGAGGCTACTCGCGGGCTGGTCGGTAGCGGGCTATTCAGTGCCGTGGGCGATTCGGCTGGTAACATCCTGTTCACCAGCTACCAGGCCGTGCCCTGTCGAACCTACCTGCCTCGAACCGCAGACGGAAACTGGGGTGCAGGAGCCAACCCCATGGCTCTGCTGGACGGTCAACTCTATGGCGGATTCGAACTCCCCATGGTGGACGGTCGAGCCGATGAAGACGCTGGGGGAGAAAACCCCAACGCCTGCGTGATCCCCTTTGACGAAATACCCCAGGCCATCAACCCAAACTCGGGCTATGTGGCCACCGCCAACAACGACCCGGGCAATCTCACCAAGGATGGGAATCTGAGCAACGACGAGTGGTATCTCGGCGGTCCCTGGTCGTCTGTCCGCGTCAACACCATCGGCCGTGAACTGGCTTCGGCGATCGACTCAAATTCAGCCGACTTCGCGAAAATGAAGGCGATTCAAGCCAATAAGGATTCACGCCTCGGTGAGCTCTTCGCGCCACCGCTGGTTGTGGCGATAGGCCATGCGCGAGTGCTGGCCAAATCGTCCGAGATTCTCTCCTCGTCGGAGCAACGACTGGCCGATCTCTTTAGTGCCCATGAGGCCGGGTTCGACGAGGCCCAGGGGTATCTTATCGATTGGGCCGACGCCAACTATCGGGCCGCATCCGGCGTAAAAACATTCTACGAGACCCCCACGGAGACCGATCTCCAATCGGCGGTGGCTACGTCCATTTTCAACGCCTATATCGGCCGGTTCATCGGCCAGGTCTGGGATGATGAACCCGTATCCAACGCCTTCCTGTTCAGTGCAGACCGCATAAAAGTCCGCATAACCCGGACCCTCCTGGACGGCCGCGGCGAGGACAACCCTCTCGAGCTGGCATCCCATAATGCCGACACCGGCGAGTCCATCTTTTTCGACCGGATTGGTACCGATGAGCTGGAGCGAAGCAATGAGCTGATGCTGACGGCCCTGGCGAGTGGTTTGGACTTTCTTCGATCCGAGGCCGAAAGCAAGGGCGTTGGCGGCTTCGGGGTGGATGATATGAGCCAATGGCTCTGGGGCCTGCGACATATGGCGCGCTTCGAATCCCTATTGGGTTCGTTCCTTGGCGATGACCCAGCCCTTGCGCAGCTGTCCCAGATGTTCTCCATCACAACCCTACGCCTACCCCTGGATGAATCCGTACCTCCGGACGATCCGCGCTACGGTCTGACCTGGTTCCCAAGAGGGGGCGATCAATGGAATGTCGATGCGGCCAACCCGGGTCTGAGCAGCACGAATTCCAGCCATAGCAATGGTCCGGTTATGCGTATGGTCATCGCCCTGAATCAGGGCAGTGTTGGCGGCGGAAACATCCTACCTGGAGGGCAATCCGGCCTGACCGACTCCGACCATTTTGCCGACCAGCTCGAGCTCTGGTTGGCGAATGATACCATCCCTATGCGCTACCATGTTGGGGATGTGGTCGAAGGTGCCACCGGACGTGAGGTGTATACCCCATCCGATGAGCCCGCCCCGCCACCGCCGGACACATCCACCGACGATACCGGCTCCATTGACGCTGGAGGAACCGACGAAGGTGGCACTCCCGATATGATCGCAACGGATCCAGGCACACCGGACGAAGGCACACCGGACGAAGGCACACCGGATACAGGCACACTGGATGAAGGCAGCCCCGAGCCCGACATAATCGAAGAGCTCGGAGCCTGCACCAACGCCCTCGACAATCCGTTCTTCGACGCCGATGACGGGCAACAAGAGCTAGAGGTCCATGTCGACAAATGTGCCCTGGACAACTTTGTCTCGGTCCTCTCCGGCAACCTGGTGAACTTCACCAACTGCATCATCATCGAGGCCGGTCTCAGTTATAACTGTGCCGAATGTTATGTAGCGGAGACCGATTGTCGGTACGACGCTTGTTTCGCCTGCATCGTCGATCCCGGCGGAGCCGATTGTGCAGCTTGTAGTACGGCCTGCGAGGAGGGCTTTACGACATGCAGTGGGCGTCCGGCCGTGGCGGCCGATTGCAACGCCGACTGCAGTGGAAAAACCTGTGGTTCGAATGGCTGCGGTGGATCCTGCGGAAGCTGTGGCAACGACTCCGCATGCACCGGTTCCGGTCAATGCCAGCCCCTGCCCAGCGACACGGCCAACCTGGATTGCCAGCATGCCTTCCTTTGTTTGATGCCCTGCGGCGGCGATGGCAACTGTGTCCAGGGTTGCTTCGACGCGCATCCGAAGGGGATGCCCGTATTCGTCGACATGGAACAATGTGTCGGGTCCAACTGTGGGGTCCAACCAGCCTTCTTTGATCCCGACTACGGCGACTGGCAACAATGCTCGGAGAGTGCCAAGAACCCCGACGGGGTCTGTGCCAACGAAACATCCGCCTGCGTGGCCGGAGAGGGCAACTGTATCGACTTACGCAATTGCCTGTTCACTTGTTTTGGCGACCCGAATTGCCCATCACTGTGCTTCTGGTCCGCGACACTTATTGCCCAGGATCTCTACGATGCCGTCAACTACTGCATCAACAGCAACTGCAGCGAAGAATGTGGTTCGGGTGGGGAACCGGGTGCATGCCCCACCTGCCAGATGGACAACTGTAGCGCCGAGATGATGGCCTGCCAGGCCAACGCCGACGAGTAGTGCCCAAGGGCAGCTTAACGCGTCCATTCGGAACTATGCGCAGGTACAGACAAGCCGCAATTCGAATGGGACCAGAGGCCGAAGGGTGGATTCACACCCGAATTTGCGCTATGGATAGCGGTATATGTCTCGACGGCACCACCTATCGAATGGAGTGCCGCACCGACGACCCTGAGGACCCTCCCTATGAAATTACCAAGCCGGCCGCGCAGAAACCGTAAGAGCGCCCCTATTCGCGATTTACACCGGGAAACCTGGCTCCACGCGAGCCATCTGATCTACCCCGTTTTCATCTTCGACGGGGACGGTCGACAGCCCATTCAATCCATGCCTGGTTGTGACCGCCTGGGGCGCGACGCGCTCCTCGAGGAGGTCTCCAACGCCTATGACCAGGGAATCCGCTCGGTGGTTCTCTTTCCGGCCGTGGATGAACGTTTGAAGACCTCCGACGGCAAAGAGGCCACCAATCCGAACGGCCTTATCCCTCAGAGCATCCAGCGCCTGAAGAAACAATGGCCTGACCTGATTGTGGTTACCGATGTCGCCCTCGACCCCTATTCAAGCGACGGACACGATGGCATTGTGGCCAGCGACGGTCGTATTCTGAATGACGAGACGGTTGAAATTCTCTGTGAGCAGGCCCTGACCCAGGCTCGAGCCGGTGCCGATATCATTTCCCCCAGCGATATGATGGACGGCCGCATCGGTGCCATCCGTAATGCCCTCGACAACGAAGGGTTTACCGAGGTCTCGATTCTGGCCTACACAGCCAAGTACGCCTCGAAGTTCTACGGACCTTTCCGCGACGCCCTGGACTCGACACCCAAGTTTGGCGATAAGAAAACCTATCAGATGGATCCGGCCAACGGGCGGGAAGCGCTACGCGAGCTGGCCCTGGACGAGGCCGAAGGTGCAGACATCGTGATGGTAAAACCGGCGGGCCCCTATCTGGATGTGATCCATCGTGTTCGCCAGGCCACAACCCTGCCGGTCGCGGCCTATCAAGTGAGTGGCGAATACGCCATGTTGCAGGCCGCGGTAGATAATGGCTGGCTCGAAGAAGGTGCTATTCTGGAGAGCCTTATGGCCATTCGACGAGCGGGTGCAGACGTCATCCTCACCTATTTTGCCCCTCGTGTTGCCGCCTGGCTCAATCAGGATTGAGCCCGGAGATCTACTTCACGCGTTTCTGACAACGGGGACAAAAATGGGTACTCCGCTGTCCGACAACGATCCGTTGTAGAGGGGTTGCACACCGGTGGCACGGCTGACCGGCACGTCCGTAGGCGTTGAGTTCTCCTATGAAGGAGCCAGGGCGCCCATTCACCATCCGATAGTCCATAAGTGTCGTCCCCTGGGCCTCGATGGACTTTGCCAATACCTGTTGGATGGCGTCACGAAGTGCGCGGACTTTTTTCATGGATACCCTGCGCGACGCGGTTAAAGGATGTATCTTCGTCATCCATAGAACTTCGTCGATATAGATATTTCCCAGGCCGGCCACCGGGCGCTGACTATGCAGGCGTGTCTTGATGGCTGTGCTGGAATCCAATCCCAGGGACAACACCTGCACCGTAAACGCATCACTCAGCGGCTCGGGCCCCATATTATATAATGTGGGTAGGAAGCTATGATCGCCGTTGGGTGCGACCAGGAAACGGCCAAATCGGCGCACATCACGAAAATAGAGTTGGGTATCCTTGCTTCCATCCAACTCCAATCGAACGCGTATATGACTGCCGGGTTTGTCAGGGCTGATAACTCCGGTCATGCCAAGATGGATCACCAGCTCATCCCCACCATCCAACGGAAGGACCAGGAACTTTCCGCGCCGGTCCACAGCCAAAATAGTCTGCCCCGCCGCCGTCTCCAGATTGACGTACTTGGGACCGGGCGGCGCATCTACCCGGCGGGCCGTCAAGATCCGGCGTCCGACCAGCCACGGCACCAGCTCGCGACGTACGGTTTCAACCTCAGGAAGTTCGGGCATATCTGTCCCCAGACTGGCACAAATCATTCATCTGTTCAGGACTAGCAGATCAATGCTGGTTTCGTCATCTATTCGCCTTACTCAACTGGCACATAGCTCGCCGTTTTTGGTCGTTTCGTCGACCGTCAGAACGTGGTACAATCTGGATCCGTTACGGCATTTTTGCCGGCCCCCGTACGTCCGAGACGAAATGAGCCCTTGGAGGGGATAATGAAGAAATACAGCACCTATCGCGTCATGGGTATTGACCGAGTAAGCGGAGAGGATTGGATAGAAGAAGAATTCTCTTCTGCGGCCGAGGCTTTTCAAGAAGCCCAGACTCGAACCCGAACCGAATTTATGGATCCATCGATAGAATCTGGAACCAGCACAATCTATCGGGCCTATGACCCGGACGGACGTAGGATTTTAGGCCCGGCTTCCGACAATTAAAGCCCGGCCCAACTCCAGCTTCTCTTCCCTGAAACGCGCGGATAAGCATAGTCCTGTATCGGGTGTATTCGCTGTTTCGACTTCACATAGCTTCGATTTGACCCTTCCCAACGTTTAAGAGATTCCCCGTAGGTTTCACTACAATATGTACCTTCCGTTCCCTCTGGGGAGTCCACGTGCTTCGAATCCTTTTACGTTCCCTGTCCATCACGCTGATCGTGGTTGTTCTCGTTCATGGTCCACAACTGAGTGACCTGATTGGACGATCGTTGATCCACCCCGCGACGGAGGTAACGGAAACCACATCGCCTACCGGTCAGCTACAGACGATCCGGGGAGCCATGGAGCTGGGAGCGGCGAGGCTCTGTCCACCGGCCTGGCTTTCATCACATATTACCATCAATGACCGGGCATTGGCTTTTGTCCCGGTGAAACGTAAGGGAAAGATAGTCGCCTTTGCAGAGATTCCGATGGAGCTATTGGATCAGCTTGTACAGAGACGGCTGAGAGGAGCCCTTCCTCCTCGTGATCCCATTATGCGAATGCGTTTGCGAGCTCTGCCCGCATACGACGCCGAGACCGCTAAGGACATCGCCCAACAGGTCCTATGGTGTCCTACCATTCACGGAATAACAGAGGACTCCCAACTCTCACCTGACGGGATTCTTGTGGGTGAACTCGCTGATCTGAAGATCGGTCAACATACCTGGCTGGGTCGAGAATGGGTGGATCTCCTACGCGCCATGGCCCTGTTATGGGGAATACTCTGGTTGGCACTCTTTGGACTCTACCTGCTTCGTGGAAATCGACATCTGACCCCGATACCGCCACAACAAACGGAGCGTCGAACAGGCATACGCTCGGTCCTCTGGCGGGGGTTGGCTATCGGCAGCATCATCGCCCTCGGACTGTTCATGATGATGGACATCCATTCCGTATGGCCGCGTGCATGGGCCAAGGACTTTAGCAAGATTCTGAACACCTCCCAGTATGGATTTGTACGGCACGCAGGCATGGTTCGGTTGGAGGGCGCACTGCTATGTACCAATTCAGCGGATGCGTCGAGCGACCGGGACGAGCCGGAGACGAAGCTCCTGGTCCCGGTGGCCGTTTCCCCGTCCCACCCCATCCTGTCCTATGTGTCCTTTCAGAATCCCTCCACTGTGGCCTTCCTCACCTGGACAATACGTCGATCCCTTCGTCACCAGGAGCTGGGGTTCAGACTCCCCTTTCGCATGTCCACCTTCGGTTATCTCGAACAGAATAATGAAGATGAATCCAGCCTCTCCTCCCAGTGCCAGAAACTGTCAAAAGAAGCGCAAAAGGTCCCCATTTCCCAAGTCCGGGAGCCTATACTTCAAGCCTCCTCTCACCGTCCGTCCCATTACCGTATGAAATTAATCGGCATCGGGTTGCTTTCCCTCATGCTCGGATTGGGTCTCGGTTTCCTCTGGATGGAACGTTTTCCGAACGGAATTCGGATTGTCTCTGTACGGGCTATGCCCCCGGGAGGCCCAAAATGACATTCCAGAACTGGAGTGCTTTTGTGCTTTCCCTGATGCCGGTTTTGCTGATCCTGCTGTACATCCAGCAACGTATTCGGAAACGAAGCGGGGATCTCCGCACTATCGAAACACGCTCCGTATTATTCGGAGGATTGGCAGCATTGGGTGCGGAAACCGGCTTTGGAATTCTGACCTATGCCGCGTCCATGACGGACCTGAATCAACTGGATCAGATGCCAACGGGGACGACCGTCGTGTACATATTCGGTGTCGTCGCCCCCCTCGAAGAAGTCTGTAAGCTCCTCGCGGCCGTGGCCGCCGGTGTGGTCTGGAGTCGCCCTGGAGGGCGAGGCACCGTGGCCACGATCTGGGCTACTGGTTTTGTCGGTCTCGGCTTTGCGATGTACGAGAACTACTCCCTTGGCGTTCGCTTTGGGATGCTGACGGGCCCCGAACTTCTGACCCGTCCGATCGTTCATCTACTGCTGGGCTTCGTCATGGGAATCGGTCTGGCGCATGCATCCTATCTCCGGCCAATGCGACGTCTCTGGAATATTGTGCTGACCCTGATCGTCGTCAGCACAATACACGGCTTATATAATTGGGTCGTATACGATCCCAAGCTACCCGGACTACTGATATCCCTTGTCCTGGGCATCTGTATCCTGATCACATGGCTGGGCCTTCGATTCTTTGATCAGTTCATGCAACGTCTGGAAAAGATCACAGCCAGCGCCAACCTCTGAGGAAACTACCAATTGAAGAGGAACGTCTCGCTATAGGCTACGATCTCATCGGGTGTTGACTCGCCATCGCCATTCTTATCCACCACATATGAAACGGTACCACCCTGCCCCAGAAATGCGTCGTCGGTGATCGACCCGGTCCCCTGCCATTTGGTCCAGTCCCCCGCCCCCTGGCGTAACCACAGATCCTCATGAACCAGATCCAGCCCCACATCGATCTCGTTACCATCGACATCTAACTGCCAGGGCCCGCAGCCGTCCAACAACTTCTGAACTTCAATGCTCCAGGTGTAATGGCAGCTCACGCAATCGTCGGGCCCAATACCGGTCGGACTTAAATTGTACGTCACTTCACAATCGGTGAAGCCGGGCTCGGGCTCGTTAAATTCGTATCTGGCGATCAACGTTCCACCCAGGAACGGCGTAACCATTTCTATGGACGAACAATCCCCCGGACAGCTCTCAAGAGTCTCCGTCAGCTCACAGGTTCCATTACCACAAACCGGCGTAATCCCCATCCAAGACAATAGAAAGACCTCCCCGTAGACGACATCTTCAAAATCGTCGTATTCCTGGTTGCCGTTCATATCCACGAAGATCCCATCCAATACGAGCTGGCCACCAAAGGCGTTACCGTTCACCGTACCGGCCCCGGAGAACTGTGCCCAGCCCGTGCCGTCCTCGTAGTTGATCCACAAAGACTCATCCACGGTATTCACACCCAGGCTGGTCAAGGTGTCGTCCGGCCCCTGGAACCAATTCCCGCAGGTTTCCTGGAGCTCTGTCATTCGCACCCTCCAGACGAAGGAGCATTCTGTACATCCCCCTACTGGCATACCCTCCGGGCTCAGGGAATAGGTCGCATGACAGTTCTGGAAAGAGCTCTGCGGCTGGGCAAAGTTATAACTGACGATCAGCGATCCATTCATCGGCATCGGCGCACAGCTACCTGTACTTTCATTGCAGGCCGAGCCGTCTGCACACGAACCACAAGAACCACCACAACCATCGCTGCCACAGGTCTTCGATCCACAATAGGGCTGACAGCCAGGCGTTACATTACAGTCCCCGTTGATACAGAAGAAGCTATAGCCATCCATACACCAGGTCTTGCCATCGGGGACCGGAGTCGAAACAAAGGTAGCCGCATCGATCGTCACTTCCCGGAACACAACGCCCTCAAACGAGCCAGCAAAGGTGCCATTATCGGCCCATAGAGCGGTCAGATGTACAAGTCCCTCATCGGCATAATAATCGGTTTCACAGGTCAGCGAGCAGTTCTGGGCCGCCTGCAGGCAAAGACCACAGTCGGCATAGTTGGAACCCCCCAGGTTATAGGTCCCAGGCTGGACCGGGCCAAAGTACGGAGCGCCAGGTAGGATTTCGATGAACAACTCGTCGCGGGGAAATTCCAGAGCATTGAATGCCGTATAGCTCATTTTTGGCGGCACGAATGTCGCGATCTCCTGCACAGGGGTGAAGCCATCCACCGTACAGGATTGGGTAATGTCCGTTGCACAATCCGGCCCGGATGTTCCGGGTGCACATTGGTCGCATTGTTCACCTACAAAGTTGGCCTGTGGGCAACGACAGAAACCATCTTCGCAAAGCTGCGTGGCCGGACAGTCGCCACAGGACCCCTCGCAACCATCGTCACCGCATAAACTCAAGCTACAGTTGGGCAGACAGACAGAATCCGGGATGCATTGGCCGAACGCCGTGCAGCTATCTCCGGTCTCACATACGCCACAACTTCCACCACAGCCATCGGCACCACAGCTCTTTCCAGCACAATCGGGAGTACAGCCAGCGGTGTCACCGCCAGCATCTTCCACAGACACATCCTCCGGCGGGATACCGTCGTCTCCTCCAGTCGTTCCATCAGAGGTCCCGTCAGCGGCCGTATCGGTCCCTGTGGGCGTATCGGCTCCAACAGCCGAATCATCCGATGAATCTCCAACGGGAAGTTCCGATGATCCATCCGTTGCGACGTCCACACCACCATCGCTAATGCTGATGTCTGTAGTCCCATCGTTGGATGCGTCGGGTAACACGTCTCCACCCTGACCTGAATCGCTCCCACCACAACTCCAACACAGGACAAATCCAGCCAGAAACCAAAGACGTAGGATCTTCATGCACACTCTCCTACCACGCGCGGAAAAACGAATCGGACGCACTGATCCTGAAACTCCCGGCCTGGATTGTCAATCCGTAGAAGGGGAAAAGGCCACCATCTGTTGGTTATTACGGTTCCAGTGCACACAGTCCATTCACACAGCTGAATGTAAATCCGTCCATACACCAGACCGCCCCACCGGGTATCACATTCGAATCGAAGGTGTTCATGTCGATCGCCACTTCCCGAAAAACGACGCCATCAAAGGTCACCGAAAATACGCCATCCTCACCCCAGAAAGACTCGACGTGCACAAGCCCCTCGTCGGCAAAAAAGTGTCGATCACAATTGAGGCATAAAAAGTCATGGCAGTCCGTCTCGGCCATAAGACAAAGCCCGCAATCTGCAAAGGAAGATCCCGTGATGTCGTAGGTCCCGACTCCGGAGGGGCCAAACCGGGGGGCACCGTAATAGATGTGCATGGCCAGCATTTCGCGCGGGAAACTGGGCGAAGAAAAGGCCTGATACCTTGCTTGATTCAGGTCGGAATCATGCCAGGCTTCTGCTTCGGCCACCGGGAAACCATTCGATGTACAGAGATCGGCACAGTCCGATCCCACATAGCCGGGTGCACAGGCATCGCATTGTTCGCCTACTTGATTGGCCTGGGCGCATTGGCATAGCCCGTCCCCACATATCTGTGCATCCGTGCAGGAGCCGCAGCTCTCGCCACAGCCATCATCCCCACATTGCTTTCCCTCACAGTCCGGGGCACAGCTTGTCGTTTCGAGATCGGTCCCGCTCGTCTCTGGAACCGTCTCCTCTATTTCCTGCGTCGAAAGGTCCGAGGTTTCCACGTCCGACGGCGCGACCTCCGGAAAATTCACCACTTCAATACCAAGCGCCGACACATCCCCCACATCCCCCACATCCGTAACGACAACCGGATCTGCGGATGCGCAGGCCAGGATGGAGACTCCGAAAAATAGAACGCTGAAGACTGGTTCGTATCGAAACTGCATCAACTCACATCATACCAGAATACGTCTCGCCTCGAAGGGCCTATGGTCATTGTACTGTGCGGTTGAGATAGGGACCAGTTCAACGACAACCCAGGTTTCCCGACCCTCTTCAACCCACCGTCAAAAAGAACGGGCTTGTCACCGGACGAACAGGCACGTATTACGCTCCTACGAGGAGTGCACACCCCGCACTATTTGGAGTCGATCATGCGCTACCTTCGAGGTGCTCCAGCACGCTCGAAATTCCGGCTGCAGAAACTGTCCACCACTCTCGCAAACCTGGGTGTTGAGACCGAATACATCTATGCGGAGTTCGTTCATTTCGTCGACGAAGAAGACGATATAAGTGAACGGGACATGGAGCTGTTGGAGCGACTTCTCAGCTACGGGCCGCGCGCAACATATGACGACCGGCCAGGCTTTGAACATGTGGTTGTTCCACGACCAGGCACGATCTCTCCCTGGTCGTCCAAGGCCACAGACATCGCCCATAACTGCGGTCTACAAAACATCCGCCGGATCGAACGGGGAGTCCGGTACGTATTCGGGGCCACAACCGACTTCAACGAAAGTCAGGTCGAACATATTAAATCGGTCATCCATGATCGGATGGTCGAAGCCGTCCTACCCTCCGCCGACGCGGCGGCTTGTCTCTTTGAGATTACGTCTCCACCCTCGTACCAGGAAGTCGATATCCTTCACGGTGGCCCTACGGCATTAATGCAAGCGAATCAGAACCTGGGACTGGCTCTGGCCCAGGATGAAATCGACTATCTGGTGGATGCCTTCCAGTCTCTGGGACGAAACCCCACCGATGTGGAACTGATGATGTTCGCCCAGGCCAACTCCGAACATTGCCGCCACAAGATCTTCAATGCCAGTTGGACCGTGGATGGCGAGCCGCAAGATCGTTCCCTGTTCCAGATGATCAAGAATACCTATGCCCAACGCCCCGAAGGCGTCCTGTCCGCCTATCACGACAACTCTGCAGTCATGCAGGGAAGCCCAGCCGGATGGTTCTATCCAGACCCCGAAAGCGGGATCTATGGGTATCATGAGAGCGACGTCCATATCTTGATGAAGGTGGAGACCCATAACCACCCAACGGCGATCTCCCCGTTCCCAGGTGCGGCTACGGGTAATGGTGGAGAGATCCGCGACGAAGGTGCAACCGGCCGGGGCGGAAAACCCAAAGCCGGGCTCTGCGGTTTTTCCGTATCCAACTTAAAGATCCCCGGCCATATACAGCCCTGGGAACTGGATTTTGGAAAACCAGACCGGATTGTCTCTGCCCTTGATATCATGATCGAGGGCCCCATTGGTGGCGCGGCCTTCAATAACGAATTTGGCCGCCCCAATCTTTGTGGCTACTTCCGCACCTTCGAGCAACGCTGCAAAACCGCCGCAGGAGACGAAGTGCGCGGCTACCACAAACCCATCATGATCGCCGGTGGTTTCGGAAATATCCGCCCCGAACAGGTAAAGAAAGCCTCCATTCCCGACGGTACCCGCATCATAGTGTTGGGTGGTCCCGCCATGCTCATCGGCCTGGGCGGTGGTGCGGCCTCATCCATGGCGTCGGGAGCCAGCGCCGAGGATCTCGACTATGCATCGGTCCAACGCGCCAACGCCGAAATCGAGCGCCGCTGCCAGGAGGTTATCGACCGCTGTTGGGCTCTGGAAACCGATAACCCAATCCTCGCCATACACGACGTAGGCGCCGGTGGGCTCTCCAATGCGGTGCCTGAGATCATCCACGACTGCGACCGGGGCGGCACCTTTGATATTCGCCAGATCCCCAACGATGAACCCGGTATGTCGCCCATGGAAATCTGGTGCAACGAAGCGCAGGAACGTTACGTTCTCGCCATCGCCGACGACCATTTTACGCAATTCCAGGCCATCGCGGCCCGCGAACGGTGTCCATACGCGATGATCGGCACCGCGACAGAAAAAGAACAATTACGACTGCTCGACCCACAGTTCGAGAACAACCCCATTGATATTCCCTTGAATGTCTTGTTCGGAAAGCCGCCCAAGATGTCTCGGGCCTTCGACCGTATAACCATTCAACGCGAACCGGTAACTCCGAACTCTTTCGACCTGCGTGAGGCGGCGGAACGTGTCCTCCGGCTACCGACGGTAAGTAGTAAGAGCTTCCTGATCACCATCGGTGATCGAAGCGTCACCGGACTCGTAAGCCGCGATCAAATGGTGGGTCCCTGGCAGGTGCCCGTATCGGATGTTGCAGTCACCACGACCAGCTTGAATAGCACCACCGGCGAAGCTATGGCTATGGGTGAGCGAACGCCGACCGCCCTATGTAATCCGGCCGCATCGGGCCGAATGGCCGTCGCAGAGGCCATCACCAATCTGGCCGGCGCCCGGATTGGGAGCCTGAATACCGTCAATCTATCGGCCAACTGGATGGCGGCCGCGGGACATCCGGCCGAAGACCAGGCTCTTTTTGATACCGTTCAGGCCGTTGGTATGGAGTTCTGCCCGCAACTCGGGCTCACCATTCCGGTCGGTAAAGACTCCATGTCCATGCGCACCGTCTGGTCCGATAACGGACAGGCAAAGAGTGTAACGGCGCCATTATCACTGATTGTGTCGGCGTTTGCTGCGGTCCTGGATGTTCGACAAACCCGTACCCCAGAGCTCCGCACCGATCGGGGGCCAACCGAACTTCTGCTGATCGATCTGGGAGCCGGACGTGACCGCCTGGGTGGATCGGCCGTTGCTCAGGTCTTTAATCAGGTGGGGAATGAAGCACCGGATATCGACGACCCAGCCCAGCTGGAGTCCTTCTTTTCATTGATTCAGTCCCTGCTGGCAGAGGAACAGATCCTGGCCTACCACGATCGGTCGGATGGCGGACTTCTGACCACCCTCGTCGAGATGGCATTCGCCGGCCATTGCGGGCTCGATCTGAATCTGGATTCTCTGAATTCCGATCCCGTACGTGCCCTTTTCAGTGAAGAAGCCGGTGCCGTAATTCAAATCCTGCGTAGCGACGTAGAACAGGTCTGGCAGAAAATCGAACAAGCCGGCCTCCGTGACATCAGCCACTCCATCGGATCTCCATCCGACGATGATACGTTGATCTTTCGGCGCGGAGGCGAAGCTCTTCTGGTTGCCGATCGAAGCGAGTGGCAACAAGCCTGGACAGAAACCAGCTTCCGGATCGCGGAGCTTCGCGACAATCCGAACTGTGCCGAACAAGAGTTCGCCGCCCTGTCGGACCGGAACGACCCTGGCCGTAACGTCCGGGTCCCCTACAACCTCGACGAGGATATTGCTGCACCCTACATCTCCACCGGTCGACGCCCGCCGATCGCCATTCTCCGGGAGCAGGGAGTCAATGGTCAGATGGAGATGGCCGCCGCCTTTCACCGAGCCGGCTTCTCATCCACCGATGTCCATATGAGTGACATCCTGGGAGGCCGACAGAAACTCGATTCCTTTGTCGGATTGGTTGCCTGTGGCGGCTTCAGCTATGGCGATGTCCTCGGCGCGGGCGAAGGCTGGGCCAAAACCATCTTGTTCAACGAACGCGCCAACGCGGAATTCCGTACATTCTTCCACCGGTCCGATACCTTTGCCCTGGGGATCTGTAATGGCTGTCAGATGCTCTCCACCCTGAAGGAGCTAATCCCGGGTGCAGACCATTGGCCACGCTTCGTCGGCAATACATCCGAACAATTTGAAGCACGGTTAAGCCTGGTGGAAGTCTGCGCATCGCCATCCATCTTTCTGCGGGATATGGCAGGGGCTCGCCTGCCCATCGCCGTCGCACATGGAGAAGGACGTGCCGAATTTCCGAATGACGAAGCTCTGCAACGAGCCGACTCCAGTGGTCTGGTGGTCGCTCGCTATGTGGACCATCGTGGCCATACCACCGAGACCTATCCCTGCAATCCCAACGGCTCTCCCCACGGCATCAGCGGCCTGACGACAGACGATGGCCGTGTCACCATTATGATGCCGCACCCGGAACGTGTATTCCGGACGGTGCAATATTCCTGGCATCCTGACGAATGGGGAGAAGACGGTCCGTGGATGCGCTTCTTCCGAAATGCCCGCGTTGCGGTAGGGTAAAGAGATATGGGGATCCATACACCAGTCGAGACCGGGATCGATCGTCTACCGGAACATCCCGCTGCTCAATTATTGGCGACCGGACGGGTAGCCGTATTGGCGCATCACGCCAGTGTAAACTCCCAACTTCGGCATCTGGTATCGATTGTACGTGATGATCTGGGAGCGAATGTGGTCCGTCTCTTCGCACCGGAGCATGGATTATGGTCTACCCACCAGGATATGGAACCCGTGGACGATACTATCGACCCGGTCTTCCAGCTTCCGACCTTGAGCTTGTACGGAGATCACCCGGCGACCCTTGCACCACCCCAGGATAGCCTGACGGACATCGACATCGTGGTGGCCGATCTGATGGATATCGGAACCCGCTATTACACCTACGCGGCTACAATTGTTGCCATGGCCCGAGCCTGTTCGGCCCAGGACATACCGCTGATAGTTCTTGATCGACCCAATCCGATTGGTGGTGTCCAGGTGGAAGGCAGCATCCTGCAGGATGAATATCGGAGTTTTGTCGGTGCCATCCCCGTACCCCATCGACATGGCCGCAGCATGGCGGAATTGGTGAAGATAGGGATCCAGGACGCGGAAGTCGACGTGGATTGCCACATCGTCGAAACCGCCGGATGGGACCGCAGCCAGATGTTTCCAGCTACGGGCCTTCCGTGGGTTCCACCCAGTCCGAATATGCCTACCTTTGAAACGGCGGTGGTCTATCCCGGGTTATGCCTGCTGGAAGCAACCACGATCTCCGAAGGTCGCGGTACCACGACTCCATTTCTGGTTTTCGGTGCGCCCGGTATCAACCCCCTTGAACTGGCCGCTGCATTGAACGGACAGGAGTTGGCGGGCGTCTCGTTCCGGCCACATATATTCCGCCCGATGTTTCAGAAATACGCGGGACAGGTCTGTGGGGGTGTACAACTCGCAGTGGAAGATCCCGAGGCGATCCACGGTCTCGAACTGGGGGTTCGAATCCTCGAAGTCCTGATCCAACGGTTCAAGGACTCTTTCGGCTGGCGAACGGAAGCCTATGAATTCGTAACCGACAGGCCGGCCATTGATCTGCTTGCCGGAGATCCAGAGCTACGCGAACGGCTGGAGACGGGAGCTTCCCTCGACCCCTTGCTGGAGCGCTGGAGCCAGGGAGCGACCGACTTCTCCGGGGAGACCGGTTCTTGAACCCGTCTGCACCAACCGTAGCCGTCTTTGGCGGCGCATTCGACCCTCCTCATCAAGGCCATGTTTTGTTACCAGCCGTGGTGTTGGCATATGCCGACGTGGCGAAAGTGCTGGTGGTTCCGAGCTTCGCGCATCCCTTCGACAAACCGATGAGCGATTACGACCATCGTGTGGCCATGTGCCAACACGCCTTCGCACCCTACGGCTCCCTGGTCGAGGTATCCCGTATCGAAGAGGGGCTGGGACAGTCGGATGGTCCGGTGTACACCATTGATACCCTGGAGGCACTACAGAAGACGGGGATCTCTCCACGTCTGGTCATCGGCACCGACATACTCTCGGAAGTCGACCGATGGCATCGATTCTCCGATATACAGGAGCGCTTCTCTCCGATTATTGTAGGCCGCACCGGATTCCCAAGCCCGCCCGAGCTCGGCTGTTTACCGGCTCTACCGGACGTTCGCAGTCGAAATATTCGTACGGCTTTGAAGAATCGAAGTTCGGATCTTTCGGGCCTACCGGGCGTCATCCACGAGTATATTCGAACAAATGGTCTCTACCCACCGGGCGAGGGCTCATGACAGAGAATCCAAAGATCGCGGTAGTCGGTTGCGGCCGCGTCGGATCATTTCTGGTTCGAAACGCAAAACGACGGCAATTGGATGTGATCCTTGCGGTGCAGAACCGGGAGTCGATCCCAGCCGATCTGGATGTCCCCGTTGTGGGCATATTCCCCACATCGAAAGACACGATTCCGCAAGACCGGGACGTGATCTTCATCGCAACAACCGAACCGTCCTTTTCCGATGTATGTGGCCAACTACGCGATCAAGGTTGTCTTGACACAGGGCGAAAACAACCGGTCATCGCCCATATGTCGGGAGCCTATCCCGGCTCCTACCTGGTGGACTTTGCTATCGGCGCCCATCGGGCCGCATCCTTCCATCCGATCCACCCCTTTCGTAGCCGCCAGAACAGCCCCGACTCCAAAGACATCACAGTGGCTCTCGATGGGCAGCCCGACACCCTTGAACTTTTAGAGCGTGTGGCGAACCATCTGGAAATGACCACGGTGGTAATTCCGGCCGAACAGCGGTCCCTATATCATCTGGCCTGCGTGCTGGCCGCCAACCATGTGGTAACCCTGGCGCATCACGCCGGCCGTATTGCCTCCGATATCAGCGCGAACGATCCCAATATGAATCGTGCGATTCTCCATCTTATGCGCGCCTCCCTGGACAATCTCGAAGCCTGCGCATCCACGAACGAAGCGCTCACTGGACCCGTGTCTCGGGGGCATCTTGAGACATTGCGTCGCCACGAGCAGGCTCTTCGTGAGCATTACCCCGATCTGCGTCCGTTCTATCGGACCATGGTGGAGGCCACTCTGCCGCTGGTCTCAAAGGATACGGCCGAAAAACTAGCGCCGTTCTTCAAGACAACGGATGGGGACCTACCCTAGTTGGTACAGGCTCAATTTCCGATACAGAGTCACACGATTGATGCCCAATATTCGTGCAGCCCTGCTCTTATTTCCACGAGTCCGTTCTAACGCGGCCACGATGTGATTGCGTTCCATCTGCGCCAGGCTGGGAAATCCGAACGGCTCCTGTTCGTCTTCCACATGGGTGGACGGACCCGGTTCCCCGGTCCCAGCTGGCTTGACCATGGCCTTGCCAAATGCATCGGACGAACTCGCTTGTAGAATAGTGGGGATCGAAGATTTCGTAACCTTTACGGATGTGGAGACCCGATGCATGGTGACCTGCTCAAGAAAACCTCTAGGCAGATCCCCAATGGTGATCAGTGGTCCCGGCGACGACACCACACCGTAGGAGAGAATGTTCTCCAGTTCCCGCACATTCCCGGGATAGGGGTGGGATTCCATTAACTCCAGCGCACGCGGATCCACACCATCCAGAGATCGACCTTCCTGCAAACTCAACTTGCGTACAAGATGCTCCACAAGCAACGGGATATCCCCATCCCGATCCCGCAGTGGTGGTAACGTCACCGTGAAGACAGCGAGGCGATAATAGAGATCCTCCCGGAAACGTCCGCGTCCGATCTCCTGTTCCAGATCCCGATGGGTCGCAGACAGCAAGCGAACATCGGCCCGCTGCACCTCGGTACCCCCGAGCCGCCGGAACTCTCCATCTTGAAGTACCCGCAAAAGCTTGGCCTGAAGAGCCGGAGCCATTTCACCGATTTCGTCCAGGAGGAGCGTTCCCTGATCCGCCCGTTCAAAGGTTCCCAACTTCCGTGCGTCGGCTCCCGTGAAAGCGCCTCGCTCATAGCCAAACAATTCAGCCTCCAGAAGGTTCTCGGGAATTCCTGCGCAATTCAACGCAATGAAAGGCCCGGTTCTGGGGCTCTGTTTATGAAGAGCTTTGGCGACCAGCTCTTTACCGGTACCACTCTCCCCACAGATCAAAACGGGTACATTGGAGCGGATTACCTTTCGAAGCGCACGAAACACTTCCTTCATGGAGCGCGCCTGGGTGACGATGTCTTCAAATGGATTGGTTTCACTATCACTATCCGAACCGCCCGTAACCGACTCCTCTATAGTGGCAAAGGCATTGTTCACCGCATCGACCAGTCTCCCCCCCAGTTCATCTTTCTTCAGGAAGTCGAAGGCCCCCTCACGAATCGAGGATAGAGCGTCGTCGGTC
>CAUZEG010000040.1:0-23204 GCA_963578775.1 Myxococcales bacterium
CCGAGGAAGCTGCGGAAGAGGCTACTGAGGAAGCTGTAGAGGCCACCGAGGAAGCTGTAGAGGCCACCGAGGAAGCTGCGGAAGAGGCTACTGAGGAAGCTGTAGAGGCCACCGAGGAAGCCGCAGAAGAGGCTACTGAGGAAGCTGAAGCGGCTACCGAGGAAGCCGCGGAAGAGGCAGCTGACGAAGACGAAACAAAGGAAGACGCATAGTCTGTCCATTGGGTGCCTGCGGATTGCTCCGGGGCCGAGGCTGACATGACGACGGTTCAGGTTCTGGACGAAGGTATCTGGTTTCCGGAGATCGGATTTGCCTTGGACTGTGTACGGCTGGGATCACCATCCTTGATTTTATCCGACACTGTTTTGCGTAGGATGGGGCGTCAAAAAGGTATTCTAGCCCCCGAATCGGTCTGGTCTGTAGCGTTTCCCGCTCGGAAGAAACCGCGGGTACCAGTACCAACGGATCGGGAGCTTCGGCTCGGAAAATTATCCATTCGTCTCATTGAGAGTCGTTCGGACAACCTCTTTTCTTCGTTGGGGTTCTGTCTCATTATTCGAGCGGACGAACGGGAGATACTCATCGTCAGCCCGGCTCATGAGCCATCGACTGATTCTGTTCTGGATGAACTGGATGGAGAGCCGGATCTGATCGTGATTGGTCCTACTGTGGTCGATGATGATCAGCTTGTTCCGGTACTGCGCTCGATTCGGACAAACTGGCCGAAGACTTCCATTGTGCTGTATGGTGCAGCTATATTGGAGGATATCCAGGACCGTGACGTACGTGTTCTGGCTCCCCCGGTACAGGAATCACTTCTCTAGCGAAATCCCATGTTCAATATCGGCTTGCCAGAATTTCTTCTGTTCGCGATCGTCGCCATTGTATTTATTGGCCCGGAGCGACTTCCTGCCGTTGCGCGTTGGCTGGGAAAGCAGGCGGCTAAGGTTCGAAAGGCATGGCGAGAAATCCAGGCGGATATGGAAGAAGACGAGGATTTTCGCCAGATTAAGATCGCCAGTCGGAAGCTGAAGCAAGAGCTGTCGAGTGTGAGCCGGGAGTTGAGCAAGGCTGGTGAGGATGCAAAGCTGGACGACTCCGCGGAGAGCGGTCAGAAGGTCGATGATACATCGACATTTGATGATGATGTAGAGATGCTTCGGCAGAGTCGCGCAGCTGGCGAGACACCAATCCAGCGGTACCACAGCACGAATGTTGCTACGACGACTGAGACGACTGAGACGACTGAGGAGTCGGAGGAACAGTCGTGAGTAGGCCCAAAGAGATGACGTTTCTGGAGCATCTGCAGGAACTTCGACGTCGAGTGGTGCATTCCGCAGTCGTTGTGATCCTGGCGTTTTTTGTTTGCTACGCCTATCACATTGAGCTGTTTGACCTCATATCGGCACCCATCCAGGAAGGTCTGATCCGACATGGGATCTACCGGTTCCGTTCGCTGAGTGTGACCGAACCCATCATGGTCTATCTCAAAGTCGCGTTTGTGGGGGCTCTGATCGTGGGTAGTCCCTTTCTGATCTTTCAGATGTGGTTGTTCATTGCTCCAGGCTTATTGGAGAAGGAACGGCGTCTGGTTGTCCCCATCGTCTTCTTCAGTTCCTTCTTCTTTCTGCTGGGAATTGTCTTCTGCTATACCGTGCTGTTGCCCTTCCTCACGGATTTCCTCATTGGGGTGGGTGAGGAGACCGCCGCTGTAGCTGTCGATGTTACCCTGGAGAGTGCGCTCTCCTATACGCTGCTGTTCTTGATCATCTTTGGCTTTGCATTCGAATTACCCCTTGTTCTGTTCTTTATGACCCTGCTCGGGATCACCACTCCCAAGAAACTGCTTGGGTTCGCCCGCTACTGGTTGGTTGTTTCGGTTCTGTTGGGTGCGATATTCACGCCGCCCGATCCGGTTAGCCAGCTGATGCTGGCCGTACCGCTTGTCGTTCTTTATTTCATAGGCATTCTAGGGAGTGTTTTCGCCTATCGTTGGAAACGTCATAAAGAGGAGCACGGCTCGCACGTTCTCAGTTCGGTGTGGTCGACCCTCGGGATTGGGCTCTTTGCCGTACTCCTGGTGGGGTTTGGTTGGAAGATCAGCTCCCGTGGCGCCGATCATCCTCTGGCCTGGGTCAATCCGCAGAAACTGGCGGTGGTTGGCTTTCAACCCGGAGTGCTTAAAAACCACGGGTTGTGGGCACCGATTCAATCGGATCTGGTGGGAGCCTTCCCCGACATCGAACCCCTTATCGATGATCCGACGGCACTGCCGGAACGCATCATTGTCCAGACCTCGCATCGGGGCGACCGGGTAGCCATTGTCGTAGCCAAGAACATCCATCAGCGAGTGCGGAAAAAGGTTACCGTTGGTCTGGAGCGCCGAAGGGAAGGGGGGGCAACCGTCTATGGTACACGGTCCGCGATTCGGACAGAGAATGGGCCATTGGTGGTGTGTAGTACGAACCGTTGCGCCTTTGGGGCCGCTCGCGATGTCATGGAAACCATCCGAAACCATCGGGCCGGTATTGTGAGTTCCGGTAAAATCGAGAAATTGAATCGATTACGGCAAGCCGGGCCCTTATGGGGACAAATCAGTGGCCCATTCCAGAGCTTTCTTCTCGGGGAACTCGAGGGCCAATTTCAGCCCGAATTCAAGAACGTGGTCGGAGATCTTTCCGAAGTACGATTTATCCTGCGTCATGAGGAGCAGGGTATGCGCCTGTTGACGATGCTTGTTCCGCGGTCTGCCAGCTTGTCTGCCGATATCAAAGAAAAGGCGGATGCCCGCAAATTGGATCTGCTGACGAGTGGGGTTCTGGTACAGGATCTGAACGTGGAAACAGAGGTCAACGCGGCTGTTTTGACCTATCTGGTCGTGCAGTCCATGAACGCTCGTTCGTCCGAAGATGGGAATCGGTTGGATGGGTCGCGATATCCAAGACTGGATCCCCTGCGAGCCCTGAGTCGTGCCGATCTTTTTCGTGCCGCGCCCAAGCCAGATACCAAGAGCCCAACGACCGGAACGCAGAAGTCGTCCATTCAATACTTCCTACGCCATGGCCTGACCGTTTTAAACGCGAAACAAGCGAAGGATGTAGTAGAGGCAATCTGGGTTATGGGCCAGATCAAAGCGACGAACGATTAACGCTGAGACCATTTCTTCCAGACTTTTAGCCAGCGTTTGTATTCGCTTCGTCGGCCTCGTTGTTTCAGACTGACCAGGTAGCGGGATAGCAGAACCGGACTCCTGGTTTTCTTCAACAGGGCTGGCATATATTTGTCGAGAGCCCTGGTGTCGCGAAGAAGGAAAGCGGCTTCCACTCCATATCGAAGCACACTGGCTGACAGTTCCGGTTTGCCTTCGTAGGTTGCGACCTGATCAAGAACGGTCCGGAGGTCGCCCTTCGACCAGGCCTTTAATAGCAGGCGTGGGTCAGGCTTGAGGATAGCGGGCTCTGTGGGTGGAGTGCTTGTGGGCTCATCTGGTTCCTTCTGTACTTCTTCCACGACAGCCCCCGGCTGGGGCGGAGGCCGGTTCGCATACTCTTTCAAGAGAGTTTTCAGGCGTTGAGCCACATGAAATGGTGCACCAAACTTAGTCGAAGTTTCCAGAAACCCCGCAAGTGATTTCACGGAATCTCCCATTGCCACACCGCACCGAACTCGACCGGATAGAGCGATCCACCAGGTTGGGAATGTCTCCAGGACCTGGTCAAATGTCTCACAGGCCCGTTCGGGATCTTCCATCTCTAGATAGGCATTGGCAAGGCGCATCAGGCGGAGCGCGTCGCGGGCGTTGGTGGGCGGATCCCCGGCAAACGCCATGCTTGGTAGACTGAATAACGTCAGAAAAACAACCAGGGCGAGAGTCAGGTTTCTTCCCCTACGAGTGTGACATGGTCTGGGACCTGCTATGATCGAAGGGTTCAAGGATGTGCCATGGTCGTTCGAAAACTTTTCCTGTGGGCCGCTCTTCTGGTCTGGATGAGCCTTCATATCGCGGAACCAGCCCTGGCGGACGGGTATAACGGATCCTATATTGGGCCGCGCTTTCAATATGGCAAAACCCAGGGGATATTGGGCTCGGATCAAGTGGACCTTGGAAGTCAATTCGGACTCAGTGCCCGTATGGCAACCATCCTGCAGATTCTGGATGTGGACTGTGGAGTTCACATTCATCGCTCATCCGTCGACGACATCGAATTGGATGAATACCGGTTCCAATTGGGTCTTCGTTTCCATCCACTTCTTTTGACACATTTTGAGAACGATCGGCTAGGGTACACTATTGCATCGTTACATCTGTTTCTGGGTATGGGCATAGCCTGGTTTGTACCGAATACCTACGAAGAGACCCTGGATTTTAGTTTTGTGACCGGAGTTGGTTTGGAGTTTCCCCTATCCAATCCGGAACATCCGTATGGTCTTTGGCTTTCTCTGGGGTGGGGGCTGGTGGTCGGTGATGTTGCGTTGGGGGGACGAGAGCTTGATGTTACGCACCACGTCGGGTTGATTGCATTGGAGTTCCGGGTACACCATCTCTAGGTTTTTTCGACCTGGCCTATGTCGTCTCCGGCGTTGGACTGGGGCGGATTGGGTTCTGAGGGCTGGGATGGACCTTGCTGTGGCGTCGGGGCTGTTTGATCCAGTTTCGCCATTTCAAGACGGGTCAGGACGCGGTCGAGTTTTCGACCAATCCGGCCAAATTCGTTGTCTGAACGGATCCCAGTACGTCGGACGAGGTGTTCTCGGAGGGTTTCATTGAGTACGTCTTCGATGCGGTCCAGGGGATCTTCAAGTTGTCGCTGAAGACGAAACATCAAGAAGAGGCCAGCCAGGACGATGGCAAGGGCCGCCAGGGCCAGGAGCCGTATGGTGCCGGCCGATTCGTTGCGAAGGACGCCGATCCGAGTACCTACATCGGTCACCAGAAGAGCGACTGTCTGGTGGATCTCCATTTGTATTTTGCCGTCCGATTTTGGCATTTTTGTTTTGAGAATGTACCAACGGGGCTGCACCTGGGCCTGCCACTGGTTGAGTTGGTCTTCCAGCTTATCGGGGTTAAGAACCGACTTTTCGTTGTTGTCGTCCGGCTGAACCTCAATGGTGCGTAGTCCAGTGATAAAGCTGGTGGATTCCGCCTGAAAACTTGCTAAGAGTTGGCTCCGCCCTTGATCCGACTGCTCAATATCGTCCATCAAAAGGATCAGACCGAGACCCGTGGTTACGAGATCGGTGCGGGCGTCGAACTTTGTGGTTTCGTTCGTCACATGAACGATCCGCTGAATGCCCACAACCGCCGTCGCAGCCGATAGGAGTGTTACCAGCGCGAGGCCGGTCTTGAGTCGTGAGACGAGGCTCATCTACGATTCCTTCGAAATACGTTCGACGTTCGCCATCTTACCGACAACGAGGATGCTGTCGTTTTCATAGACGACTGTATCTGGACTCGGAACGCCGATGGTCTCGTGGCCATTTGCCCGTTTAACGGCGATGATATTGACCCCATGAGTGGAGCGAAGGGCCAACTCACGAATGGGTTTGTTGATGAACTTCTGCGGACAGCAGAACTCCGCTACCGTGATACCGTCGGCGATCTCATAGGCCGTTCGAAGGGTGGGCAAAAGCACGCGTTGGACGACATGCCGTGCGATCTCATGCTCTGGATTGATCAGCTCATCTGCCCCGATACGTTTGATGACCCGGGCGTGCAGATCACTGGTTACCCGTGTGATGATACGTTTGGCTCCAAGCTCCTTCAGAAGTGCAGTGACGAGAATACTGGCTTCGATGGACTCGGCTCCGATGGCACAGATGACCGCGTCCAATCGACTGGGTTCCAATTCGGCGAGGGCATGCTCGTCGGTAGCGTCGAGCCGCAGAGCACGGCTTACATGGGGACCGATGGCATCTACGGGGCTTTCATGGAGATCAATGGCGATAACATCGCCTCCATGTCCCGTTAGTTCACGGGCGATTCCACTACCAAATTGTCCGAGGCCAATGACTAGAAAGGATCCTGCCATATCCAACTCCTGATTTTGCCTAGAAAACCATGTTCCCTACGAATGCACCAATCCATTATTTCGACCTTATGTCGTTTCCTGTGTTCCTTAGCCAACATAGACCTCCTCAACGGCCGGTCGGGCTCGGACTTTTCTCGGACTGCCGATGCCAAAGACGATGGCCAACGGGCCCACACGTCCGGCGAACATCAACAGAGCCACAATCGTTTGACCGGAAGAGTCCAGTCGGGGGGTTGTATCCAGGGAGAGCCCAACGGTTCCATAGGCGCTGACCGCCTCAAAACCGAGTTGTTCCATGCTCAGCCCGGTCTGTGTCGCCAGGAGGACGAGCCATCCGAAGAAAATCATCGATACCGAGATAAGGACCACAACCAGAGCCCGCACTACGGTCTCTTGCGGTATTGTCCGGTCGATCAACTCCACATGCGTCTCGTTTCGTAACAGGCTTCGGATCGATAATAAGAGCACGATCATTGTGGTTACCTTGATCCCGCCCGCGGTCCCACCGGGGCATCCCCCGATGAACATGAACAGCATCGAAAGCAGAGCGCTGGCTGGCCCCAGTTGTTCCATCGGCATGGCGTTGAAGCCCGCGGTTCGAAGACTGATAGAATGGAACCCACTGTCCTTGATGGACATGGCTGTGGAGTTTGGGTCGACCGCCCCGACCGGTCCTTCGAGAAGCCAGAAGAGGAGCGCTCCCAGCCCTAATAGGGCAATGGTTCCGATAAGAGCCACCTGGGTATGGACGCCGAGGCGGTGCCGTTTTCCGCGCATTCGGGCGTAGATGACCGACATAGGGATAAAGCCGAGACCACCCAGGATGACGAGTAGCGAGATCGTCCACATGATGAGGCTGTTATCTGCGAAGCCCACCAGGCTATCGGAGTACACGGAAAAGCCAGCGTTACAGAATGCGCTGATGGTGTGGAAGAGCGCAAACCAGAGGGATTGTGCCCAGGGCATGCCTTCTTGTAGTCCTCCAAGGAAGAGACAGATCAACCCCAGAGATTCGATGATTGCGGTCGAGAACACGACAAACCAGACCAGTTGTCGCATATGTTGGGGACCAGGCTGATCTGTGATTTCACTGAGGGCCCAGGCGTTTTTCAGTCCGATTCGGGCACCGACCAGAACTACGACAAATGCGGAGATGGTAATGATTCCGAGTCCGCCGATCTGAATGAGAAGAAGTATGATGCATTGCCCAAATGTGGAGAAGCCCGTACCCGTATCGATGACAGTCAGACCGGTCACGCAGGTGGCGCTTGTACTGGTAAAGAAAGCCGAGAGGAAGCCAATGCTCTCGCCGCTTTCAGAGCTGAAGGGTAGGCTTAGTAAGACGGTTCCAAGGACGATCACCACCCCGAAACTCATGATGAGCAACATGGGTGGGTTGCGGAACATCTCGTCGCGAACGTAACTTCCGAGTCGACCACGCCAGGCGTAGACAAGGACGCGGGCCAGTTCGGGCACGACGATCAGGCTGGCACTATGTGTGACGCCCCAGAACGGAATTGCCAGCACCGCCGCTGCCCGTACCACAAAAAAGATCAGACCTTCTCGAGGTGTGCGGTTGTCCTGATCGAGTTCGTCGCGAATACCGAGTACGAAAACGACCGCCGCCAGAGTCGTTAACAGAATGTCGCCGGAGGTCGTCAGGGATAGGCCGTAGCCATCTCGTAATAATGCGGTCGAAGCGGTGACTCCAAGGAGAGCCCGGTGTAATGGGTGGACCAGGTCGGTATCCGAAACTCGAGCCCGGATCCCAGGTCGTTCGAGTGCTACTCGGAACAGGACGAGAGCGGCGAAAAAAAGCGCCAATCCCAATGTGAGGGGTGCCATAGGCAGCAGGATGACATCTACAACCGCCGCTATGAGCGCCAGTACACCGGCACTCAGGCGCATCCTTGGGACTTTGTATTCGTGTGCGATGGCGACTACAGGGAAAAGAACGGTAAACGCCCAGGCCACCCAGGTGCCGTAGAGCCAGTCGGGGATATCCTGGCTTAATGCGCTGCCAGCCCCAGCGTCGATTGCCGCCAGGACCAGCCCGTGGACCGCACCGGCCGCGACCAGGGCCACGATGGTTGCAGCCCGAGGGGAGCCAAATGGGTTCTTCCAGAATCGTTTCACTAGAAACTAAGCTCGAATTGGGCCTGTCGGCTAATGGGATCGAAACGGAATCGCGGCGAAAATGCTGCTTTCTTTCTGGGAGGCGTCCCCCTCTTGGAGGCCATGCGATCGAGAACGATCAGCGCTACGCCCCCGGCCGTCAGGATGCTACCAGCGACGAGGGCGATCGTTGCGTTTTTGGCACTCCGGTTCCCGTCGTTGGACAGGGCCTGTGCCTCCTGCCATGTGACGCTACAGATTCCCGAAGGGCATTTGTTTTCCAACTCATCAGAGACACTCAGGACATTCAGTCCCTCTATCCCCCCCACCACCAATATGGCGATGCCAACCGCAGTTGTTCCATAGCCTCCATAGCGTAGCCAGGGGATGGGCGGACCGGGTTTATAGGGGCGTCGGGCGCCCTGAATGGTGGTCAAGGGTTTCTTATCTATGCTGATCTCGCAGCGAAGCCCAACGGGGCAGGGAATTTCATCCTCCAGGAGTACCTTTTCACCACGAAGAATTCGGACCTTTCGTCGGCCTGCCGATACCAAAAATGTGCCTGGCCCGTTCCCCAACAACGCACCATCGACTTCAACCTGGTAGGTTCCTCTTCCGTGTACGACTAGAAGGGGAGAAGGGGGATTCACCATCTCACGGGCCATTTCCATGAGATTGCGTATTTGGTCTTGCTCGGTATCTGCGACTTCACGGATCCGGCTGAACCGGTACAGAGGATCGCGATCTGTTCGCCGTAGTTCGATCCGGATTCGGCCGCGATCCGTTCGGCTGATCTGTCCGATCACCAGAATATCGAGACCGATTTTCTGGCGGACTCGTGCCGAGCAGACATCATCCAGAGAGCAGATACCAATAGACTTGGGGCCTTGGTAGCCGAGCGCTTGTATGAGTTGGAGGTAGGGGATGGCTTTCTTCCCAGAGGCGGACGCCACCGCACCCGCGAGTGCCAGGGTCATATCGAACGCGCTGTCTTGATCCTGGTCTGGCGTCGTCAGGATCAGAGCACCTATCTTCGTTTCCTGGGCCCCCGACAACGCTGGGCACGCAACGAATAGCACCAGGAATATGACGACTTTCCGGCTCATGGCTCACAGCATAGTGTGCTTACTGGATGGTGGCAAAACGGAGACGACCAGTTTGGGCTGTCGGGCTCGTATGGCGCGTCAACCGTCCGTGACCAGTGGCCGTGTTCCCTGTGGGTACTGGTAGTCGGGGCGGTGGTTTTCCAGTTGGACGACCAGGCCGTCGACAACCATGTCTATGTGGTCTCCGAGACGCCGAGCCTCGACGGCGATCCTATCGAGCATTGTGTCCGTATGTTCGGGTGCATGATGCGTTAAAAGCGTGTGTTTTACGTTGGCCAACTGCGCGAATTTGATAGCGTATTCAAAGCTATTATGTCCCCACCCATGACGACAGGTCCCATCACTACGCCCGTGGTATTCCTCCTCGGTATAGGTCGCATCAATGGTTAGAAGATCGGCGTCTTGTGCGAGTGCGATAGCGTTCGGATCGAAGCTTGAGCAATGTTCGGGCCCTTCCATATCGGTCAAATGTACGAACACCTGCCCCTCATGCTCAAAGCGAAGGCCCAGACAACTGCCTGGGTGCAGATTCCCGATGGTGGTAATCGATACCCCGCCGATGGACATGGAATCGCCCGGCTCTACGTTGGTATATTGCACGTTGGCTGGCATATCGGACATTCGCACGGGAAAGACGGGTGGCTCCATGAAGTGGTTCAAAGTCGTTTCGGGCGAGGCCTGTTCCGTCTTCAGCCCGTAGATCCGCAGGTCGGTACGTTTGTTATATGCCGGCCAGAACAAGGGCATCCCCTGGATATGATCCCAATGGTAATGGGTGAGGATCATATCGATGGACTGGGGTTCATCTTTGCGAATGGTTGTGCCGTAGGCCTGCAGGCCGGTACCGGCATCCACAAGAATGCTCCGCCCGTTACAAATGACTTCCAGACAAGCCGTATGGCCGCCATACCGGACGTTCTTTCGACCTGGGGAGGGGACGGTTCCCCGCGTTCCGTGAAAATGTACCCGCATCCCTCAAGGTTAGCCAAACGACGCTTCTTGGCAAGTGGGATAAAATCGACCTGTGCTTTGAGACCTCAATATTTGCCTGTTAGTTGCCGGTATTGGAAGGACTTCGCATTCCTGTACAGGCAGGGTATGCTCTGCGGCTATGGGCGGTAATCGGGTCAAACTTTTCTGCGTGTGGTCGCTTTGGATGCTCGGCTCCTGTGCTTCGAATGGAACGGTATTTGAGCCCTTTCCAGAGAAAGCCAAACCCGCCGTCCGTTGTGCCTATGCCGAACGTGTTGCGGAGCCTCTGGCCCGAAAATACCGCGTGGAATATGCGCTTGTCATGGGGGTAATGCGGGTGGAGAGTCTCTTTCATCCGCGGATACGATCCCATGCCGGAGCGATAGGCATGATGCAGGTGATGCCCGGCACCGGAAAGCAATATCAATGTGGCGATCTCTACCATCCGGTCGAGAATATTGAATGTGGAATCCGGATTTTGCGGTCCCTGTTGCGGCGCTATAAGGGAAACGAAATCTACTCGCTCGGGGCCTATAATGGTGGATCGGGCTATATTCGTCGCTCCCACAAAGGGGGGCGTGTTCCACCCAACCTTGGCTATGCAGAGATCGTCCTAAAATCGCGCAACCGCTATTTGAAGGGAGGGTGTCCACTTCTTGTTCGCCCCATCGGTCGGTAGAAAAACAATATGAGTGATTTATTCTATTGCCCCGCTTGCCAGGGCGATCTGACGTGCCAGTCGGACGAGTTTTCCTGTGCCGACTGTGGGCGCGTATTCGGGTCCCCGGATGGTTTTGTGGATTTCTTATTCGACATGGAACCGATGAAGGGGGGACTCGGCCCTCGCTTGATGCGCTATCGGTGGTTTTCTCGTATTTATACTGGACTCTGGCGGCCATCCTTCACGGCCGCGTTTTCCATGGGGAGAATGACCCGAAAACGAGAATATCAACGGGTCATGGAGTCGTTTTCCGAAATAGATATTGCCCCGGATGGGAGCCCTGCCTTCTTGGATGTAAGTTGTGGGCCAGGTCCGGTTGTGCATCGTTTACAAGAAGATTTTCCAGAAGGGGATGTTGTCGGGCTCGATCTGTCGGTGGCCATGCTGCGAGAATGCGTCCGGCTTCGGGGGGATTCGAGCCGACCGATATTCCTTCTGGCTGATGCCGCCCGCATGCCACTTAAGACCGGTGTGTTCACAGGGGCCTATGCGGGCGCTGCACTACATATCTGGCCGGACCCGGCTGCAATACTTGCGGAGATCGCGCGTGTTCTCTCCCCCGGTGGGCGGTTCCTGGCGAGCACATTTCTTCACCACCGTTCGGCCGCCTTACGCCATACCTGGGATAGGGGCTTTGAATGGCTTTCCGATGTGCGGGTATTTACGGAATCCGAGCTTCATGAGTTGTTCGAGGGCGCAGGTTTGTCGGTGACCAGATTGATGCGTTGGCATAGTTATACTCTGGTCGAGGCGATGCGAGAGCCACTGACCACGAATCGACAGGATGACATCATTTCTCACACATGTTAGGCCTGAGTTCTACGACGGTGGATATCACGGTGAGTATCGAACTTCGCACCTACTCCTTTATCGATTCGCTTCAGCCGCAAGTGGCTTCTTTCGTGGCGACGGTTGCCCGGGGGTTTCTGCCCCTGGAGAGGCAAGCATCATTATTTATTGAGGTAGCACCAGGCCTATCGATTGAGCGGGTTACGGACATTGTTCTGAAGAATACCGGCGTTATACCCGGGATGCAGATCGTCGAGCGTGCCTTTGGTCTGCTGGAAGTTCACCATGACGACCAGGGTATGGTCCGGGCGGCGGGCCAGGCCGCCCTCGATTTCTTTGAGTTGAAGGAAGAAGACCGATTGCAACCACGGATTGTTTCCAGTCAGGTTCTCACCGGAATGGACAATCACCATACGGCGCTCATCAATCGAATGCGCCATGGGAATATGGTCTTCCAGAATCAAACATTGTACATCCTCGAAGTTCATCCGGCCGGCTATGCCGCCATTGCGGCCAATGAGGCGGAGAAAGCGGCCGACATTGAAGTCCTCGAAGTCATTACGTTCGGTGCATTCGGCCGAATGTGGCTGGGCGGTAAGGAAGAGGAGATCAATCAGGCGCGCCTGGCCGTGGAGGCGGTGCTTGAAGATACGGCCGGGCGACCCAATAAGGGATAGGCGCGTTCGAACCGGTCCGAGGTTCTCAGGCCGGCATGGCTTTGGACAGGCTTGTGATCGGGCTTGGTAGCTGAAGAGACTTGAAGTCGTCGAGGGACTCCTCCATTACAAAGTAGCGTACCAGAGAGGGGGTCTGTCGATAACGATTATAGAGTTCAGTCGCTTGTTCGACCGATTTCACACTGGCCTGGAGGACGCGATCCTCGAAGACGATCTTCAGGGGTGAAGCACCTTTATCTTCCAGGCAATAGCGCGACAGTGGAGTGTGTACTGCAACCTTGAAATAGCGGATCGAGTTTTCGTCCAACAGACTTGTGATCTCGGACTCGTCGACCCCATCGCGCTCTTCGTCGAGTTCAAGCGCCAACGGGATCGGATCTCGCTCAAGCAGTCGTTTTGCCCAGCGGTTGTCCTGGTGTTCCAGCAGCAGGGTATCGATGGTGTGGTCACTGCAGGCGATGTACTCATCCACATCCGATGGCAACTCGTCCAGGGCACCGGTTTCGTTAAAGAAGGAACGGAGCATCTGGTCGCATACCTGGGTACGTTGATGGGCGTAGACCATGATGAACATATGATAGCGCGCCAATAGAAAGTCTTCGAATGTATGTAATGCGCGGGCCTGTAGGGCTAGATCGTAGCGGTCGTCCGTTTGTACGGCTGTAAGGTTGGATAGAATCCAGTCCTGATCGAATGTGCCGTAGGACACACCCGCGAAGTAGGCATCACGACGAAGATAGTCCATTCGGTCGCAGTCCAACTCGCCCGAGATGAGTTTTTGAATCAACGGCAGCAGAAAGACGCCATCCACACGGAAGCTGTCCTCATCCGTACGAGCCATGTCGGGATATAGAACCGCCGCCACATCGTCGGCTTGTATGTTGTCGTTGGCGAACTCGCGGGCGATAATATCGGTCAATGCACTCTGCTTGAGCAGCAGTAGTGTCATATGTTCGTGGGTGGCCCGTACGGATGGATCCACCGGTAGATCCAGGCCAAGTTTCCCAACGGGGGGTAGGAGGTATTCCAGCTGGTGGCTAAGCGGTGGATGCCCCACATCATGAAGTAGGGCTGCCAGGCGAACGATACGAGCCAGACGACGGGTATCTGCTTTGTCCGCCACGCCAATGCGTTTCATTATGGCGTCAAAGGCCAGCCCCGCCAGATGCATGGCGCCAAGTGAGTGAAGATAGCGCGTATGGGTGGCCCCCGGGAATGTCAGCTCTGCGAAGCCAAGCTGTCGGATCTGGCGTAGACGTTGAAAGACGGGTGAGTCAATAACGGCGACCTCTCCGCTATTTATAGGGATTGGACCGTGTACCGGATCTCTTATTTCGTACACCATTATGTGTCTCGGAGGTGGTTGGTCAGGAGGCTCAAGTAGTTATCGTCTCTTCGTTTGTTTTGTGTACAAGATGTTTCCGCAACAAAACCAGGAAAATCGTTGTACGTATCCAATTCGTCAGAACTTCTGCGATGGCGACCAGATAGATGTCCTTGAGGACGCAGGCTGCAATTATGGCCACGAGCTTGAACAGGTCGGCGCATAAAAAGGCGATACTCATCTCCCTGGATCGGAGGTGTGCTTCGAAGGCGGTTTGTACCACCGCTCCCGCCAAAACTGCGGGCAGGCCGGCGCTGAGAATCGCAAAAAAGATCCAGGCTTCGTGGTATTCGGGTTCGAGAAGCCAGGTTACGTAGGCGTATCCCGCAAGAGCTGCCAACCCTCCGATGAGGGTACCGACGAGGAATGTGAGTCCAAGTATCTTCCAGAGTTTTCGCAGGATGGTCTTAAGAGGCTGCTGTGCATAGTCCGAGTAGAGCAGCTGGCGAGGAAACCGAAGAATCCGCGCAGATTGCTCTCGTAACTTCCAGCTGACAGCAAAGACCCCTAACGCTCTATAGCCAATGAACTCACCCATAAATAAATGGGAGGATTTATTGGCGGTGATGGTAACCAGATCCGTAGGTATGAGCTTCAACCCATAGCGATAACAATCCGGGTCGTATTGCCCCTTTCGATAGGCCGCAATTAAGTGTTCACGGGCTATGACCGTTGCCAGAAATATGCCACCGATGACACCTGGAATCACCCATTGGGCGAGAGCGAAGATGAAGATATCACCGGTGTAGATGGCGGCAGCTGCACTACCCAATGGGACCGTTAGATTCCGGGTGATTCGGTAGGCCGCGACAGAACCAAAACGTCGTTTCGCAACGAGGTAGGCTTCCACCGCTTCCGGAAGAAGCAGGGCTGGTGCCAGGAGGATCCCGATCACCGCAAGCCGAGCGGCGTCTTCACTATCGGTGATTAGATAAAACGCTCCGATCAAGCCAAGTCCGATGACGCAGCCGATCAATAGGACGAGCAGTCGTTTTTTTAGAGCGAATAGGAGTGTGCCATCCAGGCCCTGGGCAAGCCCTCGTTTCGCACCTTCCAGGGTTCGTAATCCGGTCGAAGCCAGTACCCAACCCTGTACGGCGAGTGCAAAGGCGAATGTGCCATAGTCTTCTTGCGGCAGAGAACGGAGGATTTCGGGTAGGACGGTCAGACCCACCAGAAACCCGACCAATTGGGGGGTCAGAAGAAAAAAAAACCGCGGGCCCGTTCGCGTGGATTGCTCACCGACGGTTGGGTCTTGATTTCATCGGGACTCATGCCTGGGATTGTAGTCTCTGAGAGGGCGGGGTCAACCTGTGTCTTTTACAGACCGATGGCGGACAGCTCGAGATGAAACGATGAGAGGATCATCAATTTCAGCGCCAGAATGGTCAGAAGAATACGGAATACCAGACGAAATGTGGTTTCTTTCAGGTAGCCGACCAGCTTCTTTCCCGAAAATGTACCGATCACGACCGCAATTCCCATGGGAACAATCAGATCCCATTGATTGGTAGCCCATAGACCATGGGCAGCGAAGGCGCTGAGCTTTATGATATGTGCGCAGGCCTGACAAAGCGCTTTTGTTCCGATCACGGTCTCTTTTCGCCAATCATCGCGGAGAAAGAAGGGGGCTATCAGGGTTCCAGTGGCCCCCACCACCATGCCCAGGCCACCCGCCAGCACTCCGGCGAATACCAGCCCGGCCGAGCCGGTCAACCGGGTAATACGGAGCCATTTGGTCCAGGTGATGATGATGATGAAGATCCCCATGAAGAGCTTCGCCCAATGCTCATCCACATCTGTGATGAGAGGCACAACCAGAAAGGGGGCGGGGATCGCGCCCACCATAAACCAGCCAAGGGACCGGAAGTCTACATGACGGACGTAGGCTACGACCCGCGAGCCATTACTTAAGAGCTGCACAGCTGCATGTATGGGGACTACAATCGCTGGTGCGCCGAGGACAGCGTAAAGGATGGCTACCAGCATGGTGCCACCACCGAGTCCGATCATTCCGGAGATGGTTGCGGTAGCGAAGGCTGCGGTAGTCAGCCCTGCAATAATCCACATCAGCGCAGCTCGGCTGATGTACGGTCGGCTTTCTGTGGGTTGAACCGGTCGGCTAATGCTATGTGGACGCCGCGATCGGCACTCATCACATACAGGTACTCGGTGTTTTCCGTATGAGAGATTGCTCCCACCTTATCTCCGGCCGGGTTGTAGATGCCTATCCGCGATCCAACATAGCGTCGATGTTCTTTACAGAGGGTAGTGACAGGGCCTCGCGTTCCCAGCAGATCCTCGATTTCTGACCTCGAGAATACGCCCTCATTACTGAAGGAAAGAACTACGACCGGTGTATTCAGGCTGGCGATGACGTGCTCCATAGCCGCACGCGCCTTGCGTTTTGAATTGAAGGGACTCTTTCGGGTGCGGCAATCCGTGCGCTTACGGGCGATGCCATAGGCTTCGGGATCGTCGTCACAGACCAGAGTTTCCCAGATATGGTAATTCGAAAGATAGGCGTGTTGATTGTAGGGCGGGTCCAGGTAGACCAGATCCACATCGAGCTCGGCTGCGAATTCAAGAATGTCGCGTTGGTATGCCTTACCGGAGCCGGGCAGGAGCGCCGGCGGACGAAGTTCGAGGTCCTTATGGGCTCGAGGGGCCCACTTCTTCAGATACGCCATATGGACACCGGTAGTGGAATCCACCCGGTCGGCCGCAAGGATGAGACTGGTCAGGAGAATCGATCGCAGGATCGGATCTCCCTCCGAATAGTCGTCGATAGCTGCACGTATGGCGTCGACTCGTTGGCCATTCTTGGGCTGAAAGAAGCGTGCTTCCCTACAAAATGTACGTGTAAAATATCCCTCTACCGGTGGTAATGCGGCCAACTGTTCGAGGATAGGGATGATACGCGATTCGGGGTATTCATTGGCGTCGGCTTCGACCAGGGCGGTTGCCAGAATATGGGCGTATGCATTGATGTCGCTGGCCACGACGCGAAGACCTTGTGACTTCAGTGCGTGCGCAACACGCGAGCTTCCCGAGAAAGGATCTGCAGCCGTTTTCAGTGGTACCGCAACCTGGATGGCATCGACGACGTCCAGAATCCAGGGTAGCAACGCGCGTTTGGAACCGATGTACTTGATCACGCTGCTTTCCTCAGCTGTTCAGGAACCTCTGATTCGTATCGTGAACGGGTAGAAAAGGCCACTTCGAATTTCATAGAAATCCGGTCACGTTTTGATTCCTGCTTCCAGTCCTATTAAGTTGGGCATGTGAATAATCTTTTTTTGGTTTCTATGGTTTTGTTTGTACCCAGATATTTCTGTTTGTTGTTTCTGGTTCTGGTTATGGTCGCCTGCTCCAGCGGTGGTCCCGGACCGGCGGATGCCCCCTGTGTGTCGGATGGGATCATAAGCTGCGAAATCTGTGCGGATAAGACCATCGAGTTTGCGGTCTTTGGAACCGAGGTGGAGCCCTGGTCCGAAGGTGGAGACATTCCGATCTGGCTTCCACCGCAAGGTGGGCTTGTTACCGGATTCAACCTGTTATTTCAGGGAGTCCCGAAACGAGCCAAGGCGGTGACAACGCGCCTCTTCGATGTGGACGGTACACTCCTCGGTGAGGAAACGGCACCCAAGATGAAACTGCCCTGTATGGGGGAAGGCAAGAGAATGCTGGTGGAGTTCATGGCGGCCTACGACGCCGAGACCTACTCCATCATGGAACTCCACGGCCGGGACGCGATCATTGAAGTCGATGTACGGTTCGAAGAAGACGGTTTGGAGCCGTACATTTTACAGGCGAGTTATCAGGGAGTGATCACCATTGTAGGATGTGAGCTGAACGATGAACCCCAGGTCTACGTGGGGCGCTATGGGCCCGATTTGGAACCATTACTGCCTGCGAAGAAATTGGTTGTCTGGGATCCAGACGGATCGGGAATCACCCTGGGTTTCAATATCCTCTTTACCGGCACACCGGATGTAGTTCCGTCGATAACCACGCGGGTTCTGAATAGCGAAGGGGCTGTACTGGGGGAACATACCCAGACGGATGTGCCAGTTCCATGCACATCGGAGGGATATCGTGCGGCTACCAATTGGCTGGTACCTCTCCATCCCGAGTTCAGCGTCGAGGACCTCCACGACCAGGATTTTGTGCTTGAGGTTACGGGTAATTTTCCGGACAGCCCCAATGGAGTGGAGACTATCTCGACGTCCTACGAAGGCACCCTACACGCATCGAAATGTGTACATTCCGATTTTCCCACCGTGTCCATTGCCTTTGCGGGCTCGGACGGGGTTCCCTTCGTTGAATATGACGAGATCCCCATCTGGGCAGGCGACGAGGACACTGTCCGGACGGCGGTGGGTCTCGTCTTTGCTGGCTCGCCCCTGGCGGCGGAGTCCGTGAAGATACGTGTGTCGGATACGGAGGGAACGGTTCTGTCGGAGACGACCCAGACCCAGGTCACCATCGATTGTTATCGTCGACTCTTTCCATTGATCAATCAGATCGACCTGGATTTCGGCGCAGCCATACCCATCGATGATCTGGACGGGATGGACGTGGTCATCGATGCGGAGGTCGTTTTCGAAGCCGGTCAGGAACCGCTTACGACCACATTTGAAGGGGAACTCGAGATCGACTGACGGCCACCAACGTCAAACGATGATCTCTACTACACCCTCTCGAATCGTACAGGGATAGCTGCGGGCAGAAGGCCCGCTCTTTTCGTCACAGAGCCTACCATCGGTGAATTGATAACGAGACCCATGCCAGGGACATCGGACCGTTCCATCCGAACATTGTCCCCGTTCGAGGGGGCCACCCGCATGGGGGCAAAGTGCATCAAGGGCCTGCACCGTTTCGCCCTGGCGAAGTAACAGGACCCGTACTTCGTCCTCTTCATGTAGAACCATGCGGCCGTCTGGAAGATCGTCGAGACGACCGACGTCGATTCGACGGGCTCCCGCCGGATTCGGCAACTCCACTTCTGCTTGTTCCATACCCGGTACGCCGCTCCATCCGCCTCGAGGCAGACCGACTCCGAGGTCTTCGGACCAGATCCGGTCGATCGTTCGATAAATCCATGGTCTAGCGAGAGTCCGCACCCAGCCCCAGTTGGGTAGACCCGGTATACGGTATGTATCTATGACCCGGGTGCCATCCGGTATGGCGTGGAACCGGGTATCGAGCTCGACACCACGATAATGACCGTCCACATAGCGGATCTTGATCTGGTCGGGTGGACACCATTGCTGGTCTATAAGGCTTGTCTTCCGCCTACTCGGCCAGTGCTGACGGAAGCGCACACAAGATCCATTCACCTCAACCAGCTCGCACCGCCCCAGAGTCTTTGGGTGAACATGTTCAATATGTTCCATGTCGAAATATTGAGAGATCACCGCATCAACGGGGAAGGGCAGGTCTCTCTGGTACGTCATATGCAGCATCACCGTCTGAATCTTCCCACCATTCTCCTGGATTGTCGCGTCCCAGATACCCAGGGGTGGAATGCGTCGCTTTCAGGTAGCTACCCACCCCAATTTTCCCTATTGATACTTATGAAGTGCTACTATATAACATTCTCGTATGAAGCTGTTGGTTCAGCAAAACACTGGGGAGAACCGTTTATGACTGACGCATTTATTCTCGAAGCCCTACGTACACCCATTGGCAAGCGAAAGGGTGGCCTTGCGGAGGTACGACCTGACGACCTGGCGGGTGACTGTCTGAATGGTCTGGTGAACCGGGTTGATGTTCCACCGGCCGAAGTCGATGACGTGATCATGGGTTGTGTGACCCAGGTGGATGAACAGGGCCTG
Organism: Myxococcales bacterium; assembly: GCA_963578775.1. Lineage (GTDB taxonomy): Bacteria > Myxococcota_A > UBA9042 > UBA3505 > UBA3505 > UBA3505. The sequence goes on from CAUZEG010000040.1 coordinate 19,634, forward strand.
AATGTAGGAAGGACGGCTGTCCTGGCGGCAGGTTGGCCGGTAAGTGTTCCTGGAACCTCCGTCAATCGAATGTGTGCCTCCAGCCTTCAGGCGGTCAATTTTGCGGCCCAGGCGGTGATGGCAGGAACCATGGACCTCGTGGTGGGGGCGAATATGGGTGCCGATGCCGGCTCCATCAGTGATCGAATCAGCAATCGCTTTGATGTGGTTGGCCAGGGCGTGTCGGCCGAGTTGATCGCCGAACGGTATGGCTTTACGCGGACCGAGTTGGACGAACTTTCATTGGAGAGTCATCGCCGCGCGGCTGTAGCGATAGATGAGGGGTATTTTGAGCGTGAGATTTTACCGATCATTACACCGGGTGGAACCGTATTCTCTCAGGACGAGGGACCAAGACGTGGTGGTTCCCTGGAGAAACTGGCCGGTCTTAAGACCCCGTTTCGTGAGCAGGGTGTGATCACGGCTGCGACCGCTTCCCAGATTTCCGACGGCGCGGCCGCAATTTTGATCGGGAACAGTGCGAAAGCGGACCAGTTGGGTATCAAACCGCGGGCACGGATCCGGAGTATGTCGGTGGTAGGAACCGACCCGACGATCATGTTGTTGGGACCGGCCCCAGCTACGAAGAAAGCCCTTGATAAGGCTGGGCTCAGCTTGGAAGACATCGACGTATTTGAGGTCAACGAAGCCTTCGCGTCGGTGGTCCTGGCGTGGCAACGAGAGACGGGAGCAAGTCTGGACAAGACCAATGTCAACGGGGGAGCGATGGCTCTTGGCCATCCGCTGGGCTGCTCCGGGGCTCGTCTGATGGTTACGTTATTACATGAATTAGAACGACGGGATGCAACCCTGGGACTGGCCACTCTATGTATTGGCTGGGGATTGGCTGTAGCAACCGTCATAGAGCGCGTATAGGGGACGACAATGGGATTATTGGAAGGAAAAGTAGCGCTAATCACCGGAGCCGGTGGTGGATTGGGTCGAGCCTATGCGCTCTTATTTGCCAAGGAAGGATGCAAGGTCGTGGTCAACGATCTCGGCGGAAGTCGCGACGGGTCGATTGATGGAAATAGTCTGATGGCAGACCAGGTGGTCGCCGAGATCCGTGAAGCCGGCGGCGAGGCCGTCGCAAATTATGCCTCCGTCTCCGATCCGGACGGTGCCCAGAGCATAGTTGATAGCGCTCTCAATGAATGGGGACGACTCGATATCTGTGTAAACAACGCCGGTATTCTTCGGGATAAGACTCTGCTGAAGATGGAGCCGGAGAGCTTTAATCTGGTGATGGATGTACACGTCAAAGGGACCTTTCTGGTCGGGCGTGCAGCCGCTACAGCGATGCGCAAATGCGAGAACGGTGGTGCGATCATCAACACCTCCTCGATCGCTGGACTGAAAGGGAACTTCGGTCAGACCAATTACGGCTGTGCCAAGGCCGGAATCTATGGAATGACGATGATCTGGTCCCAGGAGCTGACTCGATACGGGGTGCGTACGAATGCCATCGCACCGATGGCCAAAACACGAATGACTGAGGATATCTCGGCTGTTCCCGACGAGGTTACGCCCGAACAGATCGCGCCAATGGTACTATTCCTGGCGTCGGACCTGGCCAAAGAGGTCAATGGCCGGACGTTTGGAGTCCACGGCAAGCATCTCTTCGAATACCATATGATGTTATCTCCGGGGGTGGAGAAGAGTGATGGCCTTTGGACGGCCAGTGAGATTCAGGAACGGCTCGACGCGATCGGCGCCCTTCCGTCTTCGGGGTCCGGGGCAGAGTCTTCGGCTGCTTCAAGATCGCCGGCGGAAAAGGCGGCGGCTTTGATGTTGGTCATGCCGCAGGCCTTTAAGGCTGATAAAGCCGTCGGCTGGGATGCAACCCTGCATTTCCTGGTAGGTGAACAGCAATTTACCCTCGCCGTTGCGGATGGGAGCTGCACCGCCAGCGAAGGCCTGGAGGGAACCGCCACCAGCCGTATCGAGATCGACTCCACCGAGACCATCCTTGGGATGGCGGCCGGTTCGATGAGCCCGCAACTGGCTTTTATGAGTGGCAAAATCAAAACCGATAATATGGGCGATCTGGTGCGCTTTAGTCAGTCGTTCTCCATGCGCCGAGCCAAAGAGCTGGCAGGTGAGGTTTTGGAGAGCGGTGGAACGGCGGAAGGCGCCGATCCGATCCAGGAGGCTTTTACTCGTATGCCCGACTTCTTTCTGGCAGAGAAAGCCGGCTCCTGGTCTGCTTCCATTCACTTTAACATTCCTGGGGCGGGCTCCTGGTCTGTTGACGTAAAGGATGGAGAATGTACGTCCAAGCAGGGCAAACCCGAGCAACCGACCTGTACGATTACCTACGAGAGTGGGGACGTATTTATTGGTACCATCAGTGGTAGTATGCAGCCCGAGCAGGCCTTTCTGAGCGGGAAGATCAAAGCGGATAATATGGGCGATCTTATGCGGTTCGCCCAATGCTTCGATATGAAGCGAGCCCAACAGGAGGCCCAGGCCCACACCGATGGGACGCCTGCTGCGGAGTCAGCGGTAGGAATGAACCGCGATTTGATCGGCAAGACATATCGTGGATCGGCCGACTTTATACGTCCGGCGGAACTTTCCGCATTTGCCAAGGCGACCAACGACGACAACCCGCAATATCTATCCGACTCCGATTCTGTCGCCCCACTTCTCTATCCTGTGGTTCCTTGCCTTCAGATGGCGGGAGAATCCGTCGTGGATCCCCAACTGAATGCGGATCTGCTCCGCCTCCTCCACGGTGAGCAGGATATGCGCTTCTATGATGTATTGCGCCCCTGGGACCTTGTAGCGGCCCGAGCCACTATTGAAGGGATTGAGGATAAATCCTCGGGGCAACTTCTTTCCGTCCGTCAGCATCTTATGCGCGATGGAGAGGTGGTCTGCGATATCAGCAGTTCCTTCTTTGTTCGCAATGGCTCGTCGGGTTCGGGAAAGGGTTCCGGTTCGTCCTCGTCTATAAAGCCTACGGGGAACCCCTTATTTGAATCCTCGTATGGCATCGATGGGGATCAGAGCCACCGATATGCAGCGGTCAGTCAGGACAATAACCCCATTCATGTGGACGACGATACGGCCAAAGCGGCTGGTCATCGTGGAGTCATTCTGCATGGTCTGTGCACCATGGTCATGGCCGGACGAGAGGTGATCAATCATCTCTGCGGCGGGGACCCACGGCGCTTGAAACGGCTCAAGGTGCGATTTACCCAGGTGGTATATCCCGGAGATACTCTGACCACCCGGGCCTGGGCCCTGGAGAAGAACGAAGGGATCACCACTGTTGCCCTGGAAACCGTCAACCAGAATGGTGAGACTGTGATCGGAAACGCTCTGGCAGAGTTCGACTAAACTCAGCTTTCAAGAGGGCCCGATTCGATTTCGATGGGTTCTGCCTGTTTTGAAGCCGTGAACCCGAATAGGGACTTTACGTCATCGAGCGCGACGTACAGAGCGGGTACGAGCAACAGAATAATAAACGTAGCGAACAGAACACCGAAGCCCAGACTGATGGCCATCGGGATGAGAAATCGTGCCT
>CAUZEG010000041.1:0-22907 GCA_963578775.1 Myxococcales bacterium
GCGTTCCCGTCGCAGTCGTTGTCGGTGCCGTCACAGATTTCGGCCGAAGCACCTTCGAGGGGATCGCATACCTGCGTGATCCCTCCGACGCAGTTCTCTACGGTATGTACACAGACACCTACACCACAGGTGGTGCTCCCGAGGTCTTCATCTGCGTTCCCGTCGCAGTCGTTGTCGATCCCGTCGCAGATCTCCGCGACCGGATCGATGACCGGAGCGGAACAGGCGAGTGGTTCACCAGCGTCGACAGGACATATCCAGACGCCAGTGGCTTCACACGCCCCCGTCCCGATGGAGCAGGGGGTGCCCAGGAGCGGGAAGTCTTCATCTGCGTTCCCGTCGCAGTCGTTGTCGGTGCCGTCACAGATTTCCGCCGAAGCACCTTCGAGGGGATCGCATACCTGCGTGATCCCTCCGACGCAGTTCTCTACGGTGTGTAGACAGACGCTCACTCCACAGGTGGTGCTCCCGAGGTCTTCATCTGCGTTCCCATCGCAGTCGTTGTCGATCCCGTCACAGATCTCCGGAACCGGATCGATGACCGGAGCGGTACAGAGGAGTGGATCACCAGCATCGACAGGACATATCCAGACGCCAGTGGATTCGCAGGCCCCCGTGCCGACGGAGCAGGCGGTGCCCAGGAGCGGGAAGTCTTCATCTGCGTTCCCGTCGCAGTCGTTGTCGGTGCCGTCACAGATTTCGGCCGAAGCACCTTCGAGGGGATCGCATACCTGCGTGATCCCTCCGACGCAGTTCTCTACGGTGTGTAGACAGACGCTCACTCCACAGGTGGTGCTCCCGAGGTCTTCATCTGCGTTCCCGTCGCAGTCGTTGTCAATACCATCACAGATTTCCGCCGAAGCGCCTTCGAGGGGATCGCAAGTCTGCGGAAGTCCTGCTACACAGTTCTCAGTCGCGTGCACGCATTCGCCAAGGCCACAGGTAGTGGTACCCAGGTTTTCGTCGATGCTGCCATTGCAGTCGTTGTCGATGCCATCACAGATCTCGGGGATCGCTCCTTCGAAGGGATTACAAAACTGCGGCGATCCTGCCAGGCAGTTCTCGACTGTTTGCGCGCAGCCTCCGAGACCACAGGTCGTGCTTCCCAAATCTTCGTCGATGCCGCCGTCGCAATCATTGTCGATGCCATCGCAGATCTCTTCCGTGGTGCCTTCAAACGGGTTACAGGTTTGCGTCAGTCCATCGATACAATTTTTGGTCGTGTGGACGCAGGCCCCTACACCGCAGGTTTCAAAACCGAGGCCTTCGTCGGTGAGGCCGTTACAGTTGTTGTCCTCCCAATCGCAGATCTCTTCCGTGGCGCCTTCGAGCGGGTCACAGATCTGGACTGCCCCATCGACACAGTTCTCGACGGTGTGGGCACAGGGCCCCTGACCACAGATGGCGCTACCCAGGGCTTCGTCTATATCCCCATCGCAGTCGTTGTCCTGACCATCGCAAATCTCTACGCTCCCCCCTTCAAAGGGGTCGCAGAATTGAACCGCCCCATCCAGACAGTTTTCGATGGCGTGTTCACACGCACCAAGACCACAGGTCGTGCTGCCGAGGCCTTCGTCTACCGCACCGTTGCAGTTGTTGTCTGCAGAGTCGCAGATCTCGTCCGTAGGGACCTCTGCGCTACATTCACTCAGACCCGATTCCCCGCAGAAGCGGAGACCGGTGCATTCACCATCGTTGCAGCTGGTCTGGGCCCCCTCCGCGATGGCGGACTGGTTGCATTCGCATTGGCCGGACTCGGGTAGACAGAGTTGAAAGGACTGTCGCGTGTCGGGATCGGAGACGGCTTCACAGCTGTAGCCTACCGGACAGACGATGTCTGCGGAGCAACCTGCCCCACAAAATGACCCCGCGCGGCCGCCAAACCCTATACAGCGGTCACTGTCCGTGCCTCCCAGGCCATGACATTCGGTATGTGTATCACAGGGGCGGCACAGGTTGGAAAACTGATCGAGGCAGACGAAGCTGATGTCCTGGCCGGGGAGCTCCACGGCACGGCAGCTCCAGCCACCCGGACAGTCATCGACGCAGAAGTTTGTACACACAAGACCATCGCTTGAGGGAACACAGAAGCCGCTGGGACATTCACTGTTCGTCTGACAGGGGACTCCAAACGAGCCTGTCGTGTCTGGCCCGGTGTCCTCCTGGGCGGTTGCGTCTTTATTGTCACCTGTATCAACGGTCACGTCTTCGCTATTACCTGGATCGGTGATCGCTCCGTCGGTGCCGAGGTCCGTAGTCGTACTGTCCCCCCCGATGTCGATCTCTCCATTACAGCTCCACGAACCCATCAGCAATGTGGCTATCAAACAGGGATATATCCAATACCGTCTCATCATGGCCCCAATGCTCCGCTATACGTCCCGCCATTATCCACAGATGAAGTCTTATTCTGCAAATCAGACATCTTTTCCGTAATCAGCTGGTCAGGCGCAGAATCCAAGCCCATTCGCTGGCGCGGCCAACGGCGTAAAGGGTCCACAGCCCATAGATTCCGAGGAAGATATACGCCTTGGTCCGATCGAGTTTTCGACCGAAAAGAAAGAGGCCGAGAATCAACGTGGTTGCAGCCAGAAGAAGGATGCGCAACGAGTGCAGATCGGCGGTTTGAGCCACGTTGGTCGATAGTACGATGTCCTGATGGTAGATAAGACCGTAGAGCAGAAGCGGCACTCCCACTGCGATCGTGATGTCGAAGATATTACTGCCAACTGCATTGGACAGAGCGTCATCGTAGTTCTGTCGCTTTGCGTCACGGATGGACAAGATCGTGTCCGGCACGCTGGTGGCTGCGGCGCCCAGAACCAGGGCTGTAAAATAGGGAGCGATCTGCAGTGCATGGGCGGAATCGATTACGGCCGTGGCCAGAAAGTGACAACTGAGTCCGATGAAGGCGGTAGCCATAGCCAGCACAACCCAGGCTCGCCCCACACTTAAACTGCGGCCCTGGAATAATAGATTGTTGAAGTCGAGCTTGAGGACATGCCGTAGGAAGCCCGCCTCCGCATCGTCATCACTGGCCACGAATGGGTGGCTGACGCCGTCATTACGCCTCTTCTTTACCTGCAGGATAATGATCGCCAGATAGAACAAATAGATAACGGCCAGAATCAGCCCAGCCCACCACGCCAGGCTCGATTCTCCCAGCAATACGAACAGGGCGATTTCGGCCGCGATCAGAAACAAACCGTCTCGTATGATCGTTTGTTTTTGGACTTCGATACTTGCGGCTTTTCCGGGCTGTTTCCCCCACCAGCCAACAACGGTAAGGATACAGAGCGCCGGGATGACCGTCAGATTGAAGATCGCGCTGCCCGCACAGGTAGCCAGCCCGGCCGCGAAACCGGCCTGGTCATGGTAGACGAATAACAGGAAAAATGTGGTCAGAAGTTCGGGCAACGAACTTCCAATTGCGTTGACCGTCGCTCCACGGATTCCAGGCGGCATATTTCGTCCCAGATGGCTTGCTGCGAGGTCAAAACTCTCGCAGGCTCGATTGATGACAAACGAGCAGGCGATCAGCATAATCAGTGCCTGGAAAAGTAAGCCAGTGTCCATTCAGAGTCCGTTGATCAGGGGACGATAATTCGATTTTGTACCGTACCTCGAAACTCGAAAGATGGGAAGTTGGTCAAGCCGTAACGACGGATTCCTCGCCGTCCGATTTCAATCCGGCTGAAAACTGCCGATTAGCATGTAGGGACAGGCATTTTTTAAAAATCCATTGCGGTAGAACAACCGAGACGTTATGAGTAGCAGCGCGCTGATTTCGGTGATTAGAGGCTCCATGAGATCGTTGTTGAGCATCCTTTTCTGTATTCTGCTCATCCCGGGCTTAGTCCACTCGGATGTGCTTACAGAATCGGTGCAGGCCTCTCCTCCGGCGGTAGAGGACGCCAGGCCTGAGAAAGCTGTGCCGGCCGAGAAAGCTGTGCCGGCCGAGAAAGCTGTGCCGGTTGAGAAAGCTGCGCCGGCCGAGAAAGCTGCGCCGGCCGAGAAAGCTGTGCCGGCCGAGAAAGCTGTGCCGGTAAAGAAAGCTGCGCCGGCAAAAACAGCCAAGAAGGCTAAGAAGGCTAAGAAGGCTAAGAAGGCTAAGAAAACCAAGAAGGCTAAGAAGAGGGCCCGTCCGAAAGACTACCGGTATGTGATTGGGGACGGAGACACCTTCTACAGTATTGCCAAGGCCTTTGATGTGACCGTCAGCGATCTGCAGAGATGGAATCGGAAGATCAACAGCAAAACGATGCGATCAGGGAAAACGGTTATACGTATCAAGACCCCGCTCCGCCCCATCCGCTACACGGTTAAGCGCGGTGATAGCATTCGCAAGATCGCGAAGAAATTCCATTGTTCCCAGGATCAATTTATATGGCTGAACCATCTGCGTAGACACGGGAAGATCAAGTCCATCATTGCGGGAAAGTCCTATATGGTCCCGGTGATGAAAAAGAGGTTTGTTGCTGTAGCGAAGGGAAGCCCAGCCAATGGTACCCTGAAGAATGGGCAACAGATGACATCCAGCCAGGGCTATTATGTTCGTAACCCTCGAGAAACCTGGGGGACGACGAATACCATTAATCAGCTGTCGAAATGTTTCTCCAGGGTGCGTCGGGATATTCGCGCGCGTAATAAGAAGTATGGAACAAAACAGCCGGTGCCGGAATTTGTGGTTGGCGATATCAGCCTGAAACGTGGCGGGCGGTTCCCGCCACATAAGTCCCATCAGAATGGGTTGGACGCGGATATCGCCTACGTTGCTAAATCCAAGTCGAGTCGCCGTCGTTTTTTCCGCGCCAGTCGACGCACCATGGATGTTCGGGCTACCTGGGATCTGATGACCTGTTTCATTCAAGAGGGAAACGCCGATCTCATCTTTGTGAATCGGTATCTACAGAAGATTCTCTACGAACATGCCAAGGCCCGGAACTTCAAGCCCGCGACCCTCGACAAATGGTTCCAGTATCCGAGCAGGTCCCGCACCGGGCTCATCCGCCACGCCAAGGGACATGACGACCATATGCATGTACGATTCTCCAAATCTGCCAATAAGGTTGCTGGTCGGTAAAGGCCCCTTAGTGCAGAAAAAATAAGAAAAGTTCGAATAAACTGGTTTCTGTCGCGTCGAAGGTTGCATGACTCGCCGAATTCCCGGCGTAAATGTGTTCCTGGAGGCTATTATGCGAATGTTTTCAAAATCGATTGTTATACTGCTTTCTATTTGTTTTCTGGTTCCTGCTTTTGCTACCGCGGCTTCGGCCGATCACGGACGGAATCCCCGGATCAAAAAATACCGCGTTGTGAAAAAGCACCGTCGTGCTCGTCGTCTTCGTCGTCTTGCACGACGTCCGATTGTTGTTCGTCGACGCTCCAGAGTGGTCGTTGTTGAACGTCCCCGCACCGTAATAGTTCACAAGCCAGCCCGAGAAGTACAGGTTATTGAGACCAGTACGGAAATCAGCTCGGCTGCGACGGACCGTCAAAAGCTTGGTATTGGGCTGCGTGGAAACGCTATCGCCCTTACGGGTGAAAAGGTCCATCTCTCTACTCTTGAGAACCCTGTAATGTATGGCCCTGGTATTACCTTTACCGGCCGTGTCAGCCCCAAATGGGACCTGGAACTGGCTGTAGATTATCTGCAGGGCTCGCAGGATGACTTCCGTCAACGGTCTGTACCGCTTACCTTGTCCGGTCTGATGCTGCTCTTCCCTGAATCCCGTGTGACTCCGTATGGTGTTGCTGGTGGTGGCGTGACCTTTACCCAGCTCAGCTATGGCGACGGTCAGTTTGTCCATGACATCACTGAGTTGAATGGTCATCTGGGTGGCGGTGTGAAGGTGCGACTCAGTGAAGACGTGGCTCTGAGTGCCGATGTACGAGCGAATATGGTGTACTCGCACCTTGGTAGCACGACATCCATCAAGGACAGCTGTGTTGACTCTGGCGCTTGCAATGGCATGGAGACGGTCTCTCCCGACGACAAACTCGACGTTGGAATGACAATGCAAGCTGGCGCAATCCTCTACTTCTGATCTTCTTGAGCCTCCCTATTCACGACCGATTCTGAAGTAGAGTTATTCAAAGGGCCGGTAGCCGACGCTACCGGCCCTTTTTCGTTTTGTCGTATAGCCGGATGGTCTGGATTCCTATGGTCATAGGCCAATCGATGTGGTACCGATCACGGCTGGATCTGGGCTCAGTCCTGAAAGGGGGAGGCATGTTTGCCGACACCATATTTCGACACTCGGAAATCCGTCCTTTGGCTTATGATACGGTGCGTGTCGAGGCAATTGCTGTGCACGCGGGGCGCGTGGTGCGAATGGGCACCTTTGAAGATATGCGTGAGTTGCTGGGGCCATCCTGCAAGGTGATTGATCTACCAGGAATGGTGGTACAGCCCGCGTTTCACGACGCCCATATTCATCTGCTTCATCTGCACGCACATCCGGGGCATATTTCCCTTGGTAGTGTCATTTCCAAAGCGCAGATGGTCGAAAAGATTGGGAGTAGTGTGCGCCAACTTTCTGACGCCTCGTCATGGGTTGTAGCCTGGGGGTTGAATACAGATTTCGCCCGTAAGGTGTTTGCGGATACCCCCGGTCTTCTGAGCGAAGAATTTGGCGATGTTCGGGTGATTATTACAACCCGAGATGGTCATGGAGCCTGGTTGACGAAAGCCGCGTTTGAAGCACTCGACGAATCGGTCCACGACGAGTTGGCAACGATGGACCGCAATGTCTCCAGATATGGAGATGATCCCGTCATGGTCCATATTACGGAGCGTGCATTGGGTGTTGTACGAAAGGCGGTAGAGGACATCGAGAACCAACCATCGGTGGCGCAACTTCGCCAGCGTATTAGCGAAACCCTGCGTTATGGGGTGGTCTGTAGTCATGAGGCGATGATCGAGAGTGAAGACATTCCGATGCTCGAGCAGTTTTTTGCCGAACATCCGATCCAGATTACGGGACGAATACACGGCATGATGCATGCTCGTTCCGGAGAATGGTCGTGGCTGAAAGAACGACAGCCCATATGGGGCAGTTTTGATGGGCGTCTATCTCTGGGAACGGTGAAAGCGTTCTTGGATGGCTCTCTTGGCTCGGGGACCGCGTGGATGTCTGCGGACCAGGAACCTCCTGCGATGAGGCCCGATGAGTTGAAGGAGATCGCGGACTTCTGTGTGGCGGAAGGGTTCCAACTGGCCGTACACGCGATCGGGCGCCAGGCCGTGCGCGAAGCTCTTGATGTGATGGAATCGGCACGTCCTATGACGCCGGAGCCCTATCATACCAAGGCCCCGTTATGGCGTATTGAGCACGCTGAATTTGTCGAGGCCACTGATATCCACAGAGCGGCCCATCTGGGCGTGGTTCTGTCGGTTCAGCCTCTGCATCTACCGTTGGATGCCCCGATACTGAAGGCCCGTTATCAGGAACATCTTCAGGTTGCGTTTCCCTGGACCGATTTCACGGATGCCGGCGTTCCTCTGGCCCTTGGTAGTGATGCTCCGGTTACCGAGTGCCGTCCTCTGGCCAATCTCCGGGTTGCGTGTGGTCCGGCACGACGTGACCTGTTTGGGGCTCATGATGCGCCTTTGCTTCTTCATGCCCTGAGTCCGGACGTGGCCTTGCATGCCCATACCGTTGGTGGTGCGGTAGCCGCTCTCGGAAAGCTCGGCACCGGCACGCTGATGTCGCAACAGCCAGCCGACTTCGTGGTTCTCGACGGAGATCCCCTTCGGTCGTCGCCAGAGACATTTGAACAAATTGAAGTGTTAGAAACCTGGGCCGGTGGAGTACTGGTGGTTCAACCGGAGGCCGATCCCCAGGATCTGGAACTGGATCTCGATGACTAACCTCGTGGACTTGCGGTGCGCGGCACAATTTGGATAGCGCTGCTGTAAGTGTATGACTTCGCGGGAGTGAGGGCATGAATGTAATCGGATTGACGGGCCGAAATGCGTCGGGAAAAGGAGAGGTCGCCCGTCTTTTGACAGATCTGGGGTTTGAGTACGGCTCATTATCCGATGTGCTGCGGCAGGAATTGCGTGCCAGGGGAGATGCTGTCAGCCGAGACAATCTGATCGCGATCGGTCGTGAATTACGGGGAGCCCATGGTTCGGCTGTATTGGCGCAGCGAATGCAGGCCGGATTGAATGAAGATGGCAACTATGTGGTGGATTCGTTCCGACATCCCAATGAAGTAGAGTGGTTCCAGACGCACCAGCAGGGATTTGTGCTCTGGGAAGTCCATGCGTCCGAAGAAATACGGTTCGAACGGATATGTAGTCGCGGACGGGAATCCGATCCCACTACGATGGAGTCCTTCCGAGCTCTCGAGCAGGCGGAAGCAACACGGACCCAGGAGAGCGGCCAGGACCTTGATGGAACGGCGGCGCTCGCGGATCGGGTGATTCCGAATGAGCAAACGTTTCAGGAGTTACGTCGATATGTGGAAGCGGCGTTACGCGACCGGGGCATCGATATCGGAACGTAAACCGATAATCGAACAAAAAAAACGCTCTCAGCTGAGAGCGTTTTCTTGGTTCTTATCGACGTTGGAATCGCATTGCTTTCTTACGACGTCGCTCTGCGTCACGAGACTTACGCTTCTTCGCCTCGGAAGGCTTCTCATAATAACGGCGTTTCTTGATCTCTTTATAGATCCCTTCGTTCGCCATCTTACGCTTAAGCGCAGATATCGCTCGGTCTACATTTCCATCTTGGACGTAGACCTCCAATGGTCGGAACTCGAAAGCCTTGTAGGTCACGCTAACCACCTCCTTAATGTAGATTTCGTGTCCATGGAAGGCGAGGCGGATTATAGTCGCCGTTCCACGGGATGCAAGCACAAAGGTGGTTAGACCTCAGAAAACCAGGGTAAGCTCCTGTAATTACATTTCTTTGTTGTTTGTTTTTTGGAGCATATTGCTATGTATAAAGCGGAGAGCATGCCGTCTTTATGGATTTTCCTGAAAAGGGCTTTGACGAGGCCGGTCCTTTTGGATAGACCAGCCTCGACAATCAAGAGGTAAGAGAATGTCTGCGCAGAGCCTGTACCCAGGTATATTTGAGATCGATCCTGAGATTGCCGAGTTATGCGCCCTCGAATGTGAGCGCCAGGCTACCAGCATTCGGTTGATACCGTCTGAAAACTATGTAACGTCGGCCGTATTGGAGGCCACCGGGTCGATTCTCACGAATAAGTATTCCGAGGGCTATGCGGACAAACGGTATTATGAGGGGCAGGCCCATATCGATTCGATTGAAAAGATTGCAGTCCAGCGGGCCTGTACACTTTTTGGGGCCGAGCATGCCAATGTTCAACCCTATTCGGGTAGTCCCGCCAATCTGGCCGTTTATACGGCGCTATTGGAGCCAGGCGATCTCATTATGGGATTGAGCTTGCCGCATGGTGGACACCTCACCCATGGATGGAAGGTGAGTGCAACCGGCAAATTCTGGAAGTCGACTGCTTATGAAGTTGATCCGGACACCCACCGTCTCGATTACGATGCCATTCGAAAGCTGGCCCTTGAAGAGCGGCCACGAATGATCGTGGCCGGTGCCACGGCCTATCCCCGTATCATTGATTTCTCGGCCTTTCGGTCAATTGCCGATGAAGTAGGGGCTTTCTTCCTGGCCGACATCGCACATATTGCCGGTCTTGTTGCCACAGACGTTCATCCGTCACCCATCCCGTATGCGGACGTGGTCTCCACGACGACACATAAGACTCTGCGTGGGCCGCGCGGGGGGATGTTGATGTGTCGTGAAGAGTTTGCCAAGGCGGTGGATCGGGCGGTTTTCCCTGGTCTTCAAGGTGGGCCCCATAACCATACGACGGCGGGCTTGGCGGTTGCCCTGAAGGAAGCTTCGACCGATGCCTTTGCAAACTATGCGCGAGCCATCGTGGAGAATGCGAAGATTCTGGCGAGTGCATTGACGGACGAGGGCTTCGAGCTCATCACGGGCGGGACCGACAACCATCTGATTCTGATTGATGTGATCAAAACAACGGATGATGCTGTGGCTGGTAAGCCATTTGCCAAAGCTCTCGATCGGGCTGGCATTGTAGCCAACTACAATACAGTGCCCTTCGACCAACGAAAGCCTTTCAATCCTTCGGGGCTTCGGCTCGGAACCCCGGCGGTGACATCGCGTGGGATGGGTGAAGCGGCGATGATGTTCATCGCCAAGGCTATGCGTCGGGTACTGGATAATCTCGAGGACGAGACGGTTCTGGAGACGATTCGGGACGAAGTCAGAGAGCTGTGCAAGGTCTTTCCTGCACCCGGACTGTAGGTCGGATCAGCTTCGGGAGTCGTTGAGAGCCTGAAGGCACTCTTGTTCTGTAATTGTCCGGTTACTTTGTTTCGCGGCTCGGAGCAGGGCATCGATCTTCGGCTGGTCTGGCTCCATGCCATGGTTTCGGAGCCAGAAAATGGCATTGCTTCGACCACTCATCGGACCTAACTCGATCTTCTGACTACGGCCAATGGCCGCGGCTGGTACACCCGAATAGACTCGATCGGCCAGATCCAGATCGCCCCGCAACTCTGCCTTCAGGATGGCCGATGCGTGTACACCGGTGGCCGTTCGGAAGGCATCTCTTCCCACGGCAGGGTAGTTGATGGGAACGTCGAAACCGAGGGCCTTGCTGGCGACGGCGCAATAATCGGTGAGGGCGCTCAGGTCGCGTTCAATCCACCCCAATAACCACATATTTACGAGTAGCTGATCAGTGGCCGCGTTGCCGACGCGCTCGCCGATTCCGATGCTGGTTCCATGAACGCGCTGTGCGCCCGCGGAAGCTGCCGACAGGGCGTTGGCCAGGGCCAGTCCCCGGTCATTATGACCGTGCCAATCGATCCGGACATCCTGATAGCCCCGGTCGTTCAAGAAGTCTCGTGTCCAGCGAACCAGATTTGCGGCTCCCGCTGGGGTGGCGTGGCCTACTGTATCGCATAGACAAAGACAGGTGGCTCCTTCGTCGAGGGCGGCCTGGAAAAGTTGTTTCAGGTCTTCCGGATCGGAACGGATGGTGTCTTCTGTTACAAAGGCCACCGGAAGTCCTTCGCTGGTGCCGGCTCGGACGGCCTCCCGTGTCCGCTTGATCAAAAGGGCCAGGTCCCAATCTTCGGCCACCTGGCGAATGGGAGAGGAGCCGATGAAGGTGTAGATATTGATGGGCGTTCCGCAGGCCTGGCTCGCTTCGGCGATTCGCGTTACGTCGGAGACGACGGTTCGTCCCGCGCATGCGGGCTGAATTCCCAAATTCTCGTCTCGAATCATTCGTATCATGCGCACAACGTCGTCGAAATTACGTTGGCTTGCGGCCGGAAGCCCGACATCTGCGGACTCGATACCCAGCTTGTCCATCAAGCGTAGGATTTCCAACTTCACATCTACCGGAGGATCCAGTGCTGAAGGGGACTGAATTCCATCCCGGAGAGTCTCATCATACAACTCTACCTTATGTTCCGGGGGCGGGAAGGCGTTCGTACCTTCCGTATTCCAATCATAGATGATGTCTCTATCGGTCGGTGTTGGTGGTATGTTGGTGGGCATAACCTGCTCCAGGTCCAGTGATAGGAACGTCTTTGTCATATCTGGAAGTGATTCGAACAGCAATGCCTTCGTGTTCCGGAGCTTGTAATAGGTATCCGCACTTGCCCCAACGGCCGGAGGCATATAAGGACAGTTTGGTATGGATAATAGATGAGGTCGTCATGTCGACGGTACGGGTATCAATTCTAGGCGCTTCAGGCTATGGCGCGGCCGAGTTGTTGCGACGACTGCTGCCGGATCCCTCGGTCGAAGTAGTGCATCTTTTCAGCAAGGATGACGTGGGCAAAGCGGTCTCAGATGTCCATCTGGGCCTGGGAACCATGGGACAAGGTAAAGTCATTGAAGACCGGTCCTTTGCCGAGGCCGCTGAAGATGTCGATTTCGTGTTTCTGGCTTTACCACATCGGATCAGCATGCAAGCCGTTCAAGACCTGTGGTCAAGCTCGGCACGGATCATCGATCTTTCCGGGGATTTCCGGCTCCGTTCCACCGCGACCTATCAACAGTATTACGGGGTTGAGCACTGCGCTTCCGAGCTCCTCGAAGACTTCGTATATGGACTTCCCGAGTTGTTTCGGGACCAAATTCGTACGACTCGAGCTGTGGCGTCACCAGGTTGTTTTGCGACCAGCCAGATCCTTCCACTCGCGCCCCTGGCACGAAAGGGCTGGCTGAACGGACCCGTACGCGTGGTGTCGGTGACCGGTAGTTCTGGTAGTGGAGCCAACCCATCAAAGGGAACGCACCATCCCGTTCGCTCGGTTACATTACGGGCCTATCGCGCGTTGAACCACCAACATACCCCGGAGATCGAACAGGCGCTTCAGGATATTGGTGCAACCGATCTACGTCTCGACTTTGTACCTGTTTCGGGTCCGCTATCACGTGGCATTATGACGACGGCGTTTTACGATCTTCCCGACGGTGTCGATGAATCGGCGGTCGCGGCTGCCTATCAGGAATACTATCAGCACGAACCCTTTATCCGGCTTCTGGATGGTCGAATGCCGGAGGTTGCGGCCGTAAAGGGTTCCCAATTTGTTGAGATCGGTTTTGTGGTACGTGATGGCCGACTGGCCGTATTTTGTGCTCTGGATAACCTGGTTAAGGGCGGCGCAGGTCAGGCGATCCAATCGTTCAATATTATGACCGGGCGGTCGGAGACGCAGGGATTAATGGGCCCGGCTTCGTGGCCGTGAAGAAGGAGAGGGCGATGGGAGTGCCGTGGGTCCTGAAACTGGGCGGTGATGTAGTACGAGACACCGAGGGACTGGAAGGTTTTGCGGCCGAGCTCAAGGACTGCCATGAAGCTGGGCAATCCCTCGTGATCGTACACGGCGGGGGACCACAGGGTACGGACCTGATGAACCGGCTGGGATTGGAACCTCGTTTTGCCGGCGGCCGTCGGATCACAGATGGTCCCACCCTGGAAGCAATGATGATGGCATTACCCGGTCAAACATCAACGGAACTGACCGCGATTCTGACCAAAGTGGGGCTGTCTGCCCTGGGTATAAGCGGTGTGTCGAGTTTCCTGGTCGAAGCCGAAAAGAGGCCGCCACGACGCGTTGTCGGTCATGATGACCTGGTAGACTTTGGGCTGGTCGGAGACATTCGGGAGGTCAATACCCAGGCCATTATGGCCCTCATTGAGGCCGGGTTTGTGCCGGTAATCGCCTGTCTGGGAATCGACCGCCAGGGACAGGTCCTGAACATCAATGCGGATGTGGTTGCGGTCGATCTGGCGGCGCGTCTCAAAGCGGAGCTGATGATCGCGGTTGCCGGGGTACCGGGAGTTCTGGCGGATCCATCGGATGTGGGCTCCCGATTTCGCCAGATGGATGAAAAGCTCTCTAATGAGCAGATTGAAGCGGGTACGATAAAGGGAGGGATGATCGCCAAGCTGGAAGAGGCCTTTCGGGCCCGTGCTCTTGGGGTCGAAACGGTCATAATTGCCGGACCTCCACATAATGGTCTGTTGCGCGCTTGTCTGGCGGGAGAGGCCGGAACTCGTGTTGTGTAGGCTGGAGAGGTGATCCGATGACACATTTTATGCTGGACGGTTTTCAGGGACACCGGGCGCGGTTCGACGATCTTCGGTTGATTCACGAGCTTTGTAGCGAGATCCCGGAGCAGCTCGGGTTGGATCCGGTGATGCCTCCATTTCTCATCCCTTATTATGACGGTGTAGATCCCGAAGATGCCGGGATCAGCGCCTTTGCATTTTTGATGGGCGGACATATCACGGTGCATACGTTTTCCTATCGTGAGTGCTATTTTGTCGATCTGCTGACGCCACATTCCATCGACCCTGAACACTGTGAACGGGAGCTGCTTCGTGCGCTTCCATGTGAGATTTCACAGGTCGTATGTTTTGAACGAGATGGGAACACTGCAGACAAGTTATGCACGGATATTGACGTACATGCCGATTTTGGTCCCCATTATCTGCTGGATCTGGAGGGCTACCAGGGACCGCGAGAGCAGGGTGGAGTCTTTGGCCTGCTTGATAGTCTACCCCAGCGGATCGGAATGACCCCGATCATGCGTCCGTATGTATTGTCCACCCGCAGCGAGGATGGTGAACATGTGGTGAGCGGCATGACGATGATCGCGGAGAGTCATTTGGCGCTTCATGTGTGGCCTGAGCGCGGCTCGGCTCGCTTTGATCTATTCTCCTGTCAGTTCTTCGATGCGGAGGTTGTGCTTCCGACAATACGTGAGCTCTTGCCCGCAGAGAGGGCATATCAGACCCTGGCGGTACGAGGTTCCAAATACACCTCCTACCAGAACAGTCGAGCACAGGACGTGGCGCGGACGCGACGTTGGGTGTCTCGTTTGACCCACTCCGAATAAGGCTACGAGTTCGATATGGCGAAGCGACGGAAAAAGAAGCGCAGTCGACTACCAGCGTTAATAACGATCGTGTTACTAGGGCTTGCAGGTCTTGTGTATGCGGGGATTCTACCCAACCCGATGGGGTGCTTCGTGTGCAAGGGGGTGCAACAAGGAGATTCCACCCGTCTAGATGAAGAGGGTCGGCCCGCTTCGGTAGAAAGTGAATGGTACGCGGCCATGCCCCAGGGCGCGTTTGAACCGCTGGCTCTTCTGCACGAACGGGACAAAACCCACCTCATCTATCTGGGACACGGGGCACCGCAGATGGTGTCTGCGCCTGGTCTGATCGTTTTGCTTTCCGATCAGGGCCTCGTCCAGGTCCAGATGCGGGAGGTGAATGTGCCCATTACCACTTCGACGGGTGATGTGGTGAAGGTGGACAAGCCCAGTGTTGTGGAACGGATCGAGTTACACCGACTTGGACCAGACGAAACCGTGGTACTCCATCCTAAAAAAGTGGAACCCCTCGTTCTGGACCCTGCGGATTTGACCGATGGGGCCGTGGTCCGGGCCTATCGATACCAGGAGCGTTGCACGATCCTTACTATCCATGATGGAGCGCTGCTCTGTTCGGTACATAGAACCAGTTATTTTGGTGGTGCACACCCGATCGAAGCCATCGAAACGATTCGACTGGACCTGAAAACCACACGACCCGTTGCCCCTCGTTTCAAGAAGGAAGATTCTGCCTCGGCTGCCACGGAGTATAAGAGTTCTGACGATTGCCCTATGTTGCATCGTGAGACGGTCGGTTTGCGGGCTCCGCTGGGTATCATGGTTCCCGTCGCGATGATGGTTGGCGAGGTCGCCGCCTGCGCGGGCCGCGTGAAATACGCATGGCAGCCGAAAGACCTTCGGCTACCCGAATCTCTTTCTCTGACCCCCGAGGTCGCACTGAAGGGCAGCCGTCTGCTCTGTGGTAAGAAGACCCAGTTGAAAGAGGTCGTGGATGTTGTCCCGTTGGCCGGTTTGCCAGCGGCTATCGCTCTTGTCGGACCATCAAGGGCAGATGGGCAGTCAGACGCGCAGAAGCATGGTATTCATCTGACCCCGTTCTCCGTCCATCACGATTCCTTTCCGCTAGGATCGAGTGGTCCTTTGATCGGAAGTCAGCCTCTGAAACAAGGCTCTCTTGGCCCGGATATGCTCCGACAGTTACGAGGGGCCTTTGGATTGGTCGATTGACGCAAACACGGGGATTCACCGAAAATGCGGGGTCTGGTCAAAAGCGCATTGACCAGACACAGTGGTCGCCATATATTGCGACTCCTATGAGCGGACCACTCCGAGTTGGATTGGCCCTCCATTAACGATAATTGCAAGAGGAAAAGTCATGGCTGGTGACAACGTTTGTACGTTTACAGATCAGAACTTTGACGATGAGGTCATCAATAGCAATCAACCGGTTCTGGTTGATTTCTGGGCCAGTTGGTGTGGCCCCTGCGTGCGTCTCGGGCCGACCATAGAGAGCCTCGCAGATGATTACACCGGAAAGGTGAAAATCGGGAAACTTGATGTGGAAAACAACCCATCGACCGCAGGACGTTTTCGAGTGACCAGTATTCCGATGGTGGTCGTATTTCAGCAGGGGCAACCTGTTGAGATGCTCATGGGACTACGTCCGAAAAGTGATTACGAATCCGTGCTCGAGCGCGTCTCCACCTGAGGCATCCTGTGGGCTGAGTCCGTGCGAGCCCCCCGAGTTGAATGCTTAAAACACTCTTCTATACGTCCGTTGCGTGCCATGGCGCGGCAACTACGGTTTTTCTGGCCTATCTGTTTCGCTTCCGTTCTGGTGTTGGGCGTCTGGCCAGGGGAGCCTTATGGCTCGCATTGATCGCGCAACTGGCCCTGGTGGGCACCGCCGTTTCCGGTGCTTCGGCCGTTGAGTTCACCAATCTGGAGATGGGACTCCATATAGCCGCAGCCGTACTTGACCTATGCTATCTGCTGCTTGCGGTTCGGTTTGAGGTACCGCTTCTGGGAGCGCTCGTCGCACCCATTAGCACAGCGCTATTACTGACCATCTTATTCGTGCCGGCGGCCGGGCAGTCTGGCCAGTCCACCCAGATGGTTGGGGTGATCACCTATGTTCATATTGGTGCCAGTATCCTGGGGTTTGTGTTCTTCACGGCGAGTTTTGGGGCGTCGCTAGCCTACCTTCTGCAGGACTATTCCCTGCGGACGAAGCGGCGCCTGGCCCTGACCCAGATGCTTCCTCCGCTCGCTCGCCTGGAGCGGCTGTCCTTTCGAATGCTACTTTTTGGATTCCCGGTCTTTACCGTGGGTCTGATCCTTGGAACCGTCTGGGTGGGACATGTTGGGGTTGAGGTTTTCCTTCGCCCTCAAGTCTTGTTCCCAATTGTGGCATGGATGGTTTTTGGAGTGCTGCTTCAGATGTATTCGGCAAGTGGTTGGAGGGGAACACGTGCGGCCATTCTGAATATTGTGGGCTATCTACTCGTACTCCAGTCGGTTCTAATCTACGCCCTGCGTGGGGCATTGGGGGCGTAATATGATGGGACCCATCATAACCGGCGTCTCCTTTCGCGATGCATCTCTGGACCTGCGAGAACGCCTTACATTGCCCTTGTCGGACACGGAATCTCACCATAAGGCGTTCTTGCGGCAACCGGAAATCGAGGAATGCGCACTTCTGGGTACCTGTAATCGGATGGAGATCTTCGTTGGGCCCAATCCCGACTTTGACCTGGATGAGGTTCTGGCGGCCGTCCATCGAGTGTGGCTCGACCTGCTCGGATCCGACTTGAATATTCGCCAATATGTACGCTCCTGGTCCGGTGAGGATGCCGTCCACCACGCGTTTCGGATCATGGCAAGCCTTGACTCTCTCGTGGTGGGTGAAGCCCAGATCCTGGGGCAGGTGAAGGAGAGCTATCGACGAAGTGTCCAATTTGATGGCATGGGGCCGCAGCTCCGTTCCCTGTTTGAGTATGGTTTTAAGGTCGCCAAAGAGATTCGGACGGAAACCAGCATTGGTAAGGAGAGTGTCTCCATCAGCAGTGTGGCTGTGGAGCTTGCGCGTCAGATTTTCGATCCCATTGAAGAGGTGAACGTGCTCCTTGTCGGGGCGGGAAAGATGGCTGTGCTGGCGGGTAAATATCTGGAGGATGCGGGTGCACGCTGCGTGACCGTTGTAAATCGCACGTTTTCGCGGGCCGAACGGCTTGCGTCGGAACGGAGTTGGGACGCGCGTCGTTTTGAGGACCTTGACCTGCTACTCCCCGAGGCGGACGTTGTGATTACGTCTACCGGTGCCCAACGACCGATCATAACCAGAGAAATGGTCAACGCTGTTATGCAGCGGCGTCGGTTCCGCCCCTTATTTTTTATTGATATATCCGTTCCGCGCGATGTGGAGACGTCGGTTACGGAAGTGGATCGAACCTATCTGTATAACATCGACGATCTGGAAGGCATCGCGAATCGAAACTTGTCCGCCCGCGAAAGCGATCTGACTCTAGCGGATGAAATCCTTGCGCGCGGAATCCAATCCTACGAGAAGCGGGAAAACGTAATACGGCGCAAACCTTTGTTGAGTCGAGTGACCGGATATGCGGAACGGATCCGTGATGAGGAATTGATGCGGGCCACGAACCGGCTGGGTGAATCCGATGATCGGATGAAGAAGATACTGGCACAGATGGCTCATAAGATTACCCAGCGTCTGACGCGGGGTACCTACAAGGTGATCAAAGATCTAGACGAGCGCGACCTGGATCGTCTGAGTCCATTTGTCGAAGATATGTATTCGGTAGGGGCCGATGTCGATCTCGACGACGAAGATAGTGACTCTGACCATGAACAGGAAGCCTCATGAGCGGCCTGGTCATTGGCAGCCGTGGAAGCGCGTTGGCGCGGACGCAGTCGGAGCTGATTCGGGACGAACTACTTAAGACCGGTCTTGCGGAAGAGATCCACATTCAGATCATCAAGACTCTTGGAGACAGGATTCAGGATGTGCCTCTGTCCCGGGTTGGAGGGAAAGGTCTCTTTGTAAAGGAGATCGAGCAGGCTCTACTGGCGGGTGATATCGATATTGCCGTGCATAGCATGAAGGATATGCCAATCGTACAACCGGAGGGCCTGGTTATCGGTGCCGTACCTCGTCGGGAAGATGCCCGAGATGTTGTGGTCATCCCGAAGGGCCAGGAAGCAATACCTCCGACCCCCACCTTTGGCACCAGCAGCCTTCGTCGTTCGTCCCAGTTACTGGCACGCTTTCCGGGGGGGCGAATCGAAGCTCTTCGCGGCAATGTTGATACCCGGGTACGACGTCTGGAAGAGTCGGATGAACTGGATGCTATTGTACTCGCTATGGCGGGGTTGAAGCGCCTCGGGCGTGTCGCGGACCTGAACCTTATTCCCTTATCTGTAGAAGACATGCTACCCGCTGTGGGCCAGGGAGCGTTGGCAATCCAGTGCCGGTCGGGGGATAGCCGGGTGCTGGAGCTGTTGCGACATCTGCATCACGAGGATAGCGCCGCTTGTACAACTGCGGAGCGTGCATTCTTGAAGGGTGTGGAAGGTTCCTGCCAGGTTCCCGTCGCGGCCCATGCCACGCTGGACGCCGATGGTTCTCTTCAGCTCGATGCTTTGATCGCTCGACTGGACGGAAGTGAAGTGTTTCGGCGGACGGTTTCGGGGGCTCGGGAAGATGGCGAAGCGTTGGGTTTTCAGCTGGCATCGGAGTTGTTGGACGGCGGTGGTCGTGAGGTCTTGAAGGACTGTATTCGCGCCTTTGAACAAGATAATAATGGCTGAGATCCGCGTCCATCTTGTGGGGGCGGGGCCTGGTGATCCGGGACTCTTCACCCAGCGTGGCTTGTCCCTCTTACGCCAGGCGGATGTTGTTATTGCCGATCACCTTGTGAACCCGGAGCTCTTGCTTGAAACGCGGTCGAATGTGGAGATCATCCGGGTGGATGCGACCTTTTCCCATGATCGTGAGAAGCGCGAGGAGCTGGTCCGTCAGTTGGTTCTGTATGCGTCCACGGGAAAGCGGGTGGTTCGTCTGAAAGGAGGCGATTGTTTCTTGTTCGGACGTGGCGCCGAGGAGGCAGAGGCCTTATTGGAGGCTGGTATTCCCTTTGAGGTTGTTCCCGGAGTTTCAAGCGCCTTTGCGGTTCCGGCTGCGGCAGGGATCCCCTTGACCGATCGTCGCTATGCACATTCTGTTTTACTGGCCACCGGACATGCCGCAGAAGGAGAATCAGCGGTTGATTTTACGGCATTGGCCAACCAGGCGGATACCCTTGTGGTCCTGATGTCCAAGGGGCGCCTGGGAGCGATCTGTGCGGAACTCATCGAGGGTGGGCTGGACCCGCAGACGCCAGCGGCCATGATTTCGCGCGGAACCACGCCGAGTCAACGAAGCGTAATTGGGGTAGTATGCGATATCGCGGATCGGGTTGAGTCCAGCCATCTAGCGTTGCCGGCTTTGTTGGTGGTGGGTACGGTCGTGACGCTCCGGGAGAAACTATCAATGTTCGAAGATCGGCCCCTATTCGGAAAGCGTGTGGTGATCACACGGCCTCGTTCCCAATCGCAGCAGATTGTACAACGATTGATGGAGTTGGGAGCGCAACCCGTTCTTTTGCCGACGATACGGCTTGCAGACATCGAGCCCGATAAGGCGGGTCTTGAGGCGTTGGCCAGATTACCCGACTACGATGGGATCTTCTTTACCAGTACCAACGCCGTTCGACGGACCTTTGAGGAATTGGAGCGACTGGGAATGGATAGTCGCTCCTTTACCGGTGTACTGGTCATCTCCGTGGGGGCCGCCACCGCTACCGCACTGAAAGAGCGTGGACTCGTACCCGACGTTGTTCCCATCACATTCAGCCAGGAGGGCATATGCGAGGCGTTGTCGGAGTCGGGGGTGAAGGGGCAAGTCTATCTCTACCCACGTGCAGAAAGCGTCCGTGAGACCCTTCGGCACACGATCCCAGAGCAGGGTGGTCGCCTGGTCGACCTTATCCTCTATCGAACCGAAACCGTACCGGAAACCTCTCTTCCCGATCCCATCCAGGAGGGATTGGTCGACGTGGTTACCTTTACCAGCCCATCGACCGTACGAGGCTTCTTCGAACGACTGGGAAGCCCACGTGCCGAGGAGATTCTTGGGAACACCCTTGTTCTGGCCATTGGTCAAACAACGAAGGCCGCTCTAGTGGAACGGGGAGTCGCGGATGTACATACACCCGACCGAAGCACGGTTGACGATATGGTCGATCAACTCTGTACCCTGATCGGTGACACGGGTCACTGATCGTGGCGGGTTACCAGATACGGGACAGTACGTCTCGGATGCGTTGTCGTAGACGCCGCTCGCGATGAATCAGCTCAATCCCGCTCTGCTCCGGATAATGGCCGTGATAGCAGCGTGAGCCCAGACTTCGTCGATCGGGTCCCGTATACGTGGGCGTAATGATGAGCTTGAGATTTGGAGACGGAATATCGAGGGACGAAGGCTCCTCGGGAGTCCTTTGTGCCAGATCATTGTTCCTACGACGAGGACCGCGATATCCGGCACTTACAGGTGGTCGTCGATATTCCCTCACGTTCTAAGCCCCAAATCTTTTTTGTATAAGCACTTGGACCGGTGTGGAGAAAACCACTGCACCAATCCATTTTTTGCTTATGACAGATTCATTCTCCATAAACAACCGATGAGTACATCGAAGCCCGTAATGACGGGGGATGGGCCGTGTAGAGTCGGATTCGACGACCTCTCAGGGAGAGGAGATGGTCGGCTCAATAGCCTGTAGATTTCACTGTTTTTCCGCTGACGATGGCGACGGACGCACTGGCTCCGATTCGGGTAGCGCCGGCCTCGATCATCTTGACCGCATCCTCGAGATTGCGGACTCCTCCCGACGCTTTTACCTCGATGTCACGCCCTACAACCTGCTTCATCAGGGCCACATCTTCCGCCGTCGCTCCGCCACCTCCGAAACCGGTCGATGTCTTAACAAAATGGGCACCAGCGGCCTTGGATAGAGCCGAGGCGATGACCTTTTCCTCACGAGTGAGTTTACTGGTTTCGATGATGACCTTTACGTGTTTGGGATGGGCTGCTTTGACGACCCGGCGAATATCCTCTTGCACGTCTAGATAGGCGGTAGACTTAAGCAATCCGATATTGATGACCATATCGATTTCATCAGCCCCGTCTTCTACGGCTTTTCGGGTTTCGGCTACCTTGGCGGCAGTACTCGTGGCTCCCAGCGGGAAGCCAACGACCGTCACGACCATGACACCCGTCCCCTGAAGGTGTCTTTTACAATAGCGTACATGGACCGGGTTAATGCAGACCGATGCAAATTTGTATTTTGCGGCTTCGGCGCATAGCTCATCCAGCTGCTCCAATGTTGTCTCGGCCTTGAGCAGAGTATGGTCGATGTAGCCTGCAATATCCGGTGCGACCGCCGCACCAACATCTGGACGAGCGGAGATTCTACATGCGCCCAGCTTGACGATCTTGCGTGTATCTTCGGGCCGACGACTGACGCTCCAGCCACAAGCAACACAGTCTTTCTCCGTGACTTTGCATGGTGCCTTGGGGGTGGGCTTCAACGGCATATGGGATTGTCTCAGGGCGGGGGCCCCGCGGCCCGGACCGGCGTCGCGCGGACCCACACCAGTGCCGCAAGCGGAAGGAGCCCCGCTTTTCGTCTTGCCAGCCTCGGCTAAGGCACGTTGTACCTCTTCCGTGACAAGTTCGACCAGACGCTGTTCGTTGAGATCCGACATAAACACCTCAAAATCAGCACCAAACCTGTCACGACTACGCCATCGAGGTCAAGAGATGTCGAT
Source organism: Myxococcales bacterium (assembly GCA_963578775.1). GTDB lineage: Bacteria > Myxococcota_A > UBA9042 > UBA3505 > UBA3505 > UBA3505. The sequence continues at coordinate 22,329 of CAUZEG010000041.1, forward strand.
ACCAAACGTACCCAGATAATCGAGGAATTCTTGTTCGCTCATGACAGGCACAGACAAGCTTTCGGCCTTCCGTAGCTTGGAGCCTGCGCCGGGGCCGGCGACAACGTGGGTCGTTTTCTTGCTCACGCTTCCGACCGCCTTTCCACCGTGTAGGCTGACGACCGTCTCGGCCTCCTGGCGGCTGAATCGTTCCAGGGAGCCCGTAAATACGAAGACCTCACCAGCCAGGGCGTCGCTGGCTTGAGGCGGCAGCTCCGGGTCTTCCATTCGGACTCCGAGATCACCGAGACGCTGGAGCAGAGCCTGGTTGTCCAGATCCTGAAACCAGGCAGAGATCGATTCGGCCAGGACTGTACCGACCCCTTCGATTTTGGCAATGTCGTCGCTCGGAGCAGTGGCTAGAGCGCTTATATTCCCGTAGGTCGTGCTCAACACCTGTGCCACTTTGGTGCCTACATGACGGATCCCGAGCCCGGTCAATAGACGCCAACAGGGCCGGTCACGGGCCTCATCGACGGCGGTCAGAAGGTTTTTGGCGCTCGTTTGCGCCATCCGCTCCAGGGGTAGGAGTTGTTCCAT
>CAUZEG010000042.1:0-22740 GCA_963578775.1 Myxococcales bacterium
ATGTCTGACGACACCGGTAGAGCCAGAGTCATCTCCCGACTCGAACGCTGAATTCGTGCCCGTGGAATCGTGAACATCGTGGCGTAATCCCGATCGAGAACAATCGGACCAAAGGGCATAAAGGACTCCCGTTGCAATCGATCACCCAGGCGCCGAGCCAGCTGGGGGGAGCGTGGATCAAATAAGATCGAGCGACAGCCCAGAGCCCTCGGGCCGAATTCCATCGCCCCGCGTGCCACACCGATGGCCTCTCCATCCGCCAACAGCTGCGCAACCCGCGCCGGATCGGCATCGTCCCCCTCGATCGGGCTTCCCAAGCGTATATGGGGCATCGGCTCCTCATGGACCCCGTCGGCCATATGCAACGCCGCCCCCACGCAAAGTCCTTGATCGGTCATGGCGGGAGCTACGGCAAAGCTATCGAGATCCAGAGCTGCGAGACGTCCGTTGAGTGCAACGTTGGCGAACAAGCCGCCAGACACCGCCAGATTACGAATGCCCGTACACCGTAGATGTACCTTGATAAAGGCCACCACGGCCTCCTCCAGCGAACTCTGTAATGCGTGGGCAAGATCCGCATCCGGGCAACCCTTGTCATAGGCCCGCTTCAAGGTGGCAAATGCGCCCGCTCTATCCAGGTGCAACATCCCCCCGCGCTGGGTCAGAAAGGGTCGTAAGTTGATGCTCTGCTGTCCCGTGCCACGTGCGGCCAGTCCGGTCAATTTGCCTTCTTCGCCCTCTCGAAAGCCCAGCTGTCGCGTCAAAGCCCCATATAATAGAGCAAACGACTCGTGGGCCCCGCCCGAATACAACAATTTCGTCCCATCCCCATCATGCCGCCAGACGGTCACGGAACGCCCATCGCCGTACCCGTCCATCGTCACCACCAGCGCAGGGTGAGCCGTTGGGCCCAGAGCGGCCACCGCTGTGGCCGCATGCGCCGTATGGTGATCGATGAGCTGCAGATGGGCGCCGTTAAATCCAAGATGGGCCAGTCGACGACTCAGCATGAACTGGGATCCCCAGTCTTCCAATCGTCGGATTACAGGCCAGCCTGCGATATAATTCTGATATCCCGCATAGGCCCGTGATGCCGACGATAAGGGGTCAACCTGCGCCGGATTCATGCGCTGATAGGAAAAGTCGAAGACGCGAGCCGGCAGCCGTCCTTGTTGTCCGGCTACCGCGATACCCTGGATGTCCACAGACCGGCAGCCTCCCAGACGTAGGACTTCGGCCACAGAATGGACGGGGAAGCCACCCTGACGTTTTACCCGCGTAAACCGCTCTTCGGATACGGCGGCAACTACCCGACCGCCCTTGACCAGGGCCGCCCCTGCGTCGTGACCATCCCAGAGTCCCAGGATCCAATCGAAGGTACTGTACTCGGAGATCATGACAGAGCCCCTCGAGCCACGCTGGTGATTGCACGCTGCAATGTACGTAAACCGGCCTTCACAGGGCTTCCTGCTATGGCGGGGTAGGCTTCACAAGGCGTAAAGCAACCGCCACAGGCGAGTTCTTTCACGTCCCTCCGAGCCGAGATCACCTCGGCTGACGACCACAGACCGGCCAGGTCCAAATCCCAATCCCGCACATTGCCAAGGGGGCGGTCGTATACATGACATGGGTAGAGGAAACCGTCTGCCGAGACGAAGCAAGAGCCGTGAAGGGCCTGGCATGAAAAGCCCAGTTTGGCGCCTTTCAGATAGGATTCCAGATTCACAAGAAAAGCCCATTCCATCAGGTCCACAGCACTCTTCGGAACACCTCGGCTGGCACGATGGGATGCCGCCAGGGCCGCACCATCGAGAGGGTGTTTGTCTTCATCGGCCTGGTTACCAAAAAAGTGCTGCGAAATCTGCAACCAGTTCTTATGCCATAGCCGCGGGTCGAAATCGGGAATATGCCGGCGTAATTCGACCTCCATCGCATCCATGGCGTATTCATTCGTACGGCTGACTGTGGTGCCGATATAGGCCTCCACCCCCGGCAGCCGCCGTATCTGCTGAAAGGTGTCCAGAGCACGCTGGAACGAGCCCTTCTGCCCGCGGATCTGATCGTGGAGTGACTCCGGCCCATCCAGGCTCACAGTCACCAGGACATCGAGGTCGGGTCGAAGCTCGCCAATGAGCTTTAGGACCGCTAGTACCCGCTCACAAAACCAACCATTGGTCGGGAAATGAAGTACAGCCAAGCGGGGACTATTCGTAAGGATGGCACGAAAAACCGCTTCGATATCCTTGCGAAGAAAAACTTCTCCTCCCGTCACATCCAGCCAGGTCAGATTGGGGATGGAACCACAAAGAGTACCGATCTCCTCCGCCGACAATTCCTCGCCCGGCTCCAGATCGTAGGTATGACACATAGAGCAGCGAAGATTGCACCGTCGCGTGACGGCCAACACCAGGCGGCCGGGAGTACGAGGCCGCACAAACCAGGTGCTTCCTACTGTATTCACCACACGTAACGTCGAGCGAACCTTCACCGAAGAACTCCATGGCCGGCGTGGGAGATGCCAGAATTCCGAATAGACTAGCAAGCTCAGACCAGAACGAAAAGTGCTCTAACCGTCAGGCTTCAAAATCAGGCGCTTGATCAACACCGGAACGACCCACCCCAGGGTAGCCACCAGGAGGAACAACCATATCTGCATATTGGTCCGAAAGACCATCGCGAATCCGAAGGTCAACAAAGGAACAGCGAATAGTGCCAGGGTCGTGCCCAGGACGAGACTGGTGAGAACATCCGGCTCGTTCAAAACCCCACGTACAATCACGTAACCAGGCAATACGATCACATATAGGAATATCAATACATCCAGATAGATGTGTCCGGTCATCCCACGCTCTCCCACCGAAACTCAAAGGATTGTCCCGGTTCCAGCACCTCGGCCGTGGCTCCGCTCTCCGATTGCTCCAGAAGCGTCGCAAAGTCCGAGAATCTTCCCGGATGCCAACTCGCCGGAGGCACACTCATCCACTCTCCTCCTTCATGAATGGGTACGACGACGGCTGGCCGTAACACGGATGCGGCCCGAACCGCGTCAGCGGGCCCCATGGTGGTTCGGTGCCCAAAGATCAAGGTCCCACCAATGGGCAATAAGGCGATATGTATCGAATCCACGCGTGCGGCGATCTCCGAGAATGCCGTACTGAATCGAGCATCCCCACCGAAGAAGATTCGCCACGGGCCAAGCTCCAATATGTAGTTAATCTCCTGTGGAGGCGGTCCCGTATGAAGGGCCGGCGTAGCCATAAAACTCAGATCTCCCACTTCGGTCCGTTCCCACGGATCCAGCTCACGGACTGTCCCATCTGGGATATCACGACAATGCCGCGCCGTACCGTGAGGCCCGAGGATGATGGTTTTATCGTTGGCCAAAGACGCAACGGCCTTCTTATCAAAATGATCACGGTGAAGATGGGAGGCCACAACGACATCGATCGGGGGTAGGTCCTGCAGCGCTATACCGGGCTTTCGAAAGACAGGTAGACCGCGCATAGAATTCCCAAACCATGGATCGGTTAGCAGATTCCAACGGCCGTACTGAATCAGAAGACAGGACGTGCGAATCAATGTGATCTTGAGTGAATCCTGGGTCATGGCCCTTCCCGTTGGCCGTAGATATCATCCCATACTGCCAGAATATCAAGCGAACGCTGGCCATACTCCGATACCATTTCTCGGCCTTCGCGTCTCAAATTCCACGACAGGGGCAGATACAAGGCCGGCCAGAGATAACCCGCTGTAAGTTTGGCACGCTCGCGGGCAATCTCGTCTGGGATCTCATAACTCTCGAAATAGATGGCGTCGTTTCTCTGGCTCGCCGGCAACCCCGCATAGGCCGCCTTATTATGTTCCGCATCGGCGTTCGGGAAGCGTTGATACCAGCGATGATCGGCTGGAACCTGTACGTAACGGGTCGCTCGAACCACTGCAAATAGACTACAACATGTCACCGCCAACGCGATCATGCGCCTACGATCCCAGGGCCGCCACAACCAGTGGATTCCTGCTGCCATGAAGATCGCACATACCGGAAACATGAGAAGAGCAAAGGTCATCTTCACTTCCTCCCAATTCTCCTGGGGCCCAAAAAGGAGGTAGACAGCGCCGATCCAGATCAGAAGAAAAACGCATCGGCTACGGTTGTGACGCCAGACTTCGATCAGACCCCATACCATCAAAGCCGTCAGCAGAATTCCAAAGGAGCGGATGATCACCAGCGGGAATAGAAGGTAGGTCGGGAAGGCGAAATGGGGGGTACGCACCAGGCTGTCATATAAGGGCCAGTTGAAGAGGCCATTAAAGCGAAAATCAAAGCCGAACAGGCTATGGTCGAACTCCGGTCGAAAGCCCTGGTAATGGGCATACTGGCTCGGGTGGATGAAGGGGTCCCCGTAGGCATAGAGCTTCCAGGCAAAGATCGGCAGCAACAGCAGCAGGGTGCCTGCGGCTATCCACAGCAGACGCCGTCCGCGCTCACGCCAGGCGGTTGGGGCATCCACCCGCATCGCCCAGTAGAATAACGCCGGGACAAAACAGATTCCTGCATTTCGTAATCCGGCTATCAGGCCCAGCACAACACCGATCCAGAGCCAGGGAACGCGAGGCCGGAAACAAAGTTCCAGCAGCATCAACAGCAACGGCATGATGAAGAGATTCGCGTTCAGCCGGTCTACGCTCAGAACAAAGGGATTCCACACCAGAACAAGGCCGGTAGCCAAGCCAACCCAATCCGAAATGCCGTCCAGGCGACGTACCACCAGGACCGTCAGGGGAACCATCAAAGCCACACATAAAGCAAATAAGATGCGAAAGCCCAATACCCCGAATAGCGTAAAAAATACCGACGCGGTGATCCCCCCACCGACACGTTGATCCTTGGTGATAATCCCGTACGAGGGTGGCGCACGCGCGACGCAGCGCGACGGCCCCTCCATCTGTACACAGATATCTCCGCCATCATTACAGCTGCAGCCCTCGACAACGCGGGGAGCACAGACATTCCCACCTTGTGCTCCACGGACACAGGCCTCGCCGGCCGCACACGGACGACCGCAGGCCTCCGATTTCAGATCGTCCGGTAAAACACCTCGAAGTTCGGCCGTCTGGGCTGTTTGTCCCTCTCGTATGAACGTAGCAGCATCCCCATTCATAAACATGGCGGGCGCAGTGATATAGGTGTCCCAGTACCCCTTGGCCGGACCGTCAAAGCGAAAGAGGGCCATTACAAAAGTGAGCGTCGTCGCAGCCATCAACCAATAATTGAATGACCGGGATGCCCCCTGGCCGCTGATACGATCGGAATCCAAGACTATGCTCCACACTATGCCACGACCACTGTAGCGCAGGGGTGAGGAAGCAATCAATGCGTGTTCATCCTGACCAGGATTGCAAGCAAGACCTACCTTGCCTATGCTCAAAGCCCATCCTACCTGACACGAGTCTCGAGAACCGAGTATGGTTACAGCCAAGCGCCCCGACGAATGGATCTTGAGCATCCACGAGGACTCAAACGCCAACGCGACCTTGTTCCACCACGGGACTCCTGTGTTCGCAGTCGCGGAAGAACGCCTTACTCGTGTACGTTTCGCACCCGGTTTTCCGGAACATGCGGTCCGAGCTTGTCTGGACTTCGCTGGTATTGAACTCGACGATGTCGACGTGGTCGTAGCCGGGAATCAAACCCATTTTCTACCACGGCTAACCCCGAATCTCGTCCCAGACGGCGACCATGACTATTTCGGGATCAAACATAAAGCGTACCTGTATTTCCAAGTGGCGCTGGCCTCAATTCGTCCTCTGGGCTGGGCGGCACAATGGCTCGGTCGTGAACCCCTGCGACGAAAAGTTCCCAAGCTCGCCCCCTTCATCGACCACCATACCGCTCATGCCTATTCGGCCTTGCTGACCAGCGGTTTTGAAAACGCCGTAGCCATCACAGCCGACAATATGGGCGATGGCTATTCCTCGAAGGTCTTTTCCTGCACAGACGGACGATGTTCCTTCCTATACGGCTCACCGGCCCACCAATCACCCGGACAATTCTACGGAGAAGTGGCGCAATTTCTCGGCTACCACAATCTTATGGCCGGCAAAGTAACTGGGCTTGCCTCCTACGGGGATGCGAGTCGTGGATATGCTCATATGGAGCGCTTATTTCAACTCCACCCATCAAAGGAACGGTTCCATCTACCGGAACTTCTCTTACGACGAAAACAAAGGGGGCCCTATCGAGAACTTGCCGCACTCGACCCCAAAGACGTGGCTGCAGCGGCGCAAAAGCGTCTTGAGGATGTAATGTTGGCCTATGTCGAGCACGCGATCGAACGCACAGGCCATTCGAATGTGGTGCTTGCCGGAGGAACATTCGCGAACGTCGTGCTGAACCAGCGAATTCTCGATTTGGATACCGTCGATCAGATCTTCGTCCACCCCGCTATGACCGACCAGGGTATTAGCATGGGAGCTGGTCTCGCGTATCTGGCGGAAAAAGAGCTGGCTACCAACCAACCACTCCCCAACATCTATCTGGGCCCAGAGTTCACAGAAGAGCAAATGCTCGCCGCATTGAACGCTGCCGACCTCGCCTTCGAACGACCCGACGATCCGGCCGCGGCCATCGCGGACGCACTTTGTGAGGGCAAAGTAGTCGGTCATTACTATGGCCGAATGGAATATGGGCTCCGTGCGTTGGGGAATCGATCCATCTTCTATCGCCCCGATGATCCAGCTGTTAACGATTGGCTGAACGCTCGACTCCAACGAAGCGAGTTCATGCCTTTTGCACCGGTGGTACTCGAGGAAAAAGCCGACGAATGTTTCCACCGCGTGGAAGGAGGACGACTCGCCGGCCGCTACATGACCTTGACCTTCGACGCCCAGGATGACTTCCGTGCCAAGGCTCCCGGGGTCGTTCATATCGACGGCACCGCTCGGCCACAGTTCATCTCCAAAGAGAACAACTCGAGAACCTACGAAATTCTGCGCCATTTCTATGAACGGACGGGCATACCCTGCCTGGTAAATACGTCTTTCAATATGCACTCCGAGCCCATTGTCTGCACACCAGAGAACGCCATCGACGCTTTCAAACAGAGCCGACTCGACATTCTCGCATTGGGGCCCTTTTTGGTCAGACAGCCTCTCGATTGAAGTGCGTCTTCAAGGCGCTGACGATACGGGCTGATGCGCTGCCATCACCGAAGATTGTGCTCACGCCTCCTGATGGGGAGCGGCGTAGGAGGTCCTGCATTCCATGGGCTATACGCTCCTCCTGGGTACCACATACCTGTGCGATACCCTGTTCAACCGCTTCGGGCCGGTCGGTATGGTTACGAACAACAACGACCGGCGTACCCAATGTTGTGCATTCCTCCTGCAGTCCACCAGAATCGGTGATCACAAGACGAGCTTTCTGCTGAAGCCACAACATCTGTGGATAGGATACGGGCGCAACGCATCGGATGCCTGGCGTCGAATCAAAGACCTGACGTAAGTAGCGTGACACCTCCAGATTGGGATGAAGCACAACCACCAACGGCAGGCCGGTCATCTCATGACCACAGGTGATCCCATTGGCGATCTGGGTGGCCAGCGCTCCTTGATGTTCACGGCGGTGAATCGTAACAAGCCCAAAGGGGTCCGGCAGATCCGCAGCCCAGGGCGGGGATTCGAGACGAGCTACCATCTGCCACAACGCATCCACTCCGGTATTCCCCGTAACCACGATCTGCTGCTCCGGGACCGATTCCGCGCGCAGATTTGCGGCCGCCTGCTCCGTCGGTGCCAGATGGAGCTGGGCTATTTGCGCAATGGTCTGACGGTGGAACTCTTCGGGATAGGGCTCATCCAGACAATGGGTGCGCAGGCCCGCCTCTACATGGACAACCGGTATTCCCCGGTAGAAGCCAAATAGCGCGCCCGCCATGGTAGAGAGTGTGTCCCCTTGCACCATCACAGCATCCACGTCCCAGGCCAACTCATCATAGGCACTGTTCACAGCTCCCAGGATTGCGCTGAGTCGAACGGAGAGGTCCTGCTGCCCGTCCACATGCTGTAGAGAGTGATCGACTTGTAGTCCCACGGTCTCCAATACATCCGCCGTCAATTCACGATGCTGCCCGGTATGTACAACCCGGGCATTGATCTCCGGTGCGGCCCGAAGAGCACGAATAACCGGCCATAGCTTGATAGCCTCAGGGCGCGTTCCAAATAGAACGAGGACATTCATTCGGACGCTCATAATAGTTCCTGCGGACTAAGACCACCTCGTACGTAGGCGTCGATGGCCTGAATCGTAAATAAGGTCGACCAGGTGTTGATATCGTTCGAGCCGGGCTCGTAGCGAATTCCACCACCGGGAGCTTGCATATCGTGGAGGAATCGAAGGGCTGCCCGAATTGGATCCCGGTAGCGTTCGGGATCGACCAGACACCAGAGTCGCACCAGCTGGGCGCTCGCATCCGACCGGCATGGGCCCAGACCTCGTCCTTCATGAATGAACGCAGCCACTCCACCGCTCGGTTCCTGAATATCCACAAGCTGCTCCAACAAGGAGAATACCCGGCTATCCGGTGCGTCATTGCGACAAATATTGCGAACCAGAAGCCCTTCCAATGCGTAGCAAAGAGCATGAACATAGACCGGATCGGACTCGGTGATAGTCGGCGAAATCCCATTCGCTAAATCTGTCAGGGAATCCGGATACTGGACGCGTGTCACCGCATGGTGTGCATAAAGGTCGAGGGACAATGTGCATTTGAGCAGATGTGCCTCGAAACGTTGGGACCAACGCTCCGAAGACGTGTGAGGAATAATGGCCACACGCTCTTCAAGAGATGTCTGCACAAACCCGTGGGCGGTAAATATCGCATCTTCCACCTGTGATCGAATCGGATCTACCGGCTGACGCATCTGTACAAAGCGAATCAAACCAGCCAGCACGACAGCCGTATCAAAGACATATACGTGGCCGTCCCGACCAACTCCTCCCTGGGGCGAAAGCTGGTGGCAGAGCCATCCGGCGACTCTATCCGCCCGTTCATGCAGGCCGGACAACTCGTCTGGCTCGGTCCAGGATACAAACCACGGATACGCCGCCAGCCATAGACCCGCCGCTTCTGGATAGGGATAGCCGGGGTGGTCCTCGTTATACCAGGACAGAACCGCCCCATCCGCAGCCAATACCGCAGAGCCTTGCAGCCAGGACACCGCTTCGTCGAGCCGCGGTCCCCATAACTGGTGGGCCTGATGTCGCTGCCGAACGAATGGTTCCAGGCTCCACAACTGCACGGACCTCACCCCTCTTTCTTTGCCAGGTTTCGGGCTCGAATCGAAACCATGGTCCACACAATTCGCATTCCGTGAGGAATCCGCTCAAAGGAAGTTCTCCCCGCCGTCCGGGCATAGCGTGAAACCGGGACCTCGACCACCGTCCCTCCGTTTTCGATCACCTGGGCGGTCATCTCCGTCTCGATTTCATAGGTCTTCGACCGTAATCGATCTCCGGCGAGAGCGTCCTTTCGCAACATACGAAAGCCCGCCTGGGTATCGGTCAGATGCGTCTTGAAAATGCGGTCGAACAACCAGGTGATCGTTCGATTCCCCACATAGTTCAGGGGTCCAATAGCCCCCTTTTCGAAGCGGCCCAGAAAGCGCGACCCTATGACCAGATCTGTCTGCGGGGTCAGTGCCTCAAATAGTCTGGGGATCTCTCGCGGATCATCTTGCCCATCGGCATCAATGAAAAGAACCACATCCCCCTCGGCTTCCGCGATTCCTGTCCGCACGGCGGCGCCTTTCCCTTCGTTTCGAAGATGGCGTATCACCCGGGCACCGGCCTCTTTGGCCACAGCGGCGGTACCATCCACCGAGCCGTCATCGATCACCAGAACTTCGCATAGATTCGGCGTCGCCGAACGTACGTCGTGAATAACCCGATCAATAGAGAGTGCCTCATTATAGGCCGCAAGTACGGCACTGACACGCGGACTCTCGGTTAGGTTGTCCGTTTGCTGGATGGATACGACCATGCCCGTGGTTTAGCACGCTCATATGCAAAAGTCATGAGCTATGGAGCCGGTCTTACGACTGCTTTCGTAGCAGACCGCGCACATCAAAACCCTGCGTAACCTGGGGTTTCATTCGGAACGGGGCCATCGTCTCAAGCAGGCCGATCCGGTTGGCTACCTCGCCAAGAAACCAGAGTGCTCCCCGGAACCCGAGAAAGGGTGCATCGAATACCTGACTGGTTCGATAGCTGGGATAACCAAACTCAAGGAACGTCGGCCAATCAAAGGCTGATGCCTCAAAGGCCTGTGAGTTTCCGATCAGAAGATCCGGAGGATTACTACCCTTGAACTCCTCGCTGATGATCGCATGAAGCCTGGATAGAGGCGGTTCGTGAAACAATCGGGTTCGTCCCTGCGTTTCGACCGCCTCTTCTGCGCCTACGTGCCCTTTACGCCCGTAGCTTACCGCGAGGGTTACATCGGCACCGACCTCACGGAAAAGTTCGACCATGCCCTGGGTCAGATAGGGATCGGCCGCGACAACGAAGCGTTTGGCGATCAACTTACTGGGAATCACCCACTCAAGCCGTTTGGCCACAACGGCCAACTCCTTCTCGATAAATTCCTCGGCCTGTCGCTCACGACCCGTGGTAGCCGCCAGGGACCGGATCCAACGCTCTGTTGCTTCCAGACCAAAGGGCAAATCAAGCTCTACGACCTTGGATCCTGTTCGCTCACCAAGGTACTTGGCCGCTTCGCGCCCGTAGGGTAGAGAGAGCAGGATTTCTGCCTCAGTCGCACGGGAAAGTTCGGCGATTGAGCCGCCATCCAGCCAGGTGGACACCACCTCCAAGTCCAGGGCTTTCACCATACGTTTCAGCTCTGCCGCATTAGCCAGACAGTCGGCCTCGACCCGATCCATCATATTTCCGATGATGGCTACGGTATTCTTTTTTTTGCTTTTCTCAGAGAGTTTGATCGAGCCGGCAATGGCGGTCATATAATCGGCATAACCGTCCAGCCAATCCCCCGCCAGGGAGGCACATGGGATCTCGGCGGCCGGTTTCCAGACATCGGAGTTCTCCTGGCACGTTCGAGTCAGTAGACCGTATTCGACCCCGGTCACCATCGCCATCGGCATCGAGGTTACGAAGACACCTCCGGTCGCCGGATCATCGTAGACCTCCTGGGAGATCCCCTGCACGAGCGTGCGGCGATCATTGATGATATTGCCCACATCCGCACGTGTATTCACGATCCGATGATGACCGGTACAATCCATCAGGTCCGAGGCGCGATCGTGATTCCCCTGGATGTGCTCGGTTTTAAAAAAGGCACAATCCGGAGAATCAATAATGAGATAGGCATCACTCGTCCCGTTGATCCCCATATAGACGCCCAATAAGAAGGGCCAATTCCCCTTCTGCTCGAACTTCTCGAGATTCGAAGGGACTACATTTTTGGCAGATTCATCAGACATGTCTTGTAAGATACCGGCGGTAGCGACGATAGAAGGGAAGTTGGCAGATATTCACCAAACGTTCCATGGATTGAAGGGCTCCTGCAAGCCCCTTCTCAAAATGCGCCATATGGAACTGGGCCTTTCCCGCCTGCGTCAGCCGCCAATCGTAGAAGTACTCGGAGAAGACAGCCTCAAATTTTTCGTTCTCGAGTAGTGACCAGAGCTCTTCCTTCTCGTTGAACGCGACCGAGGTATGTTTGTCCGCCCCGTTGGGCAGCCCGGCCAGAATCTCGCGGCTGTACCCAAGATCATCGTCGTTCTCGGTGTAGCATAGGATGTCGATGCCGAAGCCCATCTCATCGAGCATATTAAATATGGGGATCCCCATATTACGTACGGGGGTGTTCAACCGCTCCATATCATCACGATCCAGCACAAAGCCAAGGCGGTGATTTCGTGCTTCCTGGGACAGGGCATCCCATTGCCCTTTCATGGCCTCCAGGCGCGCGTCGACCACCGGATCCACCTCGGCGTCAAGGCCGAATTCTGAGGCCACATTCTTAAGCCATGTACGGGTCCCATTAAGACCAAACGGCGGGCCTGCATGAACCGACTTCTGCGGTAGATCCCCAAACGCATTACTGTACAAACGCATCCAGGGACCATTGGGGAAGAATACCTGTACAGACGCGTCCGCATATCGTTGCAGGAGGTCTGCGCTATTATGGGGGATGATACTCACATTCAGGCGAATACCGATCGCCTCCAAAAGGCCGGCCAGGTCATCATGATCGGCCCCCAGGGTAAAGCCAACAAGATTCACACCCTTCGAATCTGTAGGCCGGAATTCTGCGCCCGCACTGGCAACCTCGAGCACCTTTGAGAAGTCGCCGATAGGCGAACCAGGATCCTGGGTAGTAAATACAACAGGAGCCTGATGTTTCTCTTCAAAGCCCTGTAATACCAGGTTCACTTCATCGGCAATTACAATTGGCGGACAGGTGCAATTAAAGTGGATGGGAACATTCGGATACGCATTATGAACCTCGTCCAGCATCTCCTGGAGCTTGGGCGTCCCACCGAGAACAACATCGGCGTCGTCCAGATTGGTGAGAAATCCAAAGGAAATCCCCACATCCGAGCTATCCATGACATTGTCCGTCACACCATACTCCCCACCGATCTGGGCCGTATCCAGCTTTCGTTTCTCCGTCTTCCAGGGATAATTCACGAAGGACGGCACCCCGCGCCGCTGGGTCGGCATAGCGAACCGGCATTCGATATCGCCATGCTCTACAAAAATACCCGATTGCATCAAATCAACAGAGCGCATCACATTTCGTGAAATCTCCTTGGAACAGACAAAACGGTACCATTGGCGCTTGCCACGCCAGGCTCGGGTTACACCATCATCTCCGACTCCGGGATCGGCTGGAGTTGCACCACAAACCGACAATCCTTCGTCATCGGTATAGTCCTTTCCAACCTGTTGGATCACACGTGGCACATAGGTGAAAGCTTCACGAAGATCCTCCAGAGTCAGATCCGGGTTCTTCTGGGCCAGGTCGAGCACAACACGCCCCTGATCCTCGTCGATGGTCTCGCCCTCGTAGCAGAACAGCATATGCTCGGAGGAACAATACCCGGTTCGGCCTTCTCGTTTCGGTTCAAGTACGACCGCAAAGGGGTGAAAATCCGGACCATCTAGTTCAATGACAAGTTCTGCGCCCCACCATTCGGCACCGACAATCTGCGGCGTGGAAAAGTCCCCGTCGGGTGAAGCCAGTCCGAGAAGTTCCGGTAAACGCTGTACGTTGGTCTCAGGCAACAAGGGTCGTCCAGGTCGCTTGAACCGTGGCCCGCTGGTCTCACCGTCTGCGGAGGACGGAGTCCAATCTCTAGGATAACTCTCCTCCAATGCGCCGAGATCCGCACCACCCAGGGATTCCATTACCTGTTTGAGGTAATCCGCAAACTCCGGGTCCAACGTCGACCCCGTATACGATATGGAAAGGGTCTCCGATTGGGCGAAGCCCTGGGTTCCCTCAACGGCCGCTTCGATGAACAGGGTCTGCTCGCTCTTGTCACCGAATACGAGATCCACAAACAATCGTCCAACGTCCCATCGCGCCGATACAAGCGCTGCTTGGTCCTCGGCTTGATCCTCGCTGGCTACCCCCAACAGGGCCGCCAACGATAACGTTGGCTGCCGCGGCGGCAGATCTTCCGTACCGTTGGCAGTACCTTCGACGCTGGAACCTCTATTAACGGTCACGGTCGCCTCCCTCTAAGAACGGGCTATGCCGTCTTCCGAAATGCAGCGACAGTAAAGTCGTTGAATGCACGGTCCTCAAGTGGCGTGGGTATTGGAGCAGCGCTAGGATCGAACGAAATAATCTTATTCGCAAGGCTCCGGAAAGTGTCCACGATGGGAGCGGATATATCGTACTCCACCACGGTCTTCATTTCCCCTTCAGCCTCAAGAATGATCGGCGTCCGCGGTATATATTCAACCACCTGCGTACCGATTGCTTCTGCAAAGAGTCGTAGAATCTCCCCGCCATTCTCGTTGTCGCGCGTATTGGCGATAATTCCGCCGAGGGTAACTCCGTTCCCCGCATTGGTTGTAATCGCCTTCACAACATTATTGGCAGCATACATGGCCATCAATTCTTCAGAACATACGATATAGGCCTTTTCAGCAAAGCCCTGTCGCATGGGAGCCGCAAAGCCACCGCATACCACGTCACCAAGGACATCGAACAGGGATACGTCCCAGTCTCCGCGCTCCAGAAGACGGATGCTGGTGAACATCTCGAACATTTTGGCAACACCACGACCGCCGCAGCCAGCTCCTGGCTCCGGGCCACCGCATTCCACCAGATCGATTCCGAAACGGCCTTTCTGAACAAAAGCGCGTGAACGCAACCAGCCCGGATTGTCTCGTAACATCTGTATTACGGTCGGTACGCCATCCTTTGGCGCAATCCGCATGGTGGAGTCATGCTTGGGATCGCATCCTACATGCAATACCTTTAGACCCATGTCCGCGAAGACAGCACTCAAGTGGGATGAAATCGTTGATTTCCCAATTCCGCCCTTTCCATATACCGCAATCTTATGCATTCGCCGTCCCCTGTTCGGACCCGAAGTCCCATTGAAACTATTGTTCTTTGGCTTAGTTTGCCATATTCCCATCCTGAATTACAACGAACAGAAGTATTAGTCCAATGGAATAGCTCAACTTTCGGTAAATACAATGCCAAGTCACTCTGCATTGTCATACCCATGTAGCCCTATCCTACAAAGACTTCCCAGACCTTCCCGTTTCGGTCATAGACAGGCGCCTGATTCCTGTTTTATGCTGCGGACTCCCGATTCAAGACAGTTGGTGTGATGAACTCCCGCTCTCGATTCTTCGTTCTCCTCATCCTTGTGGCATCTTTGCTGGGGTGCCGCGGCAGTTGCGGTAAACGGGGCTCATCGATACCCGCACCGCCGCCCCAACCGACGGATGTTTCCGCACCAGATATAATGGATACGCAGACCTTCGGAAACGGACCGGATGCCAACCCGGGTTGTTGTCCGGCCGGCGCGGGACAATGCGCCGATGATCCAATTTGCAGTAAACAAACGATAGAGGGCAATGAGCCCTGCCGCTTCACAACGCCCGAAGCCCAATTCAACGTCCAGGCGGTCTGCGACAAACTGAACTCCTGTGCCCTGATGACTGGCTGTGTCGCGATTGTTAGCCGCGAGGTACTGGTCTTTGGGGCCGATGCAGCCAACGCCTTCGTAAAATGTATCCACGGCACCGATTGTCCGACCGCAGAGGCCGCAGACGATCTTCAGATCTTCGGGCAACTTCACGAGGACTGCATTGCGCAAGTGATGCAGCAATTGCCTGATAAAGAGCGTTCGGTTTGTGCCAAAGTTGTCGCCAAGTTCAAGTCGTGCGCAAACCCGGAATTCAAAACGCTGGAACGATTCGACGAAAGCTGCCAGATGGCACGACTCGCACGCCTCGATGTGCTGAACGGGTACGAGGCTTGTTGCCAGGGCACCTGTGCGGATCTGAGTTCGTGCCTGACGAAGGCTGGCTGTGGAACACTTCGTGCCGATTGGCATCCTTAATCACTTTGTTCTGGTCTCACCAACACGTATTATACCGGTCTAATCGAACGACTCGTCCGTATGGACAGATCCAACGGCGACGACTATGATGACAAACCGTATCATCCAGGGAGCTATCTGATGCGCCAATTCACATCCTTCCTCTCCATTCTCGTTTGCCTGCTCGCCTTGACCCTTGCGGGATGCAAAGGCGGCTGCGCCGGTTGCGGCAAAAAGGCCGTCAAAACGGCCCCGGTGTCGGAAGCGGGCCCAAAGGATGTCACGGAAAGTCCGAGCGACGTAGCCGGGGATCCTAAGGATCTCGGTTGCCGTAGCTGCAAAAAGCAATGTCCAGCGGATACCCCCTATTACCTCTGCAGCCAATTTGATGTAAGCACGGATGTGTCGGACTCCAGGATCTACGGCGATGGCCCCGGCTTGAACAAGACGCGCGTGGCCTGTCCACGTGGTGCCTCAGGAGAAGCCTGCTCCAAAGCCAATGCGAAAGGGCGCTGGAAGCCCCCGTCCTGTCGTTATAAAGCACTTGGTGGTGGCCTGGACGACAAAGCACTCTGCAAAAAGATTACCGCATGCGGGAAATGGACAGAATGCCGTACATTCATCCGGTACCAGTCGGTCCTGCTGAACATCGATAGCCTGAACGGTCTGAAGTCCTGTATCCAGAACACCGGGTGCGATGCTATCAACGCGACCGAGGGTCGTGCGGAAGGTGGTCTTTTCGACCACTGTCTAGCGGTCGTGCGCGAGTCGCTTCCCGCCTCCGAAACAGAACTCTGCGGTGCGCTCGCAGATAAATTCCAGACCTGTGGTACCTCGGCAGAAAGGCTGGCTGCGCTACAGGCCAATTGTCCTACGCTTCGATTCGCACGTTCGGATGTTACCGATGGGTACCGTGCCTGCCTGACAGGCGACTGTGGGGCCCTGGAAGGGTGCATTGGAAAGGCTGGCTGTGACAGCCTGCGATTCGAGTAGGGCATGGCCGACCGGAGACGGTCTGATGACTCTACATTCGATTTGGCTTCGAGCCCTTCTCCTGGGATTTCTTTTGCTACCGTGGGCTGGATGCCGAGGGGGTTGCGGCTGCGGGGAGCTTCGTCGTTCACCGGGATACAGACCCATACACCCGGGTTCACAACTCACGGACACCACAGCGCCCCTCCCCCCCCTGACAATGGACGTCGCAGAGACCCGAACCCAGGGAACAGGGCCGAACGTAGGTAAGACGGTTATAGCCTGTCCTCGGGGACCAACCGGCACAACTTGCCAAAATAGAGGTCTGATTCCGGTCCCAACCGACGTGGCCAAAATCTGCGCCTACAAACAACCATTGCGCCAACTACCAGTGGACGACCTGTGCACGAAAATCGCCGAATGTGGGGCCCGGTTCGATTGCCAGAAGGTTCTTGGATTTGAGTTGCGACTCATGAGCGAGCCCGCCCTGTCTGCTCTTGAACGGTGCCTCAGGGACATCCCCTGTTCCGATGTGGTCGAGGAAAAGGAGGGGGAGGGCCTATACGATCTGTGCCTGGAGCACGTATACACAAGCCTCCCGCCGAGCGAGATCGATACATGTGCCGCGATTCGCGAGCGGCTGGAAACCTGCCCATCTACCACAGAATGGCAGCAACAACTCGACACACTATGCCCAGCCTTCCGTCTGGTTCGACCCGAAATCCTCAACGCCTACCGAGAATGTTCGCAAGGAACCTGCCGAAATCTGCCGGGTTGCATGGCGGACTCTGGCTGCTATCGGGTCCGATTCGAATAGCCTGAAATCAACCAACCCAGTCGGACAGGCACACGAAGCCGAAGAAAT
Source organism: Myxococcales bacterium (assembly GCA_963578775.1). GTDB lineage: Bacteria > Myxococcota_A > UBA9042 > UBA3505 > UBA3505 > UBA3505. Next base: position 17,432 of record CAUZEG010000042.1, read on the forward strand.
CTATCTACGAAAAACTGGACGAGAGGCTCCCTCGGGTTTTCAATCGAGACATGAAACACGTCCTCGAAACCCCGCGGTTATTGCTTCGACAATGGAATATGAATGACGTGGAAGCGGCGTTCAAGATCTATGGTGATCCGACCGTCATGCATTATATCGGCAAGGGCGTTTCCGACCCCACCCCGGAGGTTACCCACCAGAAGCTTGCCCGTATTATGAACCACTACGTTCGCTACGGGTTTGGGCTCTGGGCCATGGTAGAGACATCGAGTGGTGAGATCGTTGGAACCTGTGGTCTGAAACAACTGGACGGCGGACTCCATGTGGAATTGAGCTACCACATTCGACACGATCGGTGGGGTATGGGCTACGCGACCGAAGGGGCCCGTGCTTGCGTCCAATTTGGTTTTAAAACGCTGGGATTACATCGGATCGTAGCGGTGACCAATCCCAACCACCAGGCATCCATCCACGTGCTCGAAAAAACCGGGCTCCGCTCGATTGGCTACGGCAATTTCTACCGAACGCAGGTCAATATCTTTGAGATCCTGGCCCACGAATATCTGAGCGATGTACCACTCGACAAACGTCGTAGTGCCTAGACCCCACGGGATTATAGAAACCGCTCGCACTTTGACAGCGCCTCTTCGCTCCGCTAATTTCTCTGGTGTCGTCGGGGGGGGAGCGAGTCGGCCCAGATCCAGCGGGGATCCCCACGATCGCAGGCATTGAATGACCGAATTGAGGAGTACAAAATGCGCAGTTCATCAGCTATCTGGCCGATTATCGTCTCTCTGGTGGTAACGCTCTTATTTGCGTGTGGTGGCAGTGAGGCTGCTCCCGATATGGGTAACAACACGCCGGTTGATGAAGGTTCCAGTGAAACCAGCGCCCCCGATGAGGGCGGGACCGACGAGGCTGCAACCGACGAAGGCGCGGCCGACGAAGGTGCAACCGATGAAGGCGCGGCCGACGAAGGCGCGGCCGACGAAGGTGCGACCGACGAAGGTGCGACCGACGAAGGTGCGGCCGATGAAGGTGCCGCCGACGAAGGTGCGGCCGACGAAGGTGCGACCGACGAAGGTGCCGCCGACGAAGGAACGGCCACAGTCGGTTATGTAAGCCATGCACAAGGCGTCTTCGTTACCTACTGTAGCGGCTGCCATTCCGGAGCCAGTTTTGGAGGTCATAATATCGCATCCTCATACGACGAAGCGACCAAGGCTGTGAGTGGTTCCTATACCGCCTGTGCCGAGCTGACAGTCGGACAATGCGCGGTGATTCGCGCGGCCGATGGAAGCATGCCTCAATCCGGTGGCCCCGTGTCGGGCGCAGACCTCGAAATCTTGCAGGCCTGGCAAAGTGGAGGCTTTCTGCCCTGACCCGGAAGCCCTCAACAAAACCCCCGCAAGAGAGCCCCATGGGAAGCCCACTTCGAGAACTGACCTTATACGTCACGATCGTGGCTTCTTTATCACTGGGGTGCACGTCAGAAAGCGAAACCATTCCGATACTTTCGTCGGCGGATACCGGTACATCACAATTCGATCCCGGTACCGGACCTACCGACCAGGGCTCTTCGCAAGTTGACCAGGGCACGAACCCTGTCGACCAGGGAGCAACAGGACCGATCGTGTCCTATTTTGAACACACGCGTCCTATCCTACAGACCTATTGTACCCCATGTCATGAAGCGAGCTCGCTACCTGAGGCTGGGTCTGGTGGGCATAATATCGCCTCCCACTATAATGATGCTTTCAAGGCGGCTTCCGATATCTACCCCGAATGTGCCGGGAAGAACGTCGGAGAATGTTCCTTCATCCTGGCATCCGATCAGACCATGCCGTTTGCCTGTGATCCAAATACGGATATCTGTGAAATTCCACCGGCCGAATTATCGGTCATACAAGCCTGGGTCCAGGGTGGGATGCAACCCTGATGGCCGACTGTACCCAGGGGTTTTGACAAGGACTCGGGCTGCAGGTATCCCAGAGTACTACACTGGTTATCCAGTTTAAAGAGGCCTGAGATAAAGGAGGGCGCGATGAGAATACATTTGAACCGAATGGTCGTTCTTGTAGCAACGTTGGGAATGCTGACTTTTGCTTGTGGTGGCGGAGACGGGGAAGATCCAGTTGAAGACCAGGGCACGCAAACGGATACGGGAAGCGATGAGGGCAGCGGAGATCTGGGGGTCGACGAAGGCTCAGAAGATCTGGGGGTCGACGAGGGCACGCCGGAAGATACTGCTCCTCCCGTCGTGAGCTACGCTACCGATGTACAACCGATTCTTCAGATCTATTGTAACGGTTGTCATTCCGTTAATAATGCTGGCGGGCACAATATCACCTCCACCTATGAAGACTCTTTTCTAGACGCCGCCTCCTGCGCTGGCGAAACGATCGGGGCCTGTTCTGTTAGTCGTTCCGCGGATGGCACCATGCCGCCCGGCCCCACTACGGTCAGCCCCGAAGAACTCGCCATCATGCAGGCCTGGGTCGACGGTGGAATGCAACCCTAGCATTTCACTATGAACAGGATCTCCCTTACGGAATTCTTCGAGCGCGTTGGCTACGATTGGCGAACAGATGAAGAATCACTAACCACCATCTGTTATTATACCAAGTCTCGAGTCCGACCAGACGAAGCCGAATTCCGACTTACCTGGGGCTCGGAACAGCCCTTCGCCATCAAGGCCATCGCCCAATGGAGAAACACCGTCGGGTTTTTCGAGATAGGGACCGGTCGCGGAACGGCCTGCTACTCTGTGGCGCTGCTTCCATCAACGGAAAAGATCGTCACCATCGACATCGTTCCACACGATAAGAAAAAGAACGAAGCTATCGGCTTTGAACCGGCTTACGTCTCCAATGCCGATCTCTATGATCTGCTCCCCTTCGAGGAAAAAAAGAAGATCCGATTTCTGCTACGTAAACGAATGAAGCAGGTGGTAAAGACGGAACCGGAATCCTTCGACATTTGTTTCATCGACGGTAACCACAGCAGTAGACGAGTCATCCACCGGGACTTCCTGGCCTGCCAGAGACTGTTAAAACCGGATGGGCTCATCATCTGGGATGACTACGATCCCGAAAAACATAAGGTAAAGGCCGTCATCGAAAAGGTCCTTAAAAAGGACCCCGCCTGGAACGTACTACTCCTCGAAACCCGTGGTGGCCTGTTTGAAACCGACACCAAAGGCCCGGAAACCAACGCCGGTATGGTACTTATGAGCCGGCGTGCTTTCTTCGAGTAGCTACTCAGAGATGATGATCCGGTCAACCTTCACGGGAGTGACCGGCCGGTCTTGATAACCGGTTGGCGTAGATTCGATCGCACGAACCACATCCATACCGTCAATGATCCGTCCAAACACCGGATGTTTTGATGGCCCGGGCGCAAACCAATCCAGATTCGTATTATGTGCCGTGTTGATGAAGAACTGGGATCCACCGCTATTGGGCCTTCCCGTATTTGCCATCGAGAAGGTCCCTGGTTCATTGGAGAACTTCGCATCCTCGTTGAACTCGTCCGCGATGGTGCCATGGGGAGGCCCACCGGTTCCGGCCCGGGAGCTTTCGGGATCGCTACTGTGCGGGCAGCCGAACTGAATCATGAAACCATTGATTACACGATGAAAGTGCAGACCGTCGTAGAATCCATCTTTCGCCAACTTAATAAAATTACCTGCGGTAGTTGGCATACTGTCGGAATATAATTCTGCTGTGAAATCACCAGCGGTTGTCTCAAATCGCGCGGTTGAATTTGTCATGTCGCCTCCAAATAATACCAGATACAGGGCTACTCTAATCAGCCCACGGAACTGGCTTTGTACCGAACAGTTGCATGGACATCAAGAACAATCCTATCCCGGCAACGCAGTCGTTTCTAAATGGCCCGGAAACGCGCTCACGCGTATGAGTTCGGCTAAAGTACCGGATTCCCGGTCGATTTTGATTGTGCAGGAAACGTACTAACTTGTTCCCAATTGCTGGACATCACTCATAGAAAGCGATATTCAGCTACAACTTTTAATCCACGCATCTTGTGGCAGGAATCGATGAGGAGAGAGACAATGCGTATTCGTTTTACAATTATTTTGGCCATTTCCGGGCTCGTCCTGGGCGGATTCACCGCCTGTGGTAACGGCAACGGTGGTGGCGAAGACGTAGCTACCGATGAAGGTGGTACCGATGAAGGTGGCACCGATGAAGGCGGCACCGATGAAGGTGGCACCGATGAAGGTGGCGACGTCGTAACCGACCCAGTAGACCAATGTCTTAATGAAGCCGATGGTGCTGTCATTGCCGCAGTAGGCACATGTGACATCGCTGAAGGCGAAGACACTGGTACTTGTTCTAACCTGGCTACCCGTGCCGACGGTTCCGCGTATGATTGCGCGAGCGACGGCGACTGCACCCTATCGGGTCTGGCCCAATCCCTTGGCGTAGCCTGCGTTCTTGGCGGAGCCGCCGATGTCGGCGCTTGCGCTGGCCCGGACTACCTGGCCCTTTCCGGTCTTTCACTTGGCTGCGGCAGCTGTTACCTGGGTGCCACCGCATGTGGCGCGGAATTCTGTACCGCAGAATGCCTTAGCGGCGACCAGGATGCCTGCAGTAGTTGCGTAAATGAAAATTGTAGCCCAGCTTTCTTTGCGTGTACCGGTCTTACACCGCCGGCACCCAGTGCCTGTGACACCTACTGTGCCCTGGCTGATGCCAACTGCACTGACGACAACGCCATCGATTGGGGTGACGACGACTGTGCGACCGCATGTGCTGCATACAGCGCTGATGGTACGGACGGCGACGCCGGTGGTGACACCGTGCAATGTCGTATCTACCACCTTGGTGTAGCGGCCGACGATCCCGCCACGCATTGCCCCCACGGCTCTGTTGATGGTGGTGGTGTATGTGTAGATGCTGCTCCCAGCCTCTGCGACACCTACTGTGACCTCGCATCCACCAACTGCACTGACGACAACGCCATCGATTGGGGTGACGACGACTGTGCGACCGCATGTGCTGCATATAGCGCTGATGGTAACGACGGCGACGCCGGTGGTGACACCGTGCAATGTCGTATCTACCACCTGGGCGTAGCAGCCGACGATCCCGCCGTGCATTGCCCCCACGGCTCTGTCGATGGTGGTGGTGTATGTGTAGCTGCAGAGCCAACCCTCTGCGAAACATACTGTGACCTCGCGTCCACCAACTGCACTGACGACAACGCCATCGATTGGGGTGACGACGACTGTGCAACCGCATGTGCTGGCTACAGCGCTGATGGTACAGACGGCGACGCCGGTG
>CAUZEG010000043.1:0-21426 GCA_963578775.1 Myxococcales bacterium
AGACCGACGGTCTCCGCCTGGATACTCACGGTTACATTTTGTCCGCAGGTCAAATAGAACTCATACCAGTCCCGGTCGTTGCCGCAGATGGTAAGGCCCTGCAGCGAGAGAGACGAGGAGACACTTCCCAGCGGAGAAGCGGAGCTGGCTGTATTATTTCCGGAGAGGCCTTCCTGGCTGTCGGGGAAACAGGTCGTCTGTGCGGTTTCGGTTTGGACTGTCAGGGTGTACGGCTCTGCATAGGGCACAGGATCGAGCCCAAAGACCCAGACATAGAGCTGCCCCGTATGCGCGCCGTTAAATGTCACCGTCCGTTGTGCGCCGATGCCCGTACTTGAGGCCACATACTCAATGGTGCCAGGTGAGGACTCACGACCCAGTAGGAGATCCAGTGTATTACCACCCGAGCTCCACTCTATCGTCGCAATGATGCCCTCGCTCTGTGGCAGTTGGATCAGATACCAGTCGTTATCATAAACGGTACTGCTCGAATCACAGATTGAGAGATCTGCATAGACACCGGGTGCGATGGAAGGGGCTTCTGTATGGGACCCGTTGGGTTCGAAATTATCATCCGAACAGTTCGTGGTGGTTCCGGACGTTATGATGGTGACTTTGACCTCTCCGTAGGTTGTAAAGTTGCCGTCCGTGACCACAAAACCAATAGTCGAGGTTGTGCCAATAAGGGCGATCGGTGGTACCCAGTTGAATATCCCGGTATATGCATCGAGAGAGGCACCGGCCGGAGCCTGGCCGTCAAAACTGAAGGTAAGGGGATCGTTGTTGGGATCCGTTGCTTCGATGGTGAAGCTGAACAGCTCACCAGCTACGGCGGAGTAGGGACCGATCTGGGTGACTACCGGTGGTTCGGGGCCACCCGTACCCGGTTGTCCCACAACGAAATCGACATCCATTGTGTCACTGAGTGTGCCGTCACTTACCGTAAAACTAACGCGCAGGGTTTGTCCGCTGAGATGTACGGGAACATTCCAGGTTAGAAGACCGGTATTCGGGGCCAGGGATGCACCATCAGGAAGAGCTCCTGTCACCCCAAAGTACAGAGGATCACCGTTTGGATCCGTTGCATCCAGTTGCAGTGAGTACAGAGTTCCGATGGGGACCACTTGAGCGCCAATATTCTGAAACTCGGGCGGTAGATTCAGAAGCTGTGAGGAAACCGTGAACTTGACGGTTTCCCGATCTGTTTCTGTCCCGTCACTGACCTGGAAAGTTAGGAAGAGTGGTGGGACCATCTCCGTGGGCGTCCAATCGAACTTTCCAGCCAACTTATCGAACTTGGCTGAGACTGGCATATTTCCGAAAACGGAAAAGACAAGAGGGTCATTGTCCGGATCGAAAGCCTCCAGTTGGATGGAAAGCGATTGGTTCAGTGCGACCTGGCGATCTCCAACGTTCTTCAATACCGGTGGGCGATTCGTACCGTTCGATGAACTGCCATCGGGCAACTTGACCGTCGGAATCCCTCCATTCGTGGGACCCTCTCCGCATCCGGAGATACCGGTCATAAAAGACCCGCCAACCAGGCCGGCCAATAGTAGACTCCACAAACGGATGGATCGGAACGGGAGTTTCTCGAATCGCATATAGTCCTTTGGTTCTAGAACGGGATGTCATCCTCGGTAAAATCATCCGCCGGAGGGGCACTCGGTGCGCTACTCGTCGTGACCGGAGCCTGACTGGCGGTCCCCTGTGAGGAGAAATTGTCTGACGAGGAGTCCATGAACTCTTGTCGATCGCCCTGGCTACTGAGAAATTGGATGTCTCTGGCGACGATCTCGGTAGAGCTGCGTTCCAGCCCATCCCGATCTGTGTATTTGCGCGTCTGGATCCGGCCTTCGACATAGACGAGGCGCCCTTTCTGTAGATACTGATTCGCGACCTCCGCCTGGCGGCCCCATACTACGACACGATGCCATTCGGTATGTTCCTGGCCGTCGCCCGAGGCGCTCTTACGATTTTCGTTGGTGGCCAACGTAAAATTGCAGACCGCCATATTTGATTGGGTGTGGCGCAGTTCTGGATCACGTCCTAGCCGACCGATCAAGATGGCCTTGTTTAGACTCCCTGCCATATCAAATCCTCCAAGGTGAACAGGCTACACGATATCCTGCAGCGACAAGCTATCGGAACCAATGCGGGACCTCAAGTAGCTTTCGGAATCGTGTGCACTTCTATTGTTTATTGGGTTGGTTATCGTTGTTTACGTAATTCTGGTTCTGGTTGTTTCGAGAGGGCACGGTCCAGGCCAACCATCGCCCCCATCATCGTATAAACGCGTCGTGGATCTGACGAGTCAGTTCGAACACTGGATGGCTTTCCTCTTCTGAGCTTGCATCCGGGGCAGCGAGAACAAATGTGGTGGAGATGGGTTCCACATGGACTCCGATTGGGTTGTGTTTAGCGGCCAGGTCCAGGAGTTGGTGAAACAGGTCCGTGTCTTCAATCAGCCCGTTGCCAATCACAGAGACGGTATGGACTGGAAGCTGTTTGGAAAGGATCGCGCCTGCGGGAAGGTCAATCCCCTTGATCCGATCCTCCAGGCCCGAATGGTTTTCTTCACATATAAGAGCCTCGATACAAGGACCGGACGCGGAGGAGGTGTTCACCAGATGGGGAGCCAGTCCTGCTGTCGTCAGGGCCCGGAGAACTTCGGTGTCGCCGGTTGGGTCTTCCAGTTCTATCTGCAGTTTCCAGCAGTCCGTACGATGGGTTATCCCGGTGATGAGTTGTGGCGATTCGGGTTTATGGACTCGAATCATTGTTCCTTTATCTGCATCCGGGGAGGAGGAGCCTCGCGCGAAAAGAGCGATCTTATGTCGTTGAGCATACGCGACTGCATCTGCGTTCATGACGCGCGCTCCGTGCCGGGAGAGCGTGAGCATTTCTTCGTAGGTGATTGAATCGAGTCGCTTGGCGTCGAGCACTACGCTGGGATCGGAGGTGTAGATTCCGTCCACATCACTGTAAATTTCACAGGTCTCTGCCCCGAGGGCTGCAGCGAGAGCCACCGCGGTTGCGTCGGTTCCACCGCGCCCAAGAGCCGTGATCTCTCGATTGTAGGACACCCCCTGGTAGCCGGCGACAATAACAATGCGGTCCCGGGCGAGTTCATCTTGAATACGAAAGGGGCGGACCTCTACGATTTTGGCCCGGTTGTGGCTGGAGTTGGTAATAATTCCACTCTGGGAGCCCGTAAACGAGATCGCTTCGTGGCCCAGATCCCAGATCGCCATCGACAATAGGGCGATACTGATCCGTTCGCCCGCAGTAACCAGCATATCGAGTTCACGTCGATGCGGTGCTTTGGAGACACGGTTGGCCAGAGAAAGCAGATGATCGGTTGTGTCCCCCATGGCCGACACAACAACGACCAGCTTGTTCCCCTGCTGCTTGGTCCGTACCACACGTTGCGCGACCGATCGGATCGCGTCTTCGTTGGCAACCGACGAGCCCCCGTATTTCTGAACGATGATAGACATGGAACAACGGTATTCTACGGAATCCCTCAGAGTCCTATCAGACCTGATGTCCCTTGTCCGCAAGGAAAGTTTGACCGGCTTAGCGCGGCGGCGATTTCGAGCCTTTCTGTCGGACCCAGACCAGGTGCCGATAAATATCAAGGTGTGCCTGTGGGCCCGGGTCAAGCTTCAAGGCCTGCTCCAGGGCCTGTTGAGCCCGGGCAAAATGTTGTTTACGCGCCAACACTCTTCCCAACATGAAGGGGACTCTCCAGCGCTGACTCTCGGCATTGCACCATAACTCTAGATGTTCCATGGCCAGATTGAGATCGTCGATCGATTTGTCCAGACGATTGCCGTACATATGGATCAATCCACGAAGAAAGGCGTACTCGGGATCAGTGCGTACATTCAACGCTTTTCGGAGGGGCTCAGCGGCTCGGACGTCTCGCTGCCGCCAATAGACGAGCGCCAGCCCGTGGTACGCATCCCCATCCCGTGAATTGATGATAATGGACCGTTTGAAATGATCTCTTGCTTGCATCAAATGACCCAGACGCAAATCGACCAGGCCTCTCGTGGTTTCCAGACGTGCTCGTATCACCCGTGGAGTGGCTTCCGAACGTTCGTCACGCATACAGTCATCAAGAAGCGCATCGGCTTCGTCCAGACGATCTAGATTGATGAGTCCAAGGGCCCGGCTTGCACAGATACTACCATTCGCCAGTGCCTGGTTTTTGCTGATCTCCCGGTCAAATAGTTCTTGTTGGTCTGCAAGATTGCCGCGTTGGACCAGTAGGCCTATCCATCGTTCTCGTTCGGCGGGAGATTTCAGACCTTTCCGAATGGCGATACGTAATTGAACTTCTGCGCCGACCACATCACCGAGAATCTGGCGCCCGCGCGAAAGCACACTGCGTCCGAGTACATCATCACGGTGTTTGCGCACGAATAATTCCAGGCCAGGACGGTGCTTTTCCGCGATCTGATGTGCTTTCTCAAAATCTCCCGAAATCCAATACCCGTGTGCCAGGAGCATGTGCACCTCGGTATCCTGGGCATTTTCCCCGGAGGCCCAGGCCTCAATTTTGCTAAGTGTACGCTTGGGATCCCGCTCCAGGATCCGCATCCGGAATTCCTCGAGTTCGATTCGAAATTCAGGTGTGCGCGTCAGAAAGATGGGCGCATCGGTTGTTGGAGCAGTACTGTCCTTCGGCGGAGCTTCTGTGCGGCCGGGCGATGGTTTCCGGTTGCAGTTACTCACCATTAACGAACCGATCAATAGACCGAGTAACAGCGTGCTGGGGCGGATCATCATCGAAGTATACGTGCTCGGTTTGGGGATGTCATGGGTCTACACCGTTTTTGAGGCAGGTTCTTCATAATGAGCCTCGGTTTCGTCTTCAGTCGTCCAGTTCTGTGCTGGAAATACACAACATATCCGCGTTCCACCTTCCGGGCGATCTTCGATCCAGATCTTACCCCCCATCTGGGTTACCACGCGCATGGCGACGGAGAGCCCGATTCCGTGACCCGTCCCCAGAGCCTGGGATCCGCGGACGAAGGGTTGGAACAGGCGCTCGCGAGCTTCGTCACCGATGCCTGGCCCGTCATCCTCAATCACAAAACCTTCGACTTCTTGTCCTGGTCCGCTCTCCTCGTCCAGGCTGCTTCCGATGGATCGTATCCAGACATTGGGGCCTTCCTTAGGATTGTGTTTGATGGCGTTTTCCAGCAGATTCATCACCAGTTCCGTAAGGTCACTGGGGAAGCCCCAGACTGTGGGAAGGTCGTCATCAAGGTGAATCGTAACCTGCCTTTCTTTGACCTCTCCGCGCAGCAATATGAGGGCGTCATCGACGCTCAGTTCCACACGGATTCGCTGGAGCGGTTGCGTATCGCGGCCGACCCGCGCCAGCCGAGCGATTCCGTCTAGGAGTCCGCCCATCCGGACTACACCGTCCCGTATATGAAGGGCAGTTTGTTGGTTCTCGTCATTGTTGGTGGTCTCCATATCCGATACGAGAAGCTCGGAGAGTGCCTTGATTGTCCCCATTGGGCCCCGCAGATCGTGGGCGAGGGTCTGGGCGAAAACACCGAGATCTTCATTACGGGATACGAGGTTCTGGTTGGCGACATGAAGTTGTGTGGTCCGTTCCTGGACACGGAGTTCCAGCTCTTTTTGGGTTATGATCGCCCTGGTGGTGTTATCCGCGGCGGTTTTGGCCATGGTAATAAGGGATACGATCGCAAAGGCAACCCAACACAGAATCAATGGTGCGGGTTGAAACACCTCCGAGAAGCCAGAATACAAGGCCGATACGGAGACCCCAACAAGCACAACGATGACCCCAAGCATCCACAGGGCGACGGGTTTTCGTTGGATGGCCGGTTTTATGAGCAACCAGACGATATGCGCAAAGGCCAAGAGGTAGAGGGGTCTAAGAAACCGAATGAACAGCCGCTCGTAGAAAACAGTTTCGAAGGCGACGAATATAACGATTCCGATGGCAAATATGAGGAAAGAGGGAATCAAGGCCCATTTGGGTGAACGACTATCGAACAACTCTTCCAGAAATAGAATGAACATAAATGGCGCCGACAAGATGCCGAGCCAGTAGAGGGCTTCGAGGATGTTGTGGTCGATTCCCGTCAAATTGGGAATGGCGGTATGAGGTAACGCAATCAGGGCCGCCGCGAAGGAGTACCAGAAAAAGAAGAAGGAGGCTTTCCGATCGGGCTGCAAGACCCAGACTGCGAGTTGTTGGAAGCCTGCGATCAGCAGGAAGACGGGAGCGAGAAGCAAGAGCAATTGAAGCAGGCTTATCCGGCTCGACAACGAGACAAGATCGCCTATGACGATAGGGCCTCGTACGATTCCACCCCAGTTGCCCCAATCGTAGACATGAATCGCGATGAGATTGTTTTGTCCCGAGGCATTGAGGATGTGCCGTGGTAATGGGACCACTTGCCGAATATCACCAGCATCGGTTGGGTATGGTGGAAAGCCACCGATTCCCCCGACCCGGTAACCATTCAAGAATATGGCGCTGGCGTGTTTGATGCCGCCGATGGAGAGCCCTAGAGGACGGCATGGAATAGGGGATGGAGTGGAGAACTCCACGCGAAACCAGCCGTGGCCGTCCAGGTTCTTATCGCCGTAGGTTTCCCAGGGTGCAGGAACTGTAACGGTTAGGAAGCCGGCCGGGTGGTTCTCTGGACATACAGACTCAGAACCATCGCAGGGCAATGCCCAATCCGGGTGCGTCCCTCTCTGAAAATACCAGCCCTCATTCAGTGAAATTTGAGCTGTCGGGGTGGTGCATTCACCTTTTTTTTTATCACTGGTCGTAGTGGGCGATGTGTGAATCATCGAAACCAGGATTACCGCAACAACGATGATCAAAGTCAGGATGAATCGAAGTGTTGTTGCGGTTGTCTTCACTCTTTTCTACCGCCGGTCCCATAGCCCCAAAGGAAACAAATCGAAAATACAATACCCATATCGCTCATGGAGATGGTCCCGTGCAAGTATAGTCGTGCCAATTGTCCCGATTCGATCTCGGACCGAGCCGGAGAATCCGGAGATCCGGAAGAGTTTTTTTGCTGTGAACCGCACCTTGTGGTCCCATTCAGAGTATCCGGTCCAGCAGGAGGAGTCACCATGGTATCGTTTGGCAAGGGAAGCAGACCTACTGGGTTTAAAGCAGGGCTTGGAGTCGGGGCTCCTGTCGTGGCTGTGGCTGCGCAAAAGGGCGGCGTGGGAAAGACGACGACGGCGGTCCATCTGGCGGTGGCCTTAGCCCAGTCCTTTCACCTCCGAGTGTTTTTGATCGACCTGGATGCGCAGGGACATGTCGGGGCCCATCTACATCGTTCCACTCGTGTACACACTACACGGCGCCTGGGGACCAGTCTTCTGGAGCGCAAGGCAGATCTAAAGAACCTGGCTGTTCCCACAACGATCCCGGGACTGTCCATTACCTCACCGGACAAAGGGCTGCATCAGGCCGAGATCCAGCTCAATGCCCGTATTGGTAAGGAGTTTGTGATCGATCGGGCTCTAAAAAGCGCACGAGAGGATTTCGACATCATTATCATTGATTGCCCTCCAAATCTGGGAAATCTGACAGTGGGAACTCTGTTGGCGAGCGATCTGGTCATCGTACCGAGCGATATGAGTCAACTGGCGATTAATGGCGTATCCGACATTCTTGATACATTGGAAATTCTGGAGGATACGTTTCAGCGGCGTCCGGAGCTGGCTGGCGTATTGCTTTGTCGTGTAGATCGACGCAGCAAATCATTGAACAGGGCGGTTCGGGAACGACTGGAAGACATCGCTCCAGGCACAATGTTGGATGTTGAGGTGCCCTGCCAAAGCGCGGTGTCCCGTGCCCAGATTTCAGGGACGACGGTATTCGAGACGGATCCCGAGGGACCAGCCGCCGAAGCCTATATCCAGCTCGCAAGGATGATACGTGATCGGATTCGCGTATATCCTGAATCCGTGGCCCGACGATCAGCCTGACGATTAAGCCGTTATCAGGGTGATGTGCCCCAGAGCGCTTCCGCGTCCTGCGCGAAGACCTCGGACTGGTTTGTGGGGAGACCGTGACGTGCCTTCTTCCACCGGTTGCCATAGGCCAGGTGGAAGGACAGGGCATCCTTCAGGGCCCGTTCAACGACCGGAAAGGAGCCCTTCTGGTTGGTTTGTTCCAGGGGATCGGTCTCGAGGTCGTATAACTCATAATCCGAGCCGTGGCGCAGGATCATCTTTTCCCGTCCCAGGTGAACCGCTACCGTAACATTCCCGGCCGAAGCAAAAGCTGGGCGTGGTGGCCGTGTCTTGTGGTTGCGGATCAGATGGGTCAGGTCGGCTCCTTGCATGTCTTCGGGTACAGGCAGGCCCGCCATGGACAGAAGAGTTGGTGCGAGGTCCATCGCTTCGACCCCCTGACTGATGCGCAAGCCGGAAGGTAGACCTTTGGGGTAATGGAAGATGAAAGGAATGCGGATCAGTTCAGAGTAGAGGCTATGCCCGTGCCCGACCCCGCCGTGCTCGAAAAATTCATCACCGTGATCGCTCATGATTACAATGAGCGTGTCGTCAAACATGTCCTGCTCTTTCAGGAAGTCGACCATTTCCCCGAGATAGACGTCGTTAAAGGTGATCTCACCGTCGTACATAGCCTCGAGGCGTTCTTTATCCCTTTGTTTTAGTTTAATCTTCCCCGACTTCACCTTGTACAGGAGCTTTCCTGTGGCCGGGTTCGCAACCTTGCCCTTGTAGTTGCCCGGATCATAGAGCAACGTATATTTCTTTCGGAATCGATAGGCGACATGCGGATCGCTCGAGTTGATATAGGCATAGAGATTCCGCTTCTTGTGCCGCTCAAGCCAGGGCTTCAACCAGCGCCAGACACGGTCGCCCTGGCTGGGGACTCCGTCGCGAATGAAGTTCTTATAGTCCTTGAAACCGCGCTTGAATCCCCATTTCTTACTTACATAGCCGTTCGAGGACAATAGGAGTGTCCTCCAATGGTTTCGAGAGAAAACGGACGGTTGGTAGGGTAGTTTTCGGCCCACGCGGGTCTTGGGAGTTTCGTGTTTATGCACCGACGGATACAAGCCCGTCAGGATGCTGGTATGGGATGGGATGGAATGTCCTCCCTGTACGATCGCGTCTTCAAAAACGATGCCGGTTGATGCCAACGAATTCATAGCAGGGGTTTGCACGCGTGTGCTGGGGTCATAGGTCTTCAAGCGATCGCGCCGAAGGGTGTCCACCATCCAGACAAGTATATACTTGGGAGGTTCGACTCCGATTTCTTCCAGATCGACCAACGGAGTCGTGATGTTTGCGGCCGTTAAGTCCACAGGTCGGTTACGAGCGATGGTCAGCTCGATTACATTGCCATCTTCGCCAACGAGGTGGCTGAGATCAAAACGCGCGGACCGTTTCGTCCGATCGAGGAGTGGTGCTTTTTTGAGACTACCGTCACGCGTACGCGCCGTGATCTCGACTGGAATCGTATTGCTGTCTCCCCACGAGACGTCTAAGGCCGCATTGGGGGGAATCGGCAGGTGCCAGGACCATGCTTCCAGGTCACGCAGATTCATCTTCTGTACACGACCCGTTCCCGTGCGCCAGATCTCCTCGAGTTGATGTAGTGCTGGATCTGCTTTACGCACGATGGCAAGCCAACGCAGAAATGCGGCTGCTCGCCGATGTTCCGGCAGACTGCGGCTATGGGCAAAGAAGAACCGGAGTCTATTTTCACCTTCGATGAAGTGTTTCGCGTCTATCGGCATATCCAGGACAGAAAAACCATGTGGTACTGGCCGGGTGCCGATCTGCGTTTCATTGATGAATACCGTGACTTTCTGATCTTTATGCTTCTGGTCCATACCGACATAGAGTCGACAGCCGTTCGCGCAAAGAGACTTCCGCAGGGGCACGTAGAGCACCCCCTGTCGTCCGATTTTCAATACCTGTCGTCCGTCCACACGAGTGGAATGAAAACGTGTTTTCCAGGCGCCCTGGATAAACTTTACTACCCCCGGATCATTGAGGGGGACGACAGCCCCATCTCGATGAAGATGTGCCAGGTAACGGTTGTCTATGAGGTCAATCGATACTCGTCGAGGATCCAGGGATTTCTTGTAGGTTGGCGTGGGTACAGCGACCGGTTTCATGACCGCGGGCTCATCGGGTCCGCCGGCAAGGTTCTCCGAGTCGTTCGTTTTAGGCGCCGTCTCCGTGGTCTGGTTCACTGCTTGAGTCGAATGTTTACCGCGGTGCTTGGCAGAAGCTCCCCCATTTTTTCCGCAGCTCCACATCAGCATAAGGGCGAACGGAGCCCAGAGTACGAACGATGCAATGCGAAGTCTTTGGCTTTGGGGAACGAGCATCAAAACGTTTCACTCATGGTTTAAGATCTCGTTATAACGAGGGGCACGGATGACTTATTCCTACGAGGTAAAACGAACACCACGGATGGTTTCCGCATCTACCAGAGAGCCGGTTTACAGTCACGTATTTTTCAGTTTTCTTTCTTCGGGCTTGTCTGTTTCGTCTGGTCGACCTATTGTCTGTCCCGGATCGATCAACAGCGAGCGCAACAGAGGACCACGGCGATGCTCCAGGTACTCGTCATTGATACCGGGTCTGGCCCACTTATTACCCGTGCTCTACGGGATGACGGCTATTCCGTTACATGCGAGCCAATTACGGCGGCCAATGATCGCATATCTGCCGTAGAGCCAGATGTGATCGTGGTGGACTTGATCAACGGTGTCGACTTCCAGCGTTTCGATAGCTCGGTGATCCAGAACGTGGAATCCCAGCGCGTTGTGTATCTTCTTCTGGTCTCCTCAAGCGACATTTCTGCCGTTGGGAGTTCCTCATGTAATGGGGACTTTATGGTGATACCAGCCGGGACGTTTCCCACCGGAGAATTGCTCGCTCGGGTCCGCCGAATCGTACGGACCCGTATATCCCATAAGGCCGGAGAAGCCATCGCAATCGATGGTCTTATCATCGATAAAGAGGCGTATGAGGTCCGTGTGGATGGGGAGTTGGTGGAGCTTACCTACCAGGAATTCCTACTGTTGACCTTTCTTACAGCCAACCGGGGTAAGGTTTATTCGCGGCAGCAGCTTCTCGATCGTGTCTGGGGCTTTAACTATTTTGGCGGCACCCGGACCGTAGATATCCATATTCGCCGGATCCGTGCCAAGCTTGGTCCGCGTTACAATCGCTATATTCAGACCGTACGTCAGGTCGGGTACAAATTTGTCGGAGAGGTGCGCTCATGACGGAGCAGGGCAACATGACGAGCGACGTGGTCTATCTGTTGAAGCAGATGAAAGATCAGGATGTTCGATTTCTACGCCTCTGGTTTACCGATATCGTCGGAGCATTGAAGTCCATTGCGGTCACGGCCGGTGGATTTGAGGATGTTCTTCTGGATGGAATCAGCTTTGATGGGTCTTCGATTAATGGTCTCGCCAGAGCGGATGAGTCGGATCTCATTGCCGTTCCCGACCCTTCCACATTTGCGATCCTTCCATGGCGTCCCTCGGAGCAGAGCGTGGCGCGGGTCTATGCAGATCTTATGACGCCGGCCGGGCAGCCTCATCATGGCGATCCACGCTGGATCCTGAAAAAGCAGATAGAACGTGCTCGAGAACTCGGATTTACCTTCTATGCCAGTGCTGAGCTTGAGTTCTTCCTGCTACGGGAAGACGATGGGCAACCCAAGCCGATTGATGGGGCCGGTTATTTCGATCAGGACGCAGCGGCCCTTGGTATCGAAGTGCGGCGAGACATCATTTTGACCTTGGAACAGATGGGAATTGCTGTTGGCAGCAGCCACCACGAAGGAGCTCCAGGCCAACAAGAAATTGGTCTCCAGCATGCGGACGGCTTACGAATGGCCGATGCGATTCAAGCCGCGCGTTATGTGACCCGTGAAATCGCAAGGCGACACGGTCTACTCGCCACCTTTATGCCGCGACCGGTAGCAAAGGTAAACGGCAGCGGTATGCATATGGGCCTGTCACTCTACCAGGACGATCAGAACGCCTTTTACGAGGAAGATGCGCCACTCGGCTTATCCACAGTTGCTCGGGCTTTTGTGGCCGGAATTCTCAGTCATGCGCGAGAAAGCTCGGCCGTACTCAACCAGTGGGTCAACTCCTATCGGCGACTTGTTCCAGGGACCGAAGCGCCTACCTACATCTCGTGGGCGCAGACAAATCGGGCCGATATGGTTCGGGTACCGGCCTGTCGTAAGGGCAGAGAACAGAGTACCAGGGTTGAAGTTCGCTCGCCGGACTCTGGTTGCAACCCCTATCTTGTGCTGGCCGTCCTATTGGCGTCGGGGCTGGATGGTATCGAACGTGCGTTGGAGCCGCCCAACCCGGCGACAAGAAATGTGTTCGATATGAGCGACGCGGAGCGTGCAGAGGCTGGTATTGAACGCTTGCCGGAGGATCTCGGTGAGGCCATTCACCGGGCCTCTAAAGGGAACTTTCTGGAAACCGTTCTCGGGCCGGACACATGGGCTCTGTTTCTCGAGAACAAGCGCCTTGAATGGGCCGAATATCGGACCCATGTCAGCGACTGGGAGATCAGCCGGTACCTCGGAGTACTATAGACGCTTAGCCCCGTTTACGGGCCCGGTCGTTCCTCTGGTTTTCCTGTTGCATCCGATGTTTCGTGGCCGCCCACGAGCAGATGGGGCATTCTTCCAGACTGTGGAATCGTGCAGGGCAATGGCTCCGACCAAAGAAGATGATCTGCAGATGCAGCTTGTTCCAGGACTCCCGTGGGAAGATCTTCCGTAAGTCCTGTTCTGTGTGGTCGGCGGTCTTCCCACGGCTCAATCCCCATCGAGCCGCCAGCCGGTGGATGTGGGTGTCTACCGGGAACGCCGGTTGTCCAAAGGCCTGCGCCATAACGACGTTCGCGGTTTTCCGACCGACGCCGGGAAGCCGTTGGAGGGCCTCGAAATCGGCGGGGACCTGACCTTCAAAGTCGTGGATCAGCATCTGCGACAAGCCCTTGAGAGCCCGGGCTTTCTGGGGAGCCAGGCCGATCTCGCGGATCAGACTCTGAATAGTCTCAACGGGTAGTTTTGCCATGCTCTCTGGATCCGGCGCCTGTTGGAACAGGGATGGCGTGACTTGATTGACTTTCTTATCGGTGGTCTGCGCAGAAAGCACGACTGCGACCAATAGTGTAAATGAATCTCGGTGGCTCAACGGGATGGGAGTGGTCGGGAATAGATCGTCCAGGATCTCCATAATCCGTGTGGCTTTTTCGGCGCGTTTCATCTTGAACGTCTCCTCCAATATCTGCCTTTCCCTTGCCATGTGTTCGGCGGATTGTAAATTGCGGACCTCCAATCGGCATCCAGTTTGATGAATTACTTGCAGTTTCCTTCGTCTGTAGGGTTGACGAGAAATGCGATTTCCGGCAAATTCCGCGCCCCGAGAAAACTGATGGAGAAAGATATGTCCAGCTCAGGGTTATTCGACACATTGCTACTTCTTGCACTACCTGCATCCGGTAAATCGGAAGTGCGTCATTTCATGCGTCACGGTGGTGACGAGAAGTCCGTTCAAACGTATCACCTTGGCGATACAGTCCAATTGGATGACTTCCCGTACGTACATTTCCTGCGCGTGGTAGACGAGAGCCTCGAATCTCTCGGTAGGGAACGGATCTTCTACGCAGATGAGGAAGCATCCTTCACCGAGCGACGCGATTGGGGAACATTGCTGCAGTTGGTGAATCAGGACTACATCGTAATGACCCATCTTGATATGCCTACGCCGCCCGCTGGGGCAGACCACCTGTTTGTACGCATTGATCAAGCCCGTACAGCCGTTGGTGCGGCCACGGTTTTCGATGCCATGGACCCAGATCTTCGGGGTTTGTTGGCCGACCGCTTATCGGGAGAGGCCGACCGTCTCAACAACGAGATCTTCGGCCGGCGTCCCAGTGATTTGAATGGTAAGACAATAGTGATTGAATTTGCGCGTGGTGGTCCGGATGGTGCATCCATGCCCCTACCATCTACCTATGGCTATTCGTATGCATTTTCGCAGTTGTCGGAGGCCATTCTTGAGCGCGCAGCGGTTCTATACATCTGGGTGACGCCCGAAGAATCACGGCGCAAGAATCGAGCTCGCTGCGATCCAGACGATCCGGGCAGTATCTTGAATCATATGTGCCCTGAAGAGGTAATGTTGAACGAGTATGGCTCCTGCGATATGGAGCATCTTCTTGAGACATCGGGTCGTTCTGGAACCGTTACGGTGGAGGCCCACGGTCGTCGTTTTCAGCTGCCAGTGGCTCGTTTCGACAATCGACATGACCTGACAACATTCGTCCGGGATGAATCGGACGATTGGCAGGCCGCAGACATCGGCAAGCTGGAAGATGCGCTTTCTGATTCCTTAGCTCGTCTCTGGGAATCGTATGAGACCGCACGTAATTGAGAGTGTCGCATTTGAAATGAGCCCGAGGGAATGTCCTCACTCCGATGTCCGTTTCCAATCGCAGTTGGTCGTTCATTGGATAGAAAAATTTCGCTGGATGGGAGAACCAAGATGCAGACCTCACAACCATTAGAAGTACAGGCTATTAATGACCGTGTTCGGGTAGCTGGTAGCTTCTTGAAGCCGCTTCGCCAGACGATCGGCCAGGTTATTGTTGGCCAGAGTGCTATGATCGAGCTTGTGCTTACGGGGCTCCTCGCCGGCGGGCATGTGTTGTTGGAAGGTGTCCCCGGCCTCGCAAAAACCCTGACCGTTCGTACGCTGGCACGGTCGGTAGATGGATCGTTTCGGCGCATACAGTTCACTCCCGATCTGCTCCCGGCGGACTTGACCGGGACCGTGATCTACAACCCGAAGTCTCAGACCTTTGGAACGAAGAAAGGACCCGTATTCGCGAATTTTGTTCTAGCAGACGAAATCAACCGTGCGCCGGCCAAAGTCCAATCGGCCTTATTGGAAGCGATGCAGGAAGAACAGGTGACGATCGGTGACGAGACGCATCCATTACCGAAGCCCTTTCTGGTCATGGCCACCCAGAATCCTATCGAACAAGAGGGGACCTACCCGCTTCCCGAAGCGCAGGTCGATCGCTTTATGTTGATGGTAAAAGTGGGCTACCCCACCTTTGATGAGGAGCGCATGATCCTCGATCGCGTGGTAGAGGAAACGATTCCGGAGATCGAGCCCCAGCTGGATGGAGAACAGCTTCTTCAGGCACGTGAAGTGGTTTCTGCCATCTATATCGATCCAAAACTGAAGGATTACATCCTACGTCTGGTACATAGTAGCCGCTATCCAGATAAGTATGGGCTTGAGGAGCTGGTACCACTGATTCAATACGGAAGTAGCCCGCGTGGTAGTTTGAATCTCGCTCGCGCCGCCAAGGCTCACGCCTTTCTGCGGGGACGTGGATATGTGATTCCAGAGGATATCAAATCCATTGGATACGAGGTTCTTCGCCACCGTGTAATTTTGACCTACGAAGCGGAGGCCGAGGAGATTTCATCGGACGATATTGTGAAGAAACTGTTCGAGACGATTGAGATCCCCTGAGGCGCATGATGCCGGTAGAGGGTGAAGATACCTTGTCCACGCGCGAGTTGTTGCGCAAGGTGCGTCGCATCGAGATCCTTACGCGACGATTGGTGCAGGACCAGCTGGCCGGGTCCTATCACTCGGTCTTCAAGGGCCGAGGTATGTCCTTTGACGAGGTGCGACCCTACCAGTCTGGTGATGAAGTCCGTTTAATCGATTGGAATGTCACTGCCCGTACGGGTGAGCTGCATATAAAGCAATTCGTGGAGGAACGAGAACTTACGGTGGTTATCGCATTGGACACCTCCTCCTCGATGATGACGGGGAGTGGGAACTCGGTTCGACGCGAGATGGCTGCCGAATTGGCGGCCACCGTGGCCTTGTCTGCAATCCACAACAGCGATCAAGTGGGCCTACTCTTATTCTCAGACAAGGTGGAGAAATTCGTCCCACCAAAAAAGACCCGAGGGCATGGTCTGCGCATTATTCGGGAGGTTCTGGGGGTGGCCGCCGAGCGTGATCGAAAGACGGATTTGGCGACGGCATTGGCCTACCTTGGATTAATCCTCAAACGACGTTCTGTGGTATTCCTCATAAGCGATTTCCTTGATGTTTCCCGTATCGAGCGTGAGGTCCGCGCATTAGCCCAGCGGCACGACGTGATTCCGCTCCATATTCGAGATCCGCTCGATCTGAACCCCCCTGCCTTCGGAGCCACGTTGGCCGAGGACCCGGAGACCGGCGGACGAACCGTTCTTCCCATGGGTTTCTCGGCTTTTCGAACCGCGTACGTAGACGCAGTCTTAACGCAGCTCGAGGAGGTTGAGACGCTGTTTCGCCGGGCCGGGGCACAGGTTGTGTCGGTCAATCTGGATGAGAACCCCACGCGCCCCTTGCTGCAGTATTTCAAGCTGCGGGCGAAGAGGCATTGATTATGGTGAGGGCGATCCTTATTTGGTGGTTCTGTATCGCCACCGGCATGGTAGCACCTGCGTTGGCTTTGGATAGCACCAGCAGTTCCGTCGCGCCATCGGCCGTGGCGGTTCCCATTGCGATTGAGGTCACGCCCAAGGAGCCGGTCTGGATCCTTGGAAAGGATTACGAACTTACGGTTACGATCCGTCATCCGGGGAATGTAAGTACATTTTTTCCGGTTCGGCTTCCCCTCGACAATTTCATCCAGAAGGAAGTGTTCGAGCGTCAGGAAAGCCAACCGAATGGCGATGTAGAACGTGTCATAACCTTCGTTCTGACCCCAATTCGATTCGATGTGATTGTGCTCCCTGATGTGGAGCTATCCTGGGTGCTACGGCCAGAGTCCGGAGGTGAACCCAAGACCGGCACCATGATGGTGGAGTTGGGCCGGATACGGGTGGACGGGGTGTACCAGGGGGATGACTTTCCTGCGTTGGGTGCACCAGGCCCCCAGGGGCTATCCATCATTGCCCGGGACGATACCCGGGTATTCCTCGTGATTACGGTGGGAGTTGCGGTCGGGGCCGTTGTTCTTTTTCTACTTCTGTGGCTCGTATTGCGCCGAATGGTTGCCGTCGGAGAACGCCCCCCGATCCCCGCGAGTGAGGCCGCATTTCGGGAATTGGGAAAGCTCAAGGTTGAAGCCGAGAGCGAGACTATCGAGAACGAAGAGTATGTTACACGTCTATCGGAGATCCTCCGGGTGTATCTCGGTACCCGTTATGATGTGGAATCGGTTGAAGCGACCAGCACCGAGATCATTGAATGGGCCGGAGAGTCACCCAGGCGGGGTCTGAGCGTTCTGGTTCTTCAGCAGATGTTGCATGGTATGGATCTCATCAAATTCGCGGCACATACAACGATGCCGGATGAGATTACGCATATGCACTCCGACGTGGGCGACCTGGTGGAGAAGACTCGTATCTCTCCCGAGGAACAGGCGGCCAAGGAGCTGCAGGCACGCGCTATGATCCCAACACAGGTCGAGCGTGCGTTTGCTCTCGCCGTTGATCTGAGCATCGGCTGCCTATTTGCCACGCCCCTATTCCTTATAGCCGGCATGCGGGCCAGTGTTTTGTGGTTATCCATTGGATTGTCTCTATTTGGGCTGTGGCTGCTTCTTCGAGACGCACTCCGGCGGTCACCCGGGAAAAAAGCCGCCGGGCTGGAGATTATTCACGGCACTATCGGGGCTGGTGTTCAGAGGTCTACCCTCCGTTCCGTGGCCGGGGTCGGTTCACGAATCGCTAGAAATCTCACCCTTGTTCCGATCATCACACTCCTGGGGGAGGCTTTCCTCGCCGCCACAGATAAGGGCCAACGCCGGGCCGGGGACCTGCTGGCACGATGTCGCGTGGTGCGTGGTCGAGCGGGGGGAGAGGTAGTGGAGCAACCCCTGGTGTGGGTACTTCTGGTCTTCGACGCTGTGCTGTTCCTGTGGCCCCTCATCTGGGCACTGACGAGACTTCAGTAGGAACCATCATGCCCAATATTCAATTCGATAGACCCCTTCTGCTGCTTTTGCTGGTGCTGGTATGGGCTATCTACTTCGGTCTGGGCCGGTGGATAAGGGCGCGCTCGTGGGCTTTTCGTACGGCACGGTTTGACCTGGCACGCGCGGTTTCCCAGTCCTTTCTGAGATATCGGCTATTGACCTGGATGCCACGACTCTTTCGAACACTCGCTTTGTCCTTCTTTGTCATTGCCTTGGCCCGACCACAATTGCCGGATCTTGACTCCATTTCGGGTGAAGGGGTGGACATCATGTTCGCACTGGATATGAGTGGTTCGATGCGAGCTGTGGACATACCGAGGACAGAGCTGGATGGATATATTCGTCGTGGAATCGTACCTCCGAATCGATTTGAAATGGCGCGACAAGTGCTCAAGAATTTCGTGATGGAACGTGAGGAAGACCGGATTGGTCTACTGGTCTTTGGCGAGCAATCCTTTTTGAAGTTTCCGCTCACCCTGGACTATGACGCCGTGATGGCCAATCTTGAGGGACTCATTCTCGATGATGGTCTGGGAGATCAACGGTCGGGCTGTCGGAATGGATGTACGATTTCCGGTCGGGGAACGGCCATTGGTGACACCCTCGCTCGAGCGTACCGAAGGCTAAGTGCGACCGGTGAACAAAATCGTGCTCGGGGTCGTGTGCTGGTGCTCATTACCGATGGTAAGAACCAGGGTGGACAGATTGAACCCCAGACTATGATCGAAAAGCTGAGGGACCATAATCTGTCGGGGGAACGCGGTGAGATCAACGTCTTTACGATCCTCATTGGAGACCCGTCACTGACCTGGGTTCCTAGCTACGACATGATAGGAAACCTGCGCTACGCCAAGCCCGATCATCCCGTCCCAACCGACAAGGACTTGCTGCAGAACATTGCGGCCAACACCAATGGCAAGTTCTGGGAAACACCAGATGAAACAACGTTTAAGGCGGCATTCAAGAATCTGGAAAAGACGATCTTCCGCCATTCACGCCCCGTGCAGGGCCGAGAGATGTTTCTATACCCGTTGTTTTTGGGCTTGTTGTTTCTTTTGTCCGAAGGCCTTTTGGCAGGCCTGGTTCTCCGGAGGTTTCCCTGATGCTCCTGGAATGGACAAAAGTACTCCAGCATCCGGAGTTCCTATGGCTCCTGGTATTGGTACCCATCATGGGCCTGATCTTCATCTGGGAAGCGCTTCGGGCTCGGCGATTGATGGGTGTGGTCGGTGACGAGGAGCTCACGCGTCGTGTCCACGGACAACGGCCGGGCTGGCGCCGTTGGCTACGCAGGGTACTCTGGCTTGTAGCCTTTGGTTTGGTCGTGATGGCGGCTACGCGGCCACGCTGGGGGTATAAGACGCGTCGACTCCAGCATGTAGGCATTGACGTGGCGATCACTCTGGATGTTTCCCGTTCTATGTTGGTGGAAGATATTCTGCCCAACCGGCTCCAGGCCGTGACGGCACAGGTTTCCGCATTACTGTCGCGTTTGCCCGGCGGTCGGGTCACCTTGATCCCCTTTGCGGGAATCCCATTCATCCAATCCCCTTTGACCTCGGACTACGGGGTTCTCCAGCAATATCTCGCGGAGCTGGATCCATTGGCTCTATCCATTCCCGGCACGAATATCGCGCTGGCCCTGGAGACCTCTCGGATTGCGTTGGGGCTTGGTTCTATCGTTACCGAAGAAGGCCAGAAGAAAAAGAGAATCCAACATAAGGGCGGTCGGGGATCGCAACATAAAGCCATCGTTTTGTTCACCGATGGAGCGTGTACCGTTCCCACCGATGGAAGCATGGACCGGGCCTGCGAAGAAGAGACGTTGCAGCAGTTGGAACCCGTGCTCGAAGAACTCGAAGAAGATGGAATCAAGGTATTTGCAGTCGGCGTTGGATCCATCACCGGTAAGCCGGTACCGGTCCTGAATGACAGAGGAGTACAGAAATCTGTCGAGAAGGACGAACAAGGTCGTCCGGTGTTCTCCAGGCTTGGCGATACGGTCTTAAGGACCATCGCAGATCGTACCAATGGCCGCTATTTCGCGCTTTCAACGGGTCAGGTGACCACGGAGTTGTTCGTTGAGATGGACCGGCTCCAGAAGAAGGAATACGACGAACAGGTTCGCAAGATGCGCGAAGACCATTTTGACATTCCTCTGACCGTTGCGCTGGTACTTCTTATCCTGGAATTGCTCCTTTCCGAGGTCCGATGGCGTCGACGTCGTACAAGGAAATCCATACTTGCTGGTATTGTTCTTCTGTCTTTTCTTGGTTGTTCGTTTGAATCGGAACACTTCAAGAAACGGCATGGAACAGTCGAACAGGCCCTGTCCGCACTGGAAACGGGTGATGCCCAAGCAGCCCTGAAGTATATAGAACGCGCCTTGAACCAACTGCCGCAGAGTACGGCGCTGAAGCTGAACGAGGGGATCATTCGAGGCAAGAACGATCAGTTTGAACCCGCTCATGACGCGTTGAATACGGCCCTGTCGATGGTCTCGGACGCGGAGCGTGGCCAGGTCTTGCGTGCCATAGCATTTGTGTATATCCGCCAGGCGATAGCAAAGGAGGTAGCGGCGCAGAACCCACAGCCAGAAGGCGAGTCGGAAGACCCGGCCGCAGACGCAAAAAAAGCATGGAAGGAGGCTCGCAATTACCTGGAGAAGGCCTTGGAAGGTGGATATCAGCCTGCGTTGGTACGCCAGGATCTGGAAGCGGTATTGTATCGTACCGATCCCCCGTGTTCCCGGCGGGATTCGGAGGTGGAACCCGATGAACCGCCGGATGGTTCACCCCAGACACTGGAGCTCGACTCGTCCTATAAGGCGACGGTTAGCAAACGTTGGTTGTGTACAGACGATAAAGACTATTTCGTTCACCAGGCTTCAACGGGCACCCGTCTCTCTGCAAAACTGCGTGCCGGTGAACAAGGGGATCCACCGGAACTCCAGATACAGGGGATTGATGTAGAGGTGGTCGACAACGGCATACAAAAGACTCTTGTGGAGGACAGTCGTATAATGTTTGTCGTACAACGCGAGCGAAGCCTGGCCGCACCTACAGAATATGGGCTTGATCTTCTGGCCCTTCCGCCATGCGAGAAACTGGACCCCTATCGCCGTGCTGAGGGTGCGGGGATGCAACAGATTGATGAAACTTCAGACTATCTGGCCCGTATTTGCCCGGGTGATACCGATCTCTATTTGACCGAACTGGAGGAGGGAGAACGTCTGGTTGTATTCGTGGACACCCTGGATCCGCCTCAGCAACCGCAAGGTCAGGGTAGCGCGCCCGGCCAGAAGCCTCCCGCGCAGGCGGCCCGCGTCCCGGGCCAACCGACGCAGGTAAATTTGACGGTTAGCATCGG